>JBGQKY010000095.1:0-9794 GCA_041499745.1 Gaiellaceae bacterium
ACGTCGGCGACGTTGCAGAAGACGCGGCGCTCGTTGGCATCGGCGTACACCCGCCGGTTCAGCTCGTCGTCGCTCGTCGCGGCAACGACGAGCCACACGTTGTCGAGGTCCTTCTCGCGGTACGCATCGGGCGAAATGCGCATGACGGTGGCGCCCGATGCGCTCAGGCCCTCGACTTTCTCCTGTGCCATCGCGCCCTCGCCGACGACGAGGCAGCTGCGGCCGGTCAGATCGAGGCAGGCGACGTAGTGCTGCGGCTCGGCCATCAGACGCCGACCGAGTGGACGCGCGCACCCGCGCGATCGAGACGCACGGAGAGCTCCAGACCCTCGACGCCGAGCGTGACGAGGAACGACGCGGGGCCTGTCGACTGCACCTGCACCGTCTCGAGCAACTTCCCCTCGAGCGCGGACAGCGCGTCCGTCACCTCGCCGGCGCTGTCGGAGAGCGCCCGGCCGCCGGGGAGCCGGCGGAACGTCTTCAGCGCCGCCTGCTCGCCCTCCGGCCCGTAGATGCTGCGGATCCGGCCGGTCGAGAGGCCGAGCTCGATCAGCTCCTCGAGCGCCTGCGCCTCGTCGTCGTCGAGCTCGCCGCCCTGGACCGCTGCGACGAGATCGGCCAGCCGGCCACGGCGCTCCTCGTCCTGGACGAGCGCGAGCACGGCCTGCGCCTCGCCGAGGGCGACCTCGGCCGCGTCGCCGCGCAGCGCGATCAGTGTCCGCCGTCCTTGCCGAGAATCGCCTTCAGCTCGTGCTCGAAGCCGCCGTGCTCGATCGAGCAGTGCATGCCGCACTCCTTCGGCGCGTTCGTCTCCCACCACCAGCGACCCGCACGGTCGTCCTCGCCCTCGGCGATCGCGCGCGTGCACGGCGCGCAGCCGATCGAGGTGTAGCCCTGCGCGTACAGCCCGTGAACCGGCACGTCGTTCTCGCCGAGGTACGCCCACACCTCGCGCTTCGTCCACTCGGCGAGGGGGTTGACCTTGACGATCGCGCCGTGGTCGTGGTCGATCTCCACCTTGCGGATGTTCGTGCGCGTCGCCCACTGGTCGCGACGCAGGCCTGTGACCCACGCGTCGAGACCGTCGAGATGCTTCGTGAGCGGCTGCACCTTCCGCACGTTGCAGCAGAGGAGGCGGTTCTCGACCGACTCCGTCATCAGGTCCAGACCCTTCTTCGAGACCATCCTCGCCACCTGGCCCGCATCCGGCTCGAGCACGTGGAGATTCAGGCCCGGGTATTTCGCGCGCAGAGCGGCGATGAGATCGTGCGTCTCCCTCGGCAGGCGGCCGGTGTCGACGGTGAAGACGCGCACCGAGGGGTCGATCTTGTACGCCATGTCGATGAGCGCGACGTCGTCGGCCTGGAACGCGGCCGAGAGCGCGATGCGCGGGCTGAACTCCCCGATCGCCCACTCGAGCAGCGCCTGCGGCTCCTCGCCCTCGTACTGGATGGAAAGCTCGCCGGCCTCCAGCTCGTCGAGCAGCTCGAACGTACTCACGCTGCGACCTCCTCTCGTACACGCTTCTTCGCCGGCGCGAGACCTGCCAGCGCGCCGAGCTCGTCGTCGGACAGGCGGCGCTGGAACGCCGTGAAGCTCTCGCCCTCGAGCCGGTCGGCGAGCCAGCCGCGCACGAGACCCTCGACCGCGCGCTCGAGCTCGTCGCTCGCCACGCGGCGGAACAGCGAGCCGCCGATCTCCGGCGCCGGGCCGAGGGAGCCGCGCACGAAGATGTCGTAGGCCGAGATGCGGTTGCCGTCGGCGTCCTTACCCGTCGTCGCCTGGAACCCGAGGTCACCGACCCAGTGCTGTGCGCAGGCGTGCGGGCACCCGTCGAGGTGCAGTCGCAGCTCCGCGATCGCGTCGCCGAACGTGTGCTCGAGGTGCGCGACGAGGACGCGCAGGCGGTCCTTCGTCTCGCCGACCGAGAAGTTGCAGTGCGGCTCGCCGGTGCAGGCGATCGAGTTCGCCCAGATCTCGTTCGTGGAGAGCGGCAGGCCGAGCTCGTCGAGCTGAGCAAGCACCTCGTCGATGCGCTCGTTCGGGACACCGGTGACGATCAGGTTCTGCTGGCGCGTAAGGCGGATGTCGCCGCCGAACGACTCGACGAGGTCCGCGACGGCGACCAGCTGGTCGCCCGACGAGAGCCCGAGCCGGACGGGCACCCCGATGTAGGAGTGCCCATCCTGCTTCTGGGCGTGCACGCCGACGTGCGCGGAGGGTTGCACAGAGATCGGCGGCAATTCGTAGCGCTCGAGCGTCCTTCCGAGCTTGGCCTCGACGCGCTCGAGCATGCCCTCGGCGCCGATGTCGTCGACCATGAACTTGAGTCGCGCCTTCACGCGCGACATGCGGTACTTCAGATCCTCGCTCCAGACGGTGGTGACGGCGCCGAGGATCTCGTTCGCCTCTTCCTTGGGCACGAAGACGCCGAGATCGCGCGCGATGCGCGGCACCGAGGAGAGCCCGCCGCCGACGTGCACCGCGAATCCCTCGACACCGTCACTGATCGTTCCGACGAGCGAGACGCAGTTGATCTCCGGCGCGTTGCAACGGTCGACGCAGCTCGCGATCGAGTACTTGTGCTTGCGCGGCAGGTTCGCCCACGCGGGATTGCCGTAGAACTCGGCGGTCGCGCCCTCGACGGTCGGCGTCGCGTCGAAGAGCTCGTCGGCGGCGAGACCGGAGACGGGGCAGCCGGTGATGTTGCGCACGGTGTCGCCGCAACCGCCGGCGCTCGTGATGCCCGCCGCCTCGAGGTCTGCGAAGACGTCGGGGAGCGCCGAGAGCTCGAGCCAGTGCAGCTGGATGCACTGGCGCGTCGTCAGCTCGGCGTCGCCGCGGCCGTAGCGGTTGCCGACCTCGCCGATCGCGCGCAGCTTCGCGGGGGTGAGGATCCCGCTCGGGATCTTCACGCGGAGCATGAACGTCCCGATCTTCGGCTTGTCGTGGTAGAGACCCCACCACTGGAGGCGGACGATGTCCTCCTCCGGCATGCTCTCGTAGCCCGCGGCGATCAGCGCCGGCAGCTCGTCGCGGATGCGTAGCGGCGGCCCGTCGCGCTTGATCCGCTCGACCGAGTTCCGCTCGTAGACCGTCTCCCAGGTGAGCGCGGAGGCCATTGTGCGAGGCTACGTGCCATTACTTCACTTTGGAAAGCGTGTTGTACGGTTAGCGTCTTCTGCTGGTAGACGGGACGATTACGAGGAGGCAGCGACGCAATGAGCGGCAAGGGCACACCGGACGATCCGTGGCAGCTGAAGACGCCGCCGGGGCAGTCCGGCTACACGGCCTACCGCGACCTGGAGACCAACCCACCGGCGCTCGTGGCGCAGGTCGGGAAGACGCAGGTGCGGTACTACCTGCGGGCGATCGACGACCTCCAGGCGATGCTGAAAGCCCACGGCGACTGGATGCCCCTCGGGAGCGCGGACGAAGGCAAGCCTGCGGCCGACGGAACGGTCGAGGCGTGGGCGCGCGCGGCGAACAATCCGGTCGGCGGGTGGTACGGGTTGAAGAAGGGGCTGCGCGGGAGGTTCGCCAACTACGTGCCGCCCGTGCTCGAGGAGCTTGGGCTCGCCGAGGTGGAGCACAACGCGCGCAACAACCGGATGCGGGCCCTCTAGACCACGTCTCGCGACTTGCTCTTCACGCCTGATGCTTTTCTGCCGCCGATCAGGAGCGCAGCCTCTGGATGGGCGAGACGGGGATCCGACTTGTCTTGCAACGGCTCTCACGACGCGACGCTACGCGGTCGAGGAGGACAGCCTCGCGAACTGGCCGGGGCTCGCCTCGATGGAGAGCCTGAGAAGCAATCGAGACGGGCGAATCCGCCTGCAATGGTGCCACGGCGCCGCCGGCGTTGTCGCGTCGCTCGGGGCCGTGGCGCGAAACGACGAGGAGCATGAGCGGCTCAGGACGTTAGCGCGAGAACACGTCGAGCCGGTCGCGGTGCACCGCTTCGACCCCTGCCGGCCGTCCCGCGAGCTCGGCCGCGTCGACCGACGCGATCCCCCGCGCGAAGGCGACGCCGTCGGGACCGACGAGCTCGACACCGTCGCCGGCACGGAAGTTCTCGTCCCAGCTCGCGATGCCGACGGCCAGGAGGCTCGCGCCGCCGTCGACCAACGCACGACGCGCGCCGTCGTCGACGTGCACGCGCGCGACGACGCGCTTACCGTGCCGTAGCCAGAGCTTGAACGCCGGCGCCGCTTCGCCTGCCGCAAAGCGCGTGCCGCCCGCCCGGCCCGCAAGCGCCGCGGTGATCACGCCCTCGCCCGCTCCATCGGCGATGAGGGTCGGGATGCCTGCGCCCGCGGCGAGCTCCGCGGCTCCGACCTTGCTCTCCATCCCGCCGCGTCCGAGCGGGTCGCCAGGGCCGAACTCGACCTCGCGCGCCGCTCGGCCGTCCTCGACCAGCACCCCTTCCCGCAGCACGCCGGCCACCGACGTGAGCAGCAAGAGCATTCGCGCACGAACGAGCACGGCCACCTGCGCGGCGAGCGCGTCGTTGTCGCCGAAGCTGATCTCGTCGGTCGCCGTCGCGTCGTTCTCGTTCACGACCGGCACCGCGCCGAGCGTGAAGAGCGCGTTGAGCGCGCTGCGAGCGTTGACGTACGCGCGGCGCTCGCCGATCTCGGCGCTCGTGAGGAGGATCTGCGCGGCGTCGAGGCCGTGCGGGCCGAGCGCGTCCTGCCACGCGCGCTGAAGCGCGGCCTGCCCGAGCGCCGAGGCGGCCTGAAGCCGCGGCAGTGCGGTCGGCCGCCGCTCGAGCCCGAGCCGGCGGAGGCCGAGCGCGATCGCGCCGGAGGAAACGACGCACACCGGCGTGCCGCCGCCGACGATCTCCGCGATCTCGGCTGCGCGTGCGCGCAGCAGGACACGCCGCGGGCGTCCGCGCTCGTCGACGACGAGGCTCGAGCCGAGCTTGACGACGAGCGGCCGCCTCACCGGTGCTGGGTTCCGTCGCCGACGACGCGGTACTGACGGAGGTACAGGTCGCGGTAGGTCACCGGGCCGCGCGGCCCCGGGACGCGGTCGACGTTGATGCCCGTCTCGGGCGAGCCCGTGAGCGCGAACCCGTCGGTGAAGCGCGTCGTCGCGTTCCAGAACGCAGCGGTCCCTCGATAGCCGGCGAGGAAACGCTCAGCAGCGGTCTCGTCCTCGGTGACGATCGAAGCAGCGAGCCCCGAGGTCTCCCCGTTCGCGAGCGCGACCGCCTCCTCCAGCGAATCGACGGTGCGTACGGTTACGGAAGCGATGTGCTCGGGATCGTTCGCCCACTCGTGCCCCAACCGCTCCGGCTCGCGAATCGCGATTCCCAGCTCCATGAGCACGGGCAGGACGTCCACCTGCGCGGCGCGGTCGACGAGCAGGAGGTTCAGCCGGTTGCAGACGCCGAGCCGGTCGAGGCTCGCGCCGACGAGCGCCTCGGCCTTCGCCGGGTCTGCGGCGGCACCGATATAGAGGACACCGCCGCCTTCGGCGTGCGCGAGCGTGCGGACGCCGTGGCTCGCCGCCTCGCGCGCGAGCTCGGCTGTCGTCGCGCCGCTGCCGCGCAGGATCACGAGCGGCAGGACGTGCGGCAGCGAGACGAGGATTCGTGCACCCTCGCGCTCCGGCGAGCGAACGAGGCCGACGGCTTCCGGCGGCAGCCCCGCGCCGGCCAGCGCGGGGCGCAGCACCTCGTCGACGAGGACGGTCACCGTGCGCAGAGCCGCGCCTCCGGTCCGCAGCACCGCTCCGTTCAGCGACTTCAGCAGCTGCCCCGCGACGTCGACGGCGACGTTCGGACGCGCTTCGAAGTTCGCGCCCACCGCGCCGATCGGGATGCGCATCACGGACACGCGAAGGCCGTTCTCGAGCGTCCACGCGTCCTCGTCGCGCTCGAGCGGCGGCAGTGCCGCGAGTTCGGCAAGCTGCTCGCCGAGCGCGGCGATCCGTAGGTCGTCGAGACGGAGCCGGTCGAGCGCGCCTTCGTCGATGCTCGCGGCCTCGACGTCTTCCGCGTTCGCGCTCGCGATCGCATCGTGCCGCTCGCCGACGAGCCCGGCGGCCTGCTCGAGCGCGCGCGCCACGCCCTCGTCGGTCAGCCGCTCGACGGCCGCCGCCGCCTGCTCCGCCTCCCGCACGATCTCGTCTCTCATCCGGTGTTCCTCAGGCCGGCTGCGATGCCGGCGATCGAGCGCAGCAGCGGCGGCACGGCGGCATCATCGCCGCGGCGGTAGCGATGCAGGAGCTCGACCTGGATCGCGTTCATCGGATCGACATAAGGGTTGCGCAGGCGCACCGAGCGCTGCACGATCGGGTGGCGCTCGAGCAGCTCGCCGGCCTCGACGATATCGAGCACCGCTGCGACCGTGCGAGCGTGCTCCTCGGCGATCGGCTCCCAGAGCCGCTCGTCGTCGACGAGCGCGAGGTACTCGCGCGCGATCTCCATACTCGCCTTCGCGAGCGTCATCTCGAGGTTCTGCACGAGCGTGCGGAAGAATGACCACTCGCCGTAGAGGCGGCGGAGCTCGCTCAGGTCACCCTCGCCGAAGGCTGTTCCGCACCCGTACCACGACGGCAGCAGGCAGCGGTTCTGCGTCCAGGCGAACACCCACGGGATCGCGCGGAGCGAGACGAGATAGTCCGCGCCCTCGGGCCGGCGCGCAGGCCGCGAACCGATGTTGAGCAGGGCGAGCTCGTCGACCGGCGTGAAGCGGCGAAAGAAGTCGACGAAGCCGGGATCGCCGACGAGCTCGCCGTAGACGCCGCGGGAACGCGCGGCCAGCCCGGCGACGAGCGTCTCGGCGCCGGTGGGCGGGTCGGCCTCGGTGCGCTCGGGAAACGCCGCGAGCAGCGTCGCCGCGAGCGCCGACTCGAGGTTCCAGTACGCGAGCCCCGGCAGGGCGTACTTGAACGCGATCGTCTCGCCCTGCTCGGTGAGCTTCAAGCGGCCGGGCGGCTCGCCCTGCGGCTGCGCGAGGATCGCCTGGTACGTCGGTCCGCCGCCCCGGCCGGCGCTGCCGCCGCGGCCGTGGAAGACGGTCAGCTCGGCCCCGCGCCTACGCGCGACCTCGGCGAGCGCGACGAGCGCGCTGCGGATCTCCCACTGCGCCGCGAGGTACCCGGCGTCCTTCGCGGAATCCGAGTAGCCGACCATCACCTCGCGGCAACCGCCGTCGTCGAGTAGTTCCTCGTAGATCCGGGGTGCGGCGCGCAGTGCTTCAACCGACTCGAAGAGCGGCACGCGCGCGAGGGGCTCGTGCGTGAGCCCGCCCACGCGCAGGACGTCCTCCGCCGAAGAGGTCCCCGACACGATCACGGTGTCGAGCGCTTGCGGGCCGTGCCGCTCGCGCACCTCCGCCACGGCGTCGAACAAGCCGCGCACCCGCTCGTCCGGGTCTGCGAGATCGCGCGCGTGTACGCGCACGTCGAGCTTGGCAAGGTGCAGGCCGAAGAGCTCCACCCGCCTCCGCAGCGCGGCCAGCGCGCCGTCGGCGATCCGTGCGCCGCGGTTCGCGCGAAGGCTCCGATCGAGGAGGGCGAGATCCTCGGCGAACCGCCCGGCCGACTCGTAGGCGTCGGCGTCGAGGCGGCGCCACATGAACGAGAGCTTCCGGCGGTACGGCTCGTCGAGGTTCTGGTCGCCGATCTCCCGCGCGTAGTCCGGCAGCTCGCGCTCGTCGCGGGCGATCGACTCGAGCAACTCCTGGTCGACGTCGGTGAGCTTCGCCGACACGCCGATCGCGGCCGCGAGCGCGCGCACCTCGTCGCGGTACCGGTTGCGCAGCAGCGTCCGCGCCCGCTCGAGTGCTTCACGGATCGTCTCCCCGCCGGCATTCGGATTGCCGTCCGCATCGCCGCCGATCCACGTGCCGAAGCGCAGCGGCGGAGGCGCCTCGGGCAGGTTGCGCCGGTAGTCGGCGAGGAGCCGTTCGGCCGCGTCGATCAGGCTCTGCTCGAAGAACCAGTGACCGTTGCGGATCTCGTCGACGACGCGGGGCCGACGCGACCGGACCTCATCCGTCTGCCAGAGCGACGTAATCTCGGCGGCGAGCTCGTCCTCGATCTCCTCGCGGCGGAGCGCTGCGAGCTGCAGGTCGTCGAGCTCGGCGAGGAGCGCGGCGATTCGCAGGTGCGACGCGAGGACGGTGCGCCGCGCAGCCTCGGTCGGATGCGCGGTGAGCACGAGCTCGAGCGAGACGCGCCGCTCGATCTCGTCGTGCGGGGCGTCTCCGAGCCGGGCGAAGGAGTCGGCAAGCGACTCGGGGACGACGCGCTCCTCGACCGCATAGACGCGCCGGCGGCGAATTCGGTGCTGCTGCTCGGCGACGTTCGCGAGCGTGAAGTAGAGCGCGAACGCGCGCAGCACGCTCGTCTGCCGCGCGAGAGGCAGGGCCGTCACCGCAGCGGCGAGGTCGTCGAGAGGAGCGCCGGCGCGGGCGGCGCGGGCAAGCCCTCGAACGCGCTCGACGTCGTCGAGGAGCGACTCGTCCTCCTGCTCGACGAGAATCCGGCCGAGCAGGTCGCCGAGCATGCGGACGTCGCGCCGCAGCGGGGCGTCGGCGGGGGCGTCCTGGACGGCCATCCGGCAAGGGTAAGCCGAAATTGACGAAAACCGCACAAAGGGGTACCCAGAGGGAGGGCGCCGTTGTAGCGTCGAAGCATGGGTTCGACCCTCTTCGACAAGGTCTGGGAGAGCCACGTCGCCCGGCGCGCGGAGGGCCTGCCGGACCTGCTCTTCGTCGACCTCCACCTCGTCCACGAGGTCACCTCGCCGCAGGCATTCGAGTCGCTCCGCCTCGCGGGCCGGAAGGTTCGGCGGCCCGACCTGACGCTCGCGACGATGGATCACAACGTGGCGACCGGCGACGACACGCCGATCGATTCGCTGTCCGAGCTACAGCTCGCTGCGCTGGCCGAGAACTGCCGCGAGTTCGGCGTCCCGCTCTACGCGACCGGCAGCGGGCGCGAGGGCATCGTGCACGTGATCGGCCCCGAGCTCGGCCTGACGCAGCCGGGGATGACGATCGTGTGCGGCGACTCGCACACCTCCACGCACGGCGCCTTCGGCGCACTCGCACTCGGGATCGGGACATCCGAGGTCGAGCACGTGCTGGCGACGCAGACACTCCAGCAGCGCAAGCCGCGCTCGCTTCGCATCCGCTTCGTCGGCGAGCTTCCCGAAGGCGTCGGCGCCAAGGACATCGTGCTGAACGCGATCGGCAGGCTCGGCGTCGAGGGCGGCGTCGGCCACGTGATCGAGTACGCCGGCTCCGTCATCGAGGGCCTCTCGATGGAGGGGCGGCTCACGATCTGCAACATGTCGATCGAAGCGGGTGCGCGCGCCGGGCTGATCGCTCCCGACGAGACGACGTTCGAGTACCTCCGCGGCCGTCCGGGCGCACCCGAGGACTGGGAAGCGGCGGTCGAGCGCTGGCGAGCGCTGCCGACAGATCCCGACGCCGCCTTCGACCGCGAGCTCGAGATCGACGTCTCGGAGATCCGCCCTCAGGTCACGTGGGGCACGAATCCCGGCATGGTCGTCCCGATCGACGGCGTCGTGCCCGATCCCGCCGACATCGAGGACGCGGACAATCGCGCAGCCGCCGAGCGGGCGCTTGCGTACATGGCGCTCGAGCCCGGAACGCCGATCCAGGAGATCGGCGTCGACCGCGTCTTCATCGGCTCCTGCACGAACTCGAGGATCGAGGACCTGCGCGCCGCCGCCGCCGTCGTGCGGGGGCGACACGTGCATCCCTCCGTTCGCGCGCTCGTCGTTCCGGGGTCGGCGCAGGTGAAGCAGC
>JBGQKY010000096.1:0-9740 GCA_041499745.1 Gaiellaceae bacterium
CCGGACGGGGCTCGTCCTCGGCCAGCTCCTCTTCGAGCACGACGTTCCCGACTACGACGGCTCAGAGAGCTGGGTCGACGCACTGCTCAGAAACCCGGACCACCACGCCGCGCTCGCGCGCGAGGTGCGGGCCGTCGCCGAGGAGATCGCCGCCGACCCGAAGTACGGAGACGACGAGCCGCTCGGGCCCGACGCCGCCGCGCGCGACCGCTTCAGGGCGTTCGCCCGCGACCAGCTCGGCGGTTAGCCGCGCCGAAAGCCATAATGGGGCGCGCCGGTGCGCCGCCTCTCCCTGATACCGGCTCTGGCCTCTGCGTGCACGCTCGTGCTCGTGGTCGGAGCCTCGACCGGTTCGGCCGAACGCTCGGCCGGCGCGACGGCGCGCGCCTGGGCGATCAAGGTGATCGTTCCCGGCCAGCCGGGAGTCGGCACGGAGGTGCTCACCGCGCCTGACGACGCCGTTTCCTTCGACGGCGCTTTCGTGTACCCGACCGACGGCTCGATCGTGAGCGCAGGCTCTGTCACGACGAGCGTGTCGGCGTCGAGCGGTGGGCAGGCGAGCGCCGGAGCGACGTCTGAGGTCACATCGCTCACGCTCTTCAAGGGCGAGATCGTCGCAGACACGGTGACGGGCGAAACACACGCGACCGCCGGCAACGCAAGCGCGTCGGGCGACATGGGCGTGACCGCGATCACCGGCCTCCTCGTTTTCGGCGAGGCGGTGACCCCGACTGCGAACCAGCAGCTGCCGCTCGGCGACTGGGGCTACGTGATCGCACTCGAGCAGAAGGGGCAGCGCGTGGACAAGCCGACGCCCGGCCACCACGACTTCGTCACCGCGCTCGACGTCTTTCTCACCGCCGACCACGGCGGACTTCCCGCGCAGAGCGAGATCCAGATCGGTTACGCGGAGGCGAACGCACAGGCGAGTGAGGCGGCGCCGCTTCCCACGGCGCCCTCGCTGCCGACGCGGGCGAGGGGGAGGCCGAGAGAGCCGCGGCAAAACGGCATCCCGCCCGTGCTGACCAGGCCGCTTGACGTGGAGCCGAAGCTCGGGGGTAGCGGCTACGCCTTCCCGATCTACGGCGTGGCGTCGTACTCCAACACGTACGGCGCGCCGCGCGCCGACGTGTCAGGCGGCTGGCATCACGGCGACGACATCTTCGCGCCGCTCGGGGCGCCGCTGCTCGCCGTTTCGCACGGAACGGTGTTCTCGGTCGGCTGGAACGATGTCGGCGGCTGGCGGCTCTGGCTGCGCGACGATTTCGGCAACGAATTTTACTACGCGCACCTCTCCGCCTACACACCGCTCGCGGTGGACGGCGCGATCGTCAGCGTGGGCGACGTGCTCGGCTTCGTCGGCAACACCGGCGACGCCGAGGGCACGCCCTACCACCTCCACTTCGAGGTGCATCCGGTCGGCCTTCTCGGGCTCGGCTACGACGGCGCGGTGAATCCGACCTCGTACCTCGACGCGTGGAAGCGCCTTCAGGACGTCCGCTTCGACGCTGTCGCCGGCTGGACGCCTGCGATCGCCGCGAACGCGCCGAAGGCCGGTGCCGTCCTCCTCCAGAGCTCGGACATCTCGACGGCGAGCGGCCTGAACCCGGCCTCGCTGCGGCGCGCGCTCGAGCCCTCGGCGCAGGAAGGCGGAGGCGGGCTGCTGCTTCCGAGGACGCAGCCACCCACCTCCAAGCCCGTGCGAAGCGTCGGCGGCTAGTACAGCACTAGCTGCCGGACCCGTTCCCGCTGCCGCCGCCCTGGTACGTGAAGTCGTCGCTGCCGCCGAACAGACGGTTGGACAGCCACTTCCGGGTCGAGGAGCCGGTGAACGGGTTGAAGAGGATCGCGAGCGCGATACCGATCAGGAGCAAGCCTCCGTTGCGGTTTCCGTGCTCCTCCTTGCCCTGCACGCGGTCGGCTGCCTTGCGCAGCTCACTGACCGTCTGCCGGAGCTCGTCCTGGAGATCCTTGTCCGTCGCGACGCGTGTGGCGAGACCCGTGACGCCTCGCTTGCCGATCAACTCGTTGTAGATCGTGCGCGCCGACTCGTATGCGCTCCGGACGTTGTCGCGCAGCTCCTCGTCGTGGAGCGCACGGTCGACGTACGGTTTGACATTGCTCGCCGCGTCCGAGACCTTGTCTCTCGTCTTGGCCATATTCGGTACTTCCTTTCGTTTGCTGGCGAAGGCCCTTCTACCCCTCGCAGTCTTTTCCATTCTCGCAGCCTGCGTGGGCGCTGGAAAGTCAACGGCCCGGGTGACCCATGAGGTGCGGGGGGACGGCTTCACGGTTCAGGTGCCCGAGGGCTGGAAGGTCAGCAGAGCCGGTAAGGGCACGCTGGCGGCGCGGAGGCGCGACAGGCTCGTTTCGGTCACGTCGTTTAGGCTCCTGAAACGGTATGACCCGGGCAAGTTCGGCGCGGCCGCGAAGGAGCTCGACGGCATCGCAGCGAAGCTCGCCGCGCAGGCGGGCGGCGATTTGACAGAGAAGACGACGACGACAGTGGACGGACGGCGGGTTCGGGCCTACCGGTACCCCGAGGGGGCGAGCCAGATCCACGTGGGCTTCGTCCTCGTCGGGAAACGGGAGTACCAGCTCCTCTGCCGCCTCCCCGCCGGCGGCGCCGATCTCGACGGGGCGTGCGCGCTCCTCTTCGCCAGCTTCACCGTCGGTTAGGAGCTCTTGGCGGCCGCCTGCTTGGCGACAGCGACCGCCGGCCGCGCGGCCCCGTCGCCGGAGCTGTCGAACGCGACGTCGAAGACCTGCTCGATCGAGTCGACGAGGATGAAGTCGAGCTCCCGGCGCGTCTCGGAGGGGAGGTCCTCGAGGTCGACCTCGTTCTCCGCCGGCAGGATCACCCGCTTGAGACCCGCGCGCTGCGCCGCCAGGACCTTCTCGCGGACGCCGCCGATCGGCAGCACCTGACCCGTCAGCGTGATCTCGCCAGTCATCCCGATGTCGTCCGACACGGGGGTGCCGCGCACGAGTGAGGCGACCGCCGTCGCCATCGTTACGCCTGCAGAGGGTCCGTCCTTCGGTACGGCACCCGCGGGAACGTGGATGTGCACGTCGTGCTCGGCGAACCAATCCTCCGGGAGGCCCAGCTCCCTGGTGTGCGACCGCACCCAGGAGAGCGCCGCCTGCGCCGACTCCTGCATGACCTCGCCGAGCTGGCCGGTGATCGTCAGCTTGCCCTTCCCCGCGTACGCCTGGGCCTCGATGAAAAGCACGTCGCCGCCGGCCGCCGTGTACGCCAGCCCGGTCGCGACGCCGGGTGCCGAGGTGCGCTTCCGAACCTCACCCGAGAAGCGGCGGGGGCCGAGCCACGAGCGCACCCGCCGCTCGTCGACACGAATCTTGCGCTCGTCGCCCTGCGCGACCTTGAGTGCGGCCTTCCGGCAGAGATCCGCGAGGCGGCGCTCGAGCCCGCGCACACCCGCCTCCCGCGTGTACTCGCGGATCACGAGACGCAACGCCTTGTCCGACATCGTGATCTGCGCGAGCTGGAGGCCATGCTCCTCGATCTGCTTCGGCACGAGGTACCGCTTCGCGATGCCGAGCTTCTCGTCCTCGGTGTAACCGGAGAGCGAGATGACGTCCATGCGGTCGAGCAGCGGGCCGGGAATCGTGTCGACCGTGTTCGCCGTGCAGATCAACAGCACTTTCGAGAGATCGAACGGGAGGTCGAGGTAATGGTCTCGGAACGTCTTGTTCTGCTCGGTGTCGAGCACCTCGAGCATCGCCGCCGCAGGGTCGCCGCGCACGTCCGCGCCCATCTTGTCGATCTCGTCCACGAGCAGAACCGGATTCATCGACTCCGCGTCTCGGAGTGCGCGGATGATCGAGCCGGGCATCGCGCCGATGTACGTCCGGCGGTGACCGCGGATCTCCGCCTCGTCACGGGCGCCGCCCACCGACATGCGGGCGAACTTGCGCTCGAGCGTGCGCGCGATCGACTGTCCGAGCGACGTCTTGCCGACCCCGGGCGGGCCGACGAAGCAGAGGATCTGTCCCGCCGGATCCTTGCGCAGCTTCGACACGGCGAGGTGCTCGATGATCCGCTCCTTCACTTTCTCCAGGTCGTAGTGGTCCTCATCGAGGATCTCCCTCGCGCGCTCGAGGTCGAGATTGTCCGTCGTCGTGACGTTCCACGGCAGCGTGGCGATCCAGTCCAGGTACGTGCGGATGACGCCGTATTCCGCGGCAGCCGCCGGCAGTCGCTCGAGTCGCCCGAGCTCGCGGAACGCCGCCTTGGCGACGCCTTCCGGGAGGTCGAGCGCCTCGAGCCGCTCCCGCAGCTCCTGGATCTCCGCGTGCTCCGGGTCGGACTCGCCGAGCTCGTTCTGGATCGCCTTCAGCTGCTGGCGGAGGAAGAACTCGCGCTGGCCCTTGTCGAGCTCGGACTGCACCTGCGACTGGATCTTCGTGCCGAGCTCGAACACCTCGAGCTCGCGGTTCAGGATCAGAGAGACCTCGCGCAGCCGCGCCTCGACGTCGACGAGCTCGAGCAGGCCCTGCTTCTCCTCGGCCTTCAGGCGCAGCGTCGAGGCGACGAGATGGCAGAGAACGCTCGGATCCTCGACGTTGGCGGCGGCGATCTGCAGCTCCTCCGGCAGGTAGGGGACGAGGGCGATGATCCGTGTGAACAGGCCCTGCACGTTGCGTGTGAGCGCCTCGACCTCCCTGGTCTCGCGGAGCTCATCCGGAAACTCGACGAACGCCCCGACGAGGTACGGGTCGTCGAGCACGCGTCTCTCGAGCTGCACCCGGCGAATGCCCTGGACGAGGACGCGAAGCGTCCCGTCGGGAACGCGGATCATCTTGTGCACGACTGCCGCCGTTCCGATCTCGTAGAGGTCGTCCCAGGTCGGCGTGTCGACCTCCGCGTCTCGCACGGTCACGAGCGCAAGCAGCCGGTCGCCTCCCACAACGTCGTCGATCAGCTTGATCGAGCGCTCCTGCCCGATCGCGAGCGGCGTCATCGACTCGGGGAAGACGACGGTCTCCTTGAGCGGGAGGACGGGCAGGGTCGGCGGCAGCTCCTGGCCGAGCTCCTCGGCGTGCTGCTGCTCCTCCGTGCTGACGACGACCTGAAGCTTGGGCTCGCTCATGCCCGCTCCGCCGCCGGCAAAGCCGGCGCCTCCGCTCCCTGGCGGGCTCCGTCGAGCCTACGCCCGCTCATCAGCCCGGCTCGATCGGCAGGACGATCTCGAGCATCCCGCGCTCGTACGTCGCATCCGCCCGCTCGGAGTCGACCTGCGTCGGGAGCTCGAGCCGTCGCTGAAAGGCGCCGTACTCGATCTCGAGCGACTGGTAGCGGGCGCCGGGAAGCTTCGGCTGCTCGCGCGTGCCGGCGATCGTCAGCGTGCGGCCGGAAGCGACGATCTCGACCGACGCGGGGTCGATGCCGGGCAGCTCCACGACAACGTGGAGCGCGGGCGGATCGTCCGTCAGGTAGCAGTCGCACTGCGGCCGGAACCACCGGCGCATGCCGGAGAACCGCGGCACCTGCCGGAGGTCCGCAAAGAGCTCCTGGATCTCTCCCTGAAGATCGTCGATGTCTCGCTTGCGCCCGGTCATTGGCTCCCCCCGTACCCGCTCTGGGCTACGGTGAAAGCATGGTACGCCTGCTGCGCATCGCGCTGGGGGCTCTCGGTTTCCTCGCCTACGCGTGGTTTCGCGGCGTTCGGAACGCCCCGCGAGTCAAGCGGACGAAGGCGCTCAGGCGCCGCGCGCGAGCACGGCTTCGGCCGGGCGCGATTCCCAGCACTGCCGGCGCGCGTCCGCATCGACCGGCACGGTCACCCGAGTAACATCGCCCGCGATGAAGGGCGTCATCCTTGCCGGCGGGTCAGGCACGCGGCTTCATCCGCTCACGCGGATCACGAACAAGCACCTGCTGCCGCTCTACGACCGGCCCATGGTGACGTACGCCGTCGAAGCCCTCGTCGAGGCCGGAATCGACGAGCTGATGGTGGTCACGGGAGGCACGCACGCGGGCGAGTTCTTCCGGCTGCTCGGCAACGGGCATCTCTACGGGATCGACCGGCTCGCCTACGGCTACCAGGAGGAGGCCGGCGGAATCGCCGACGCGCTCGGGCAGGCGGAGCGCTTCGTCGGACGCGACAAGGTTTGCGTGATGCTCGCCGACAACATCTTCGAGCGCTCGCTCCGCCCGATCGTCGAGAACTTCGAGCGGCAGGAGCACGGCGGCCGCATCGTTCTCACGCGGGTGGAGGAGGACGAGCATCTGCGGCACCTCGGTGTCGCCGTCATGACGGGGGACGTCGTGACCGAGATCCTGGAGAAACCCCTGTCGCCGCCGTCGAAGTTCGCCGTCACTGGGGTGTACTTCTACGACGAGCAGGTGTGGGACATGCTGCCTTCGCTGACGCCGTCGGCACGGGGCGAGCTCGAGATCACCGACGTGAACAACTGGTACGTCGGTCGCGGCGAGATGGAGGCGGATGTCGTCGGCGGCTTCTGGGGCGATGCGGGCGAGTCGATCGACGCGTACTACGAGGTGAACGACTTCGTGCGAAGCTCGCGCGCGTGATGGTCCAGCGGTTCCCTCTCGAAAGGCACGAGGACGAGCGCGGCTGGTTCGCCGAGCTGATCCGCGCGAGCGCGTTGCCCAAGCCGATCAAGCAGGCGAACCTCTCGCGCTCGCAGCGGGGCGTCATCCGTGGCCTGCACTTTCACGAGCGCGGCCAGGACGATCTCTTCGTGTGCCTCGAAGGGATGGTTCGCATCGTCGTGCTGAACCGGGAGACGAGCGAGGTCTTCACCGAGGACATCGGCGACGACAACCCGGTCGCGATCTACGTGACAGGGACGAACGCGCACGGCTACGAGGCGCTGACGGACTGCCTCTTCGCGTATCTCGTCACCGAGGAGTACGACCCGGCGAACCCGGACGAGCACGGCATTCCGTGGGACGACGAGCGCGTCCGACACATCTGGAGCACGCAATCGCCGATCCTGTCGGCACGCGACGCGCCGTCGTAACCGGAGCCGGCGGCCAGCTCGGCGCCGCTCTGCTCGAAGCGTTTCCCGAGGCGCGCGGCTTGACGCGGGCCGAGTGGGACGTGACCTATCCGCCCCCGCCCGATCTCGGCGAGATCGATCTCGTCTTGCACGCGGCGGCGTGGACCGACGTCGACGGCGCAGAAGCCGACCCGCAGGGGGCCGCGGCGGTGAACGTCGGCGGTACGCAGAACGTCGCGCTGCTCGGCGCACCGCTCGTCTACTTCTCGTCCGACTACGTCTTCGACGGGCTCAAGCGCACGCCGTACGTCGAGGCCGACCCCCCCAACCCTCAGTCCGCCTACGGCCGCACGAAGCTGCACGGCGAAGCGGCTGCGGGTGGCGAGGCGTGGATCGTGCGCACGTCCTGGCTCTTCGGCTGGACGAGCTCGAACTTCGTGCGGACGATGCTCAAGCTCGGGGCGGAGCGCGGCGAGGTCTCGGTCGTCCACGACCAGCGCGGCTGCCCAACCTACGCCGGGCACCTCGCGGCCGCGATGCGCGAGGTCGTCGAGCGACCGTACGGCATCTGGCACGTCGCCGCCGACGGCGATTGCACGTGGGCAGAGTTCGCCGAGGCGATCTTCGAGGAGGCAGGGCTCGCCTGCCGTGTGCGCCGGATCTCGACCGAGGAGCTGGGGCGGCCCGCCCCGCGGCCGGCGTACTCCGTGCTGCGAAGCGAGCGTCCTGACGCGCCGCAGCTGCCGCACTGGCGCGACGGCCTGCGCGCATGCCTCGCGCGCCTGAACGCCTGAATTTCCAGAGCTCTACGCGGAAGCCGCGAGGATCGCGTCGGCGAACTCGTTGTGCAGCCCGCCCTTGAAGAGGAACGCCGTCGCGCCGGCCGCCCGCGCGGCCGCCCCCGCCTCGTCGTCGGAGAGCCCGCTGACCGCGATCACCTTCATCGCCGGCTCGCTCGCGAGCAGGCGGCGGGTCGTCTCGAATCCGTCCATCTCCGGCAACGCTAGGTCGACGAGGGCGACGTCGGGGTGCTCGGTCTTCGCGAGTTCGAGTGCGTGCGCGCCGTTGTCGGTCGCGCCCACCACCTTCACCCGGCTGTCGAGCTCGAGCAGCGCTCGAACTGCTGCGAGGAACATCGGCTCGTCGTCGACGAGCAGCACGCGGACGGGCCGCCTTGGCTCAGGCTCCAATTCTCCGGGAAGTATGGCAGGCAACTAGTGCGGCCTTTCGTAACGTTCGACCCGAAACAGCGGCAACTGGAGGCCGCACTAGGCCGCGGCCACCGATTTCGGCAGAGGCTCGTCCTTCCCTCGGCGGAGGGCGCGGCTGTACAGGATGACGGCGGGTGAGAGCAGCGACGCGCCGACCGCGAGCGCTGCCCGGATCCCGAAGGCATTGCCGACTGCGCCGATCGCCGGCCCGCCTGTCCACTGGCCGACGGCGTCCGCCTGGCTCGCGATCGAGAGGACGGTCGCGCGCACGCTCGAGTCGGTGATCGACTGGTTGAGCCAGCTCGAGAAGAGAGGCCCGACGAGAGAACGGATCGTGTTCGTCACGAGCATCGCGACGAGCGCGAGCCAGAATGCGCCGGCAAGTGCGAAGACGAGAACGGCTCCGATGAGTGCGACATCGGCGGCGAGGAGGATGCGCGTCACCCGCCGCCGATCTGCAGTCGCGAGGCGGCGGTTCGCAGGACGCGCGACGAGCAGCGAGAGGAGCAACGACGC
This sequence comes from Gaiellaceae bacterium, assembly GCA_041499745.1. Taxonomy (GTDB): domain Bacteria; phylum Actinomycetota; class Thermoleophilia; order Gaiellales; family Gaiellaceae; genus Palsa-739. The sequence continues at coordinate 8,718 of JBGQKY010000096.1, forward strand.
TGCGGAGATGACGCCGAACCAGACGACGAACGAGAGGCCGGCGAAGCCGGGGAGGCCGACGTCGCGCAGGAGGTGCGCTTCGCCGAGCCGGTCGTACGCCTCGCTCCACGCTCCCCACGACGCCGTGATCGCGAGAATCAGCAGCAGCACGGGCGTCTGCCGGACGAGGCGCGCGCCGGCGCGGCCGGTCGCCGTGAACGCGCGCAGAGCGCTCTCCGCTTCCTCGCGCGGCGCGGGACGGAAGCCTTCCTCCGGCATGAAGAGCGCGAGCCCGACCCCCACCGCGGCGATGACCGCGCCGCCTGCGAGCACAGGCAGGCGGAGCGAGACGAGCCCGAGCGCGACGCTGCCGCCGATCGCGAGGAGCGCTGTGAGCCGCGCCACCTGCGCCGAGCGCAGGTACACGGGCTGCACGTGCTCGACACCGATCTCGTCGGCGAGCCACGCGTCCTCGGCACCGCTCGTAAACGTGTAGCCGAGCCCCCACACCGACCAGGCGGCGATCGCCGCCCACGGCTCGGCAACGAGCGCACAGAACACGATCGCCGCGCCCATGACGAGATATCCGATGACGATCGAGAGCTTGCGGCTGACGAGGTCGGCGACGATCCCCGTCGGGACTTCGCAGACGAAGATTGTGAGCTCCATGGACGTGCCGACGAGGACGAGCTGGAGCGGGCTCAGTCCGATGGTTTGCACGAAATAGACCGGCGCGAGCGTCCACACGAGAGTGTCGCCCAGCGCCGACCCGGCGGTCCGGAGATACCAGACACGAAGGGCGGGCACGCGAAGACTCCTTTACGCGAAGGGAATGAGACGCGAGAAAGGAGTTCGGACTTACACCGCGCGGCATGGTGCCCGCGAAGCCGCGCGGTGTCAACCCTAGGAGGGCTTGGCGAAACAGTAGCTGTGCCGCAGGGCCGCGCTGGACGCCGCGCTGCGGCGTCCTTAGTCGTCCCGATAGCCACCGCTACCGGGACTCCCTGGTCCTTGCAATCGCGACGACCATCGCACCCCTGCGAC
>JBGQKY010000097.1:0-9652 GCA_041499745.1 Gaiellaceae bacterium
ATGTCGAAGTCGCTCGGCACCGGCATCGACCCGGTCGGGCTGATCGAGGAGCACGGCGCCGACGCGACCCGCTACGGCCTGCTGAAGATGTCCTCCGGCCAGGACGTCCGCTGGTCGAGCGGCCCGGTCGAGGAAGGCCGCCGCCTCGCGAACAAGCTTTGGAACGCAAGCCGGCTCCTCCTCGGCACCGCAGGCACGGAGGTCGACATGCGCCCGTCGTCGCTCGAGGAGCGCTGGATCCTTGCGCGCATCGACACGACCCGCGCGGAGGTCGAGCGCGATCTCGACGAGTACGACTTTGCCCACGCCGTCGACCGCCTCTACCACCTGACGTTCGACGACTTCTGCGACTGGTACCTCGAGTCGATCAAGCCGCGCCTCGCGGAGGGCGACGTGCAGGCGACCGCGTTCGCGGCGCTCGAGCGCCTGCTCAAGCTGCTGCACCCGGTGATGCCGCACGTGACCGAGGAGATCTGGTCGCACCTGCCTGCGCGCGAGTCGAGGCTCATCGTCGCCCCGTGGCCGGGGGTCGACCAGGCGTACGCCGCCGACGCGAACGCGCTCGCGCGCGTGCAAGAAGCGGCCGAGCGCTTCCGCCGCAGCGGGGTCTCGACGCCGCTCGAAGGGGACGAACTGCGGATCTTCGCCGCTGTGGTGCGCCCCGAGCGAGCGCGCCACGACGGCGGGAAACGGGACGACGAGATCGCGCGGCTCCAGAAGGAGATCACGCGCTCCGAAGGGATGCTCGCGAACGACAGCTTCACGGCGCGGGCGCCGGCACACGTCGTCGAGGCCGAGCGTGAGAAGCTCGAGCGCTACCGGCGCGAGCTTGACGCAATCAGCAGCTGACTGGGTCGCATCGCTCAGCCCGTGGCCGGCCGACGGCTTCGGGACGGGGCGGATGCACGCGCTGCTCGCGAGCCTCGCCGATCCGCAGCTTCGCTACGAGGCGGTGCACGTCGTCGGTACGAACGGCAAGTCGACGACGACGCGGATGACGGAGGAGTTGCTCGCGGACGCAGGCCTGAAGGTCGGCGCCTACCTTTCGCCGCATGTTCGCGGCTGGAGCGAGCGCATCCGGATCGGCGGGGCCGAGGCTGACTTCGAGCAGGCGGTCGCGCGGGTGCAGCCGCGGGCGATCGAGCTCGGCGCGACGCAGTTCGAGACGCTGACGGCGGCGGCGCTCTCCGCGTTTGCCGACGCGAACGTCGACGCCGCCGTTGTCGAGGCGGGCCTCGGCGGCCGCCACGACGCGACGAACGTCCTGCGTACGCGCGTCGTCGTCCTGACGAATGTCGCACTCGATCACATGGACGTGCTCGGCGACACACGCGAGGCGATCGCGGCCGAGAAGCTGGCGGTCGTTCAGGCGGGGTGCACAGTCGTGCTCGGACAGCAGGAGTGGGAGCAGGCGGCCCGTGCGAACGGCCCGGCGAATATCATCGTCACCGGCAGCAGCAACCTCGCGCTTGCTGGCGCGGGCGCCGAGGCATTCCTCGGCCGCCCGGTGGATATGCACGCGGCCGACGACGTGGCGCTCCCGGGGCGGCTCGAACGCCGAGGCGAGAAGCCGCTCGAGATCTGGGACGGCGCCCACAACCTCGCCGGAGTCGGCTACCTCCTGCCGCGCCTGCCGGACCGGCGCTACGTGCTTCTTTGCTCCATCCTCGCGGACAAGCGGCCGGAGCTGATGCTCCAGGCCCTCTCGGTGCTGGGGGACACCCTCGTCGCAACGGAGTCCTCCAGCGGCCGCGCGCTCGCGGCAGGGGACCTCGCTGCCCGCGCCGAACCGTACTTCAGGCATGTCGAGCCGATCCCAGATCCCGCCCGGGCCCGGGCCCGCGCGCTGGCGCTTGCAGGGCCGGAAGGGGCCTGTGTCGTCACGGGCTCCCTTTATCTTCTTGCCGAGCTCAGTGGCCGCGGCTACAACCCATAGCTTGAGCGAGAAGCTCAGCGTTTTTGCGCTGGCGACCTTCGTGCTCGTGCTGGTCGTGGGGGGCGCGTTCGCCGCCGGCTATTTGATAGGCAGAATTCTTCTGTGATCGCAAGCACCTTCGGTAGCACGCACGATTTCTTCAACTCCGGCGCGTGGCTCGTGATCCGGAATCTGCTGGTCTTCTTCGCGCTCGTCTTCTGGGTGGCGACGATCTGGTGGATCTACAAGGACGCGAAGCGGCGGATCGACGACCCGTGGCTCGTCGGCGTGTCGTGCCTGCTCGGAATCGTGGTGCCGGTCTTCGGCCCGTTCATCTACATGCTCTTCCGGCCGCCGGAGTACCTCGACGACGTGCGCGAGCGCGACCTCGAGATTTCGGCGATGGAGGACCGGCTCGTGAAGCGCGACCTCCACTGCCCGGTCTGCCGTTCCGAGGTCGACTCGAGCTTCCTCGTCTGCCCGATCTGCACGACGAAGCTCAAGCAGGCGTGCGTGACGTGCAAGCAGCCGCTCGAGGCGCTCTGGCAGGTGTGCCCGTACTGCGAGACGCCGGTCGCGCCGACGGCCGTCGCGCTGCCGCAGTTCGAGAGCCGACGGAAGCGCCGCGCGGAGTAGCTATCGTCCCGCTCCGTGGCGACGGAGCGCACGCTGATCCTGATCAAGCCGGACGCCGTCCGGCGCAAGCTGGCGGGCGAGATCCTGGGGCGCATCGAGGCGCGCGGCTTCGAGGTCGCCGGCGGCAAGCTGCTCACGGTGAGCCGCGACCTGGCGCGACGCCACTACGCCGAGCACGCGGAGAAGCCGTTCTTCGGCGAGCTCGTCGAGTTCATCACGTCCGGCCCGACCTGGGCGCTCGTCGTCGTGGGCGAGGGCGCGATCGCGACGATGCGCAAGACGATCGGCGCGACGAACCCCGCGAATGCCGAGCCGGGCACGATCCGCGGCGATCTCGCGATGTCGATGCCGGACAACCTCGTCCACGGCTCCGACTCGCCGCAGTCCGCCGAACGCGAGGTGGCGCTCTGGTTCTCCGCCGATGAGCTCGCCTGACGTTCCAGAATCCGTCGCCGTCAACCGCGAGGTCTGGACCCGCTCCAACGAGAAGTGGGGCGACGCCCACGCGCTCGCCGCTTGGCAGCAGGAGGAGATCGGGTGGGGGACGTGGCACGTGCCCGAGTCGCAAGTGCTGGTCCTGCCCGCGCTCGAAGGCCTCGACGTCGTCGAGCTCGGCTGCGGCGTCGCGTACTTCTCCGCCTGGCTTGCCCGCCGTGGCGCGCGCCCGACAGGAGTCGATCCGACGCCGGCGCAGCTCCAGTCCGCCCGCCGGTGCCAGCGCGAGACGGGGATCGAGTTCCCGCTCGTCGATGGGTACGGCGAGCGTGTCCCGCTTCCCGATGCGGCGTTCGATCTCGTGCTGTCCGAGTACGGCGCCTCGATCTGGGCCGAGCCGTACCGGTGGATCCCCGAAGCGGCGCGCCTGTTGCGGCCGGGAGGCCGGCTGGTGTTCCTGTGCAACAGCACCCTTGCGCTTCTCTGCTCGCCGGACACCGGGTCCGTCGAGGACCACCTGCTTCGCCCGCAGTTCGGGATGCACCGCTTCGACTGGCGGAGCGACAACGACGGCATCGCGTTCGGCCTGTCGCACGGCGAGTGGATCCGCCTGCTGCGCGAGCACGGCTTCGAGATCCTGAAGCTGGTCGAGATCCAGGCGCCGGCCGACGCCGAGACGCACGAGTTCTACGACTACGTTCCTGCGGAATGGGCGAGGCGGTGGCCGTGCGAAGACGTGTGGGCGGCACGGCTGCGATAAGCCGGGCCGAACGGGGCTCCGTTGCGGCAAACGTCGCCCAGTGGACGGAGACGAACGCCGAGTTCACGGACGGGGCTGCCGAACGGGACTGGAACGATCCGGAGCTGAAGTGGGGCGTCTTCGGGATTCCGGAGTCCGAGGTCGGTTGCCTCGGTGATGTGGCCGGGCTGGACGTCGTCGAGCTCGGCTGCGGGACCGCATTCACGTCGGCACGGCTCGCTCGGCGGGGTGCCCGACCCGTCGGAGTCGACCCGACGCCGGCGCAGCTCGCCACCGCGAGGCGCATGCAGCGGCAGTCGGGTATCGAGTTCCCGCTCGTGGAGGCGCCCGGAGAGTCGGTGCCCCTCCCGGCTGCGAGCTTCGATCTCGTGCTGTCGGATTACGGTGCTTCGCTCTGGGCCGATCCGTACAAGTGGATCCCCGAGGCGGCGCGGCTGCTGCGTCCCGGCGGGCGGCTCGTTTTCCTGACCAACTCGCAGCTCGCGCACCTCACGCTGCCCGAGGAGGACGTGACGCCCGGGAGCATGCTCCAGCGCGCCCTCTACGGGATGTGGCGCACGAAATGGCCGGCGTATCCCGGGATCGAGTACCACCTGTCTCACGGTGAGTGGATCCGCGTCCTTCGCGAGAACGGATTCGCGATCGACGCGTTGCACGAGCTGCGGCCGGGAGACGACGCCGTCGACCACACGTACTACTACGCTCATCCGGTTGAGTGGGCCCGCCGCTGGCCCGCCGAAGAGATCTGGGAGGCGCACCTGCGATGACGGAACTCGAGGATTCGATCGCTGCGAACATCGCGGAGTGGACGCAGACGAACGCCGAGCACACCGACCCGAATGCGCGGCGCGCGTGGGAGCACGAGGGGATTCTCTGGGGCGTGTTCTCGATCCCGGAGGAGCAGGTCGGTGCGCTCCCCGACGTGAGCGGTCTCGACGTGGTCGAGCTCGGCTGCGGTACGGCGTACTTCGGGTCGTGGCTCGCGCGGCGCGGCGCGCGTGTGACGGGGGTCGACCCGACGCCGGCGCAGCTCGCAACCGCGCGCCGCATGATGCAGGAGACGGGGCGCGAGTTCCCGCTCGTCGAGGCGCCGGGCGAAGCGGTGCCGCTGCCCGACGGGGCGTTCGATCTCGCGGTCTCGGAGTACGGTGCGTCGCTCTGGGCCGACCCGTACAAGTGGATCCCCGAGGCTGCGCGGCTGCTGCGGCCTGGGGGACGGCTCGTCTTCATGACGAACTCGACGCTCGTCTATCTCTGCGCACCCGACAACGTGGACGACATGGTCGGCGAGAAGCTCTTGCGCGACCAGTTCGGCATGTACCGCATCCAGTGGGACGGCGCCACGGGCATCGAGTTCCACCTCTCGCACGCGGACTGGATCAAGCTCCTCCGCGAGAACGGCTTCGAGATCGAGGCGCTGCACGAGCTGCGCCCGCACCCGGAGGCGGTCGACCCGAAGTACTACGACTTCGTGACGGTCGAGTGGGCGCAGAAGTGGCCCGCAGAGGAGATCTGGGTAGCCCGCAAGGGGGTCGTGGCAGTGTGAGCGTGCCGCCCTCGCCGCGGCTGCTACTGGCTTCGACGTCGCCGCAGCGGCGGGCGATCCTGACCCAGCTCGGGATCCCGTTCGACGAGGTCGCGCCGCGCTACGAAGAGCACGATCCGCCGGAGGCCGACGCCGCTCGTCTCGTTCGGGACCACGCGCTCGGCAAGGCGCGCTCGGTTGCCGGAGAAGCGGGCGATCGTCCCGTCCTCGGGGTCGACACGACTGTTGTGCTCGACGGCCGCATCTACGCGAAGCCGACGGACGCTGGCGATGCAGAGCGCATGCTCGAGGAGTTGTCGGGCCGTACGCATGCCGTCGTGTCCGGGGTTGCGCTCGTCACGTCCGGGTGGGAGCACATCGAGGACGCAGCGACGCTCGTCACGTTCCGTGCGCTGACGCCCCGCGACCTCGCGTGGTACCTCGGTTTCGGCGAGTGGGAGGGACGCGCCGGCGGCTACGCGATCCAGCGACACGGCGCCGCGCTCGTCGACCGGATCGAGGGCGACTACTTCAACGTCGTGGGGCTCCCGACCGCGCTCCTGGTGCGCCTTCTGGCCGAGAAGTTCCCGGGCGCATACGGATTTGGATAGTGAAAGAGCCGCGGCGCGGGGCCGCGGCTCTCGCTGCATCGGGGTGCGGAGATTCGAACTCCGGACCTCTCCGACCCGAACGGAGCGCGCTACCAGGCTGCGCTACACCCCGTGGAACGGCTCTAGGGTACCGGAGGCGCCCGGATCGGGCGTCCTCACGATCCGAGACTATCCTCCGAGTCATGTCCGACCGGATCCGCGTTGCGTGCGTCCAGATGACGAGCAGGCAGGACAAGGCCGCGAACCTCGAGCGGGCCGAGGCGCTCGTCGCCCGGGCCGCGGCGACCGGCGCGGACAAGACGGCCGCGAGAAGCTGTCGAACACGTGCTGCGTCTTCGATGCCGACGGCGATCTCGTTGCCGTCTATCGCAAGATCCACCTCTTCGACGTCGAGGTCGGCGGGCACGTCTACCGCGAGTCGGAGGCCGAGGAGCCGGGCACGGAGCCGGTCGTCGCGCACGTCGAGGACTGGCCGGTCGGCCTGACCGTCTGCTATGACGTGCGCTTCCCGGAGCTCTATCGCATCCTCGCGCTCGAAGGCGCGGAGCTGACGACGGTTCCCGCGCACTTCACCACGCCCACGGGGCGCGATCACTGGCACGTTCTTCTGCGCGCGCGGGCGATCGAGAATCAGTTCTACGTCGCGGCGACGGGGCAGGTCGGCGAGACGATCGCGGGCAAGCCTGCCTACGGACGCTCGCTGATCGTCGATCCGTGGGGCACCGTACTCGCGCAGGCGCCCGACGAGGAGACCGTGATCGTAGCCGAGCTCGACCGCGTGCGGCTGCGCGCGATCCGGTCGAAGCTGCCGTCGCTCGCGAGCCGTCAGGCCGGCGCATATCGGTGGCCGACGCGGATCTGACGAAGTGGCGCGACGCCCTTCCCGACCTAGTTGCAAGTTGTTGCAAGGAGTGGGGGTTGCGGGTTGGCGAGCAGTACGCACCGGGCGCTGCCGGGTACGCGGCTCCTGCCGAGCTGCCTGACGGCACGCGGGCCGTTCTGAAGGTCGGATTCCCGCACCGCGAGGCCGAGCAGGAGGCGGAAGCCCTCGAGCGCTGGAACGGCGACGGTGCAGTGCGCCTGCTCGCGCGCAACGACGAGCGTTGGGCGCTCCTGCTCGAGCGTGCGGAGCCCGGCACGTTCCTGTCCGCGTCGCCGGACGCGCTCGACGTCCTGATCGATTTGTTGCCGCGGCTCTGGAAGAGCGGCGCCGGCTTCCACTCACTCGAAGAGGAGTCGGATCACTGGGTCGAGGAGATCGAGCGCGACGTACGAGACCCACGCCTGCGCGACGCCGCGCTCCACTACATCCGCGAGCTCGCGTCGACCCAGGGAGACCAGGTGCTGGTCAATCAAGATCTTCATGGCGACAACGTCCTCGCGGCGCAGCGCGAGCCGTGGCTCGTCATCGACCCGAAGCCACTTTCAGGCGAGCGTGAGTTCTCCGCCGCGCCGATCCTTCGCTCGGACGAGCTCGGCCACAGCAGGCGCGATGTGTTCTACCGCCTCGACCGGCTTTCAGACGAGCTCGGGCTCGACCGTGAGCGGGCCCTGGGTTGGACCGTTGCGCAAACGGTCGCGTGGTCGGCCGGCGGCGACTACATCGTCCCGCATGTCGAAGTCGTCGAGTGGCTGCTCGGATGAGCCTCCGCGCCGTCCTCTTCGACGTCGACTTCACGCTCGCGAAGCCGGGACCGGAGCTGATGCCCGAAGGCTACGTACGCTGCGGCGAGCGGCACGGGCTCGCGCTCGAGGCTGTGCGCTACGAGGCGGCGCGCGACGCGGCATTGCTCGACCTGAGGCGACACCCCGAGCTCGACCACGACGAAGAGATCTGGGTCGCGTTCACCGAGCGGATCGTGCTCGGGATGGGCGGCTCGGAGCCGGTCTCGCACGTCGTCGCACTCGAGCTCACGAGCCGCTGGACGCGGCACGAGAACTTCGAGCTGTACGAGGACGTGATGCCGGTGCTCGACGAGCTGCGGCGCGCAGGCCTGAAGATCGGCCTCGTCTCGAACTCCGCGCGTGACGTCCACGAGTTCGCCGAGCATCACGCGCTCGACATCGACGCCGGCATCAGCTCGTTCCACCACGGGAAGACGAAGCCGCACGGCTCGATCTTCCGCGCGGTCCTCGATCTGCTCGAGGTCGTGCCCGAGGAGGCCGCGATGGTCGGCGACACGGTCGCCGACGACATCGAGGGCGCGCTCGCGATCGGGATGCGAGCGGTCCTCGTCGACCGGCTCGGGCTCCGGCCCGACTACGAGCCGCGGATCGACAACCTGTTCGCCTTGCCGGCCGCCCTCGGCCTGCCCCGAGGCCCGGCCCCTACACTCTGACCGATGGCAGCATGGCTCGCCTGGGCGATCGCGGCAGTGCTGCTCGCGGGCGGCGAGATCTTCACGCCGGGTCTCTTCTTCCTCGGCCCGGTCGCGCTCGCAGCCGCGGCGGCCGCGGTCACGGCCGTAGCCGGCGCAGCCGTCTGGCTCCAGCTTGTCGTCTTCGCCGTCTCCGCGTTCGCCTCGCTCGGCCTGCTGCGCCCGATCGCCCGCGCGCACCTGCGCATGCCGGTCGCGATTCGCACCGGCACCGCTGCGCTCGAGGGCGCGCGCGCCGTCGTGCTCCAGCGCGTCGACCTGAACGGCGGCCGCGTGCGCATCGGCGGCGAGGAGTGGTCAGCGCGCTCGTACATGCCCGACCAGGTGCTCGAGCCGGGAACGCAGGTCGAAGTCGTGAAGATCGAGGGCGCGACGGCGCTCGTCTACGAGTAAAGGAGCCTCAAGTGACCGGACTCATCGTCGTGCTCGTCGTCGCGGTCGTCGTGCTCGCTGTGCTTGCGCGCACGATCAGGATCGTGCCGCAGGCGCGGGCCGGAATCATCGAGCGTCTCGGGCGGTACAACCGCACGCTCAACCCGGGGCTCGCGATCGTCGTTCCGTTCGTCGACCGGCTGCGACCCCTGATCGACCTCCGCGAGCAGGTCGTGTCCTTCGCTCCGCAGCCGGTGATCACCGAGGACAACCTCGTCGTGAGCATCGACACCGTCATCTACTACCAGGTGACGGACGCGAAGGCCGCGACCTACGAGATCGCGAACTTCATCCAGGGGATCGAGCAGCTCACGGTGACGACGCTGCGGAACGTGATCGGCGGCCTCGCGCTGGAGAAGACGCTGACCTCGCGCGACGAGGTCAACCAGCAGCTCCGCGGTGTGCTCGACGAGGCGACCGGCAAGTGGGGGATCCGGGTCAACCGCGTGGAGCTGAAGGCGATCGATCCGCCGGCCTCGGTGCAGGAGTCGATGGAGAAGCAGATGCGCGCCGATCGCGAGAAGCGGGCCGCGATCCTGCAGGCGGAGGGGCAGAAGCAGGCGGCGATCCTCACCGCCGAGGGGGAGAAGCAGGCGGCGGTGCTGCGGGCGGAGGGCCAGCGGGCGGCGACGATCCTGGCGGCCGAGGGCGAGGCGAAGGCGATCGACACCGTGTTCAAGGCGATCCACGAAGGCAACCCGGATCCGCAGCTGCTGGCCTACCAGTACGTGCAGGCCCTCCCGCAGATCGCGCAGGGCGCGTCGAACAAAGTGTGGATCGTCCCCGCCGAGTTCCAGCGTGCCCTCGGGCGCATCGGCAGCTCCGGCTCCAAGGAAGAGGAGTAGCTCAACAGCGTTCGCGCAAGCAGGAGCGCAGCGGCGTGACCCGAGGCGTGCCGTCGTCCCAGGTGATGCGGACGAGAAGCGATGCCGCGTTGTCGTCGTACCGCGCCTCCCGCAG
>JBGQKY010000098.1:0-9565 GCA_041499745.1 Gaiellaceae bacterium
CGCCGGTTTGCGTCACCGTGACGCTCTTCGACGGGCTCGTGCTCGCGAAGTCGGTGTTCAACCACTCCGTGAACTACCGCTCCGTCGTCGTCCTCGGCGTCGCGACGCTCGTCGACGGCGACGAGAAGCGCGAGGCGCTGCGCGCGCTCACCGAGCAGCTCGCTCCCGGTCGCTGGGACGAGGCGCGGCAGCCCACCGACCAGGAGCTGAAGGCGACCTGGATCCTCTCGCTCCCGCTCGGCGAGGCGTCGGCGAAGGTGCGATCGGGCGGCCCTGAGGACGAGCCCGAGGACGTCGACTTGCCCGTGTGGGCCGGCGTCGTTCCGGTGCACCTCGCCGCCGAGCCGAGTGTCTACGACTGGCGGCGCGTGCAAGACGGTCGCCTGGGCCCCCCGCGCGCTTAGCGGAGGCCGCTACCCTTGCCCGCGTGAGCACCTACGAGCGGCACACACTCGGGAACGGCTTGCGCGTTCTGACCGCGCCGATGCCGGAGGCGCAGTCGGTGACGTGCATGGTGATGCTCGCCGCAGGCTCCCGCTACGAGACGCCGGAGACGAACGGCATCGCCCATTTCTCCGAGCACATGTTCTTCAAGGGGACGGAGCGGCGTCCGAGCGCACGCGAGATCGCAGGTGAGATCGACGCGATCGGCGGGGAGTTCAACGCGTTCACCGGCAAGGAGTACACGGCGTACTACGTGAAGTGCGCGGCCGAGCACCGCGACATCGCCCTCGACGTGCTCGTCGACATGCTGCGCAACTCGCGCTTCGACCAGGAGGAGATCGACCGCGAGAAGGGCGTGATCGTCGAGGAGATGAACATGTACTTCGACACGCCGCGCGACTTCATCGGCGGCGTCTACGAGGAGCTCCTGTACGGCGACCAGCCGCTCGGGTGGGACATCATCGGCAAGAAGGAGACCGTACGCGGGGCGACCCGCGAGACGTTCACCTCGTACCTCGATCGCTGGTACAAGCCGACGCGTATGGTCCTCGGCGTCGGCGGCCGGATCGGCGACGACCTGCTCGAGCGCGCACAGGCGCTCTTCGGCGACCTCCCCTCGGCCGAGACGGGTGAGCCCGAGCCGGTGAAGCCGTACGAGAACGGCCGCGTCACGGTCTTCACGAAGCAGTCCGACCAGGCGCACCTGATCCTCGGCGTGCCGAGCTACCCGATCCAGCATCCCGATCGCTACCCGCTCCAGGTGCTCTCGACGGTGCTCGGCGGCGGCATGTCGTCGCGCCTCTTCACGGAGGTCCGCGAGCGGCGCGGCCTCGCGTACTACGTCTTCGGGCAGAACCACAGCTACACCGACGCGGGATCGCTCTATGCCCAGGCGGGTGTCGACATCAACAGGATCGACGAGGCGGTGACAACGATCCTGACGGAGTTCCGCACGATCGCAGCCGAGCCGGTGCCGGCGACCGAGCTGGAGAAGGCGCGCAACTTTTCCAAGGGGCGGTTCGTGCTCCAGCTCGAGAACCCGCAGGGGCTGATCCTCTTCGGCCTCCGCCGCGAGGTGCTCGAGCAGCGGGCGCCCGATCTCGACGAGGTGCTCGAAGGGCTGAATGCGGTGACCGCCGGGGACGTGCAGCGCGTCGCGCAGGACATCGTCGCCGACGAGACGCTGCGGCTCGCGGTGATCGGCCCGTTCGACGACGCCGAGCGGTTCGAGAAGCTTCTCTAGTCGAAAAGCAAGCGGGGCGGCTCACGCCGCCCCGCAAACTCTTCTCGTCGGCGAGCCGATCCTTTTCTCGTGCCGGGTCGGCGGTCCGGTTAGCACCTGAGCCCGGAATTCCCGCCCGTCAGAGTGCTTTCAACCCGACGGATCTCGGTCCTCGCTGAAGAGTCCATCTAACCATTCGCCGCGGACGCCGCCAGACCCTTCTCCGGACCCTTTCTACGTGCTGATCGTCGCGAAATCCGCCTCGATCACGGCGCGGTCGTCCTCGTCGGCGATCCTCGCGGTCGCCGCGCGGCCGAGCTCGGCGTAGCGGCGGGTCTCCTCGGTGTCGCCCGCGACCATGTGCGCACGCGCCATCGCCTCGTAGGCCGCCGGCAGATCCCAGTCCTTCATGTCGTCCGGGTTCGCCTCGACGATCTCGAGGCAGCGGCGCGCGTGGTGGAGCGCGGGTTCGACCCGCTCGAGGATCGCGTACACGCGCGAGCACTGCCACTCGCTTCTGGAGCGGTTCGCCGGCGTCCCGACCTGCGTCCAGTGGTAGGCGGACGCATGCGCGCAGTGGAGCATCTCGTCGTCGTCCTCACGGGTGCGATCGGTCTTCTCCATCAGCGTCCAGGTCTTGTTGAAGAGGTCGGCGCCGAGTTGGCGCTGCGCCTCCGGGTCGAGCGTCTCGGCCTTCGTGCCCATCACTAGGAGTCGTCCGACGTCTCCTCCTCGGCGCGGTGCTGGATCTCCGAGACCACAGTTGGATCGGCCAGCGTCGTCGTGTCGCCGAGCGGGCGGTTCTCCGCGACGTCGCGCAGCAGGCGGCGCATGATCTTGCCGCTGCGCGTCTTCGGGAGCTCGGGCGTGAAGACGATGTTGGCCGGCTTTGCGATCGCCCCGATCTTCTTCGCGACATGGTCGCGCAGCTCGGCGAGCTTCTCGACCGACGGCGTGGCGCTGGCCTTCAGCGTCACGTAGGCCACGATCGCCTCACCGGTCGTCGCGTCCTTGCGCGAGCACACCGCGGCCTCGGCAACGTCCGGGTGGTCGACGAGCGCCGACTCGACCTCGATCGTCGAGATCCGGTGCCCGGAGACGTTCATCACGTCATCCACGCGACCGAGCAGCCAGAAGTCGGCGTCCTGGTCGATGCGCGCGCCGTCGCCGGCGAGATAGACGTCCGGGTACTTCGACCAGTACGTCTGCTCGAAACGCTCCGAATCCTTGAAGATCCCACGCAGCATCGCCGGCCACGGACGTTTGAGCACGAGGTAGCCGCCTCCCCCCGGGCCGACCTCGTTGCCGCGCTCGTCGAAGACACCCGCGTCCACGGTCGGGAACGGCTTGGTCGCCGATCCGGGTTTCAGCGTCGTCACGCCTGGGAGCGGCGTGATCAGGATCATCCCGGTCTCCGTCTGCCACCACGTGTCGACGATCGGCGCACGGTCGCCGCCGATGTGCTCGCGATACCACATCCAGGCCTCCGGATTGATCGGTTCGCCGACCGAGCCGAGCAGCCGGAGCGTCGACAACTCGTGCTTGTGCGCGTGCTCCGGCCCCCACTTCATGTGCGCGCGGATCGCCGTCGGCGCGGTGTAGAGGATCGTCACGCCGTAGCGCTCGACGATCTCCCACCAGCGGTCCTTGTCCGGGTAGTCCGGCGTGCCCTCGTAGAGAACGGACGTCGTGCCGTTGCACAGCGGCCCGTAGACGATGTAGCTGTGCCCGGTGATCCAGCCGATGTCGGCGGCGCACCAGTACACGTCGGTGTCGGCCTTCAGGTCGAAGATGTAGTAATGCGTCGTCGCGACGCCGCAGAGGTAGCCGCCGGTCGTGTGCACGATCCCCTTCGGCTTCGCGGTCGTCCCGCTCGTGTACATGACGAACAGCAGATCCTCGCTGTCCATCTGCGCGCAGGGGCACGAGGCCGCGTCGTCACTCACGCCCTGCTCGAGCTCGTGCCACCAGTGATCGCGGCCCTCCTGCATCGGGACGTCGTTGCCGGTACGACGCAGGACGACCGACGCACGGATCGTCGGCGCCTCCTTCATCGCCTCGTCGGCCGTCGCCTTGAGCGGGACGGTGGAACCACGCCGCCACGCCTCGTCCTGCGTGATCAGCACCTCGCAGTCCATGTCGACCATGCGGCTCGAGAGCGAGTCGGCCGAGAAGCCGCCGAAGACCACGGTGTGCGGTGCTCCGAGCCGGGTGCACGCGAGCATCGCCACCGGCAGCTCCGGCACCATGCCCATGTAGATCGCCACCGGGGTGCCCTTGCCGACGCCGAGCCCCTTGAGGGCGTTCGCGAGGCGCACGACGTCGCGCTGGAGCTCCGCATAGGTGATGTCGCGCCGATCGTCGGCCGGCTCGCCCTCCCAGTGGTAGGCGACCCTGTCGCCGCGACCCGCCTTGACGTGCCGGTCGACGCAGTTGAAGCACACGTTGAGCCGGCCGCCGAGGAACCACCTCGCGTACGGAGGCTTCCACTCGTACAGCTCGTCGTAGGACGAGAACCACGTCAGTCGCTCGCGCCCCTCGCGCTCCCAGAACTCCTCGAGCGGGATGTCGTAGATCTCGGGCGTCGCATTCGCCTGCGCGGCGAACTCGGGAGGCGGCGGGTAACGCCGCTCCTCGAGGAACATCGTCTCGATCGCGTGCTCGGTCATGGCTCGAGATCGTACGGGTAGTCGGTCACGACCTCGATCCCGTCCTCGGTGACGATCGCGATGTCCTCGAGCCGCACCCCGCCGTAGCCGGCCCGGTACAGCCCCGGCTCGATCGCGATCACGTCGCCGGCGACGAGATCGTCGCCTGCCCGCGACATCCACGGCCGCTCGTGCACCTCGAGCCCGACCCCGTGCCCGAGCCCATGGAAGAAGCCGCTGTCGAGCACCTCGCCGGGCTCCTTCGTGAGCGGCGTCGGGTAGCCGTGCTCGGCGAAGAGGTCGCACGCGATCTGCATCAGCGCGCGGCCGTTCACACCCGGCCTCGCCTCGGCGACGACGCGATCGAGCGCCTCCTTCGCGAGCCGGTGGTACTCGAGCACCTCGTCCGACGGCGTTCCGACGACGTACGTGCGCGTCATGTCGGTGTAGACGCCGGTCTCCCGGTCGCGCGGGAAGAGATCGAAGACGATCGGCTCGTCGGGGAGGATCGCGCCGTGACCACCCTCGTGGCCGATCGCGGTCTGGGCGCCGTGCGACACGGTCATATGCTCGGCGGCGACTCCGTGCTCGATGAACACGCGCTCGATCTCGAGCTTGATCCGCTCGCACGTCAATGCCTCGCCTTCGAGCACCAGCGACTCTTTCACGGCGGCGTTCCTCAGCAGCTCGCGCGAGACGTCGAGCGCCGCCTCGACCGCGCGCTGCGCACGGCGGAGGCCCGCGATCTCGACCTCGGTCTTCCGCCGTCGCCGATCCTCGAAGAGCTCGCGCTGGACGCGAAGCTCGACGCCGTTTCCGCGCAGACGGTCGGCGAGCTCGACCGGGAACGAGCCCGGCACCGCCGCAGCCGTCACTCCGAGCTCACGACACGCGCGCGAGTAGACCTCGAGCTCCATCTCGCGATACGGCATGCCGCTCGCGAGCAGCTCGTCGGCGCCGAAGTGCTCGGGTGGAATCGTCTCGATCCCCGCCGCCGAGATGCGCTCGATCTCGAGTGGGGTCACGACGGCGATCCGCCGCCCGTCGTGCTCGACATACAGGAAAGCGTCCGGAACCGGGACCGGCACCTCGTGCCGCAGCTCGGGCGAGCGCATCGAGTCGGCGTAGATCAGGACGTTGGTCATCGCGCGGCCGATCCTATAGTCCTAGGGGATGGCGATCTTCCAGCCCGAGGACGAGGCGCGGGTTCGCGAGCTGCTCGACGCGCTCGAGCGCCCGGTCGATCTCCTCGTCGCGCTCGGCCCCGAGGAGACCCCGCTGCCGGGCGCGCGCGACATCGACTTCGGCGCGGAGACGCAGCGCGTCGTCGGCGAGCTCGCGGCCCTGTCCGACAACGTGACGTGGCGGGTCGAGGACGAGCCGGCCGGGTTCGAGCGTTACCCCGCCGTGGCCGTGCTACCGGAGGGCGAGGAGGTCGGCATCCGCTACTACGGGCTTCCCTGGGGCTACGAGCTCAGCTCGCTGATCGGCGCGGTGCTGGAGGCGGGAAGACGGGAGTCTTCGCTCGCACCGGAGTCGCTCGAGCGCCTCGCGGGGCTCGACCAGGATCTCGCGATCGACGTCTTCGTCACGCCCACCTGACCCCACTGCCCGCCGGCCGTGCTGCTGGCCTACCGAGCGGCTCTCGCCTCACCCCGGATCACGGCCTCGGCGATCGAGGCGACGGAGTTCCCGGCCCTCGCCGACGAGATGGACGTCTGGTCGGTGCCGCGGATCGTCGTCAACGGCGTCCCGCAATGGGACGGGTCGGTTCCCGAGCGGGTCTTTCTCGACCGGGTGCTGGCTCCGGTCTTCGAATAGAGCTGGCGGGTAGATTCAGAGGGTGAGCCGTCCGCTCGAGCGTGCACGGGAGCTCTTCGCCGCCTTCGAGGCGGAGCTGAAGGGAGAGCTCCCCCCGGGCGTCGACGTCTTCGACGCGCACACCCACCTCGGCACCGACATCGACGGAACGGCCGGCCGGCCCGAGGAGCTGACGGGGATCTTCGACCGCTACGGAGTCTCCCGCTGCTTCATGTTCTGCCTCGACGAGCCCGACCGGCACCCGGGGTTCCGCGCGGGAAACGACCGGACGCTGGCGTTCGCCGCGGAGTCGGCTGGGCGCTTCATCCCGTTCGTCCGGCTCGACCTCATCGAGAGCCCGATCGAGGAAGCGGAGCGCTGCCTCGACCTGGGCGCGCGCGGGATCAAGCTCCATCCGCGTGCGCAGAAGTTCGAGCTCGATGACGCGCGCCTCGCGCCGGTGTTCGCGATCGCCTCCGAGAGACGCGTCCCGATCCTGATCCACGGCGGACGCGGGCTGCCGCCGATCGCGGATCACCTCCACAGCCTCGTCGACACCTATCCCGACGTGCAGTTGATCATCGCGCACGCGGGAATCGCGGATCTCGTCGGCCTCGCCGGCCACTTCGCCGGCACGCCCGGTGTGTTCTTCGACACCTCGGTGTGGAGCGCCGTCGACCTGCTGAGCTTCTTCCGCCTCGTGCCGCCCGAGCAGATCCTCTACGCGTCCGACTATCCCTACGGGGCGCAGCCGGGCTCGCTGCTGCTCTCGCTGCGCTCGGCTCGCGCGGCGGGCCTGACCGAGGAGCAGATCGTCGGGATGCTCGGCGTCAACGCGAACCGGATCGCCGACGGCAAGCCGCCGCTCGCGCCGTCGGGTGCGCAAGGCGGCGACGTCCTCCAGCAGCCGATGGCGTTCGCACGCATCCACCAGTACCTCTCGATGGCAATGCCGCTCATTTACCTGCGCCAGCAAGACACGTTCGGGGCGCTCGGCCTCGCGCTCAACGCCTGCGACGAGCGGAACGGCCGCGTCGAGGAGCTCGCCGAGATCCACGAGCTCCTCTCGGCAGCGCGGGAACTCTGGCGCACGCTGCCCGAGGCGAAGGACGACGCAGACGCGCGCGTCGTCGCCCGGACGACGTCCCGTCTCATGCATCTAGCCGACATCGTCGCAGTGACGACCGGTGTCTGAGCTCGCCCTCACCGTCAACGGTCACGCCTTTGCGACCGAGGCGCCGGTCGGGATGAGCCTCGCGCAGCTGCTGCGCGAGAAGCTCGGCCTGACGGGCACGAAGATCGCCTGCAACGAAGGCCACTGCGGCGCGTGCACCGTGCAGATCGACGGCGTTCCGACGCTCTCGTGCATCACGCTCGTGCACACCGTGCAGGGCGAGGTAACGACGATCGAAGGACTGCGCGACCACCCGCTGATCGACGCGTTCGTGCGCACCGACGCCGTGCAGTGCGGGTTCTGCACGCCGGGTCAGGTCGTCTCGGCGGCGGCGCTCGTGACGGCGCGCCCGAGCCCGACAGTCGACGACATCCGCCACCAGATGGCCGGAAACATCTGCCGCTGCGGCACGTATCCGCGAATCGAGGAGGCGATCCTGACGTGGCGCGACTGATCCGGACCGAGAAGGAGGTCGAGGGCCGCTTCGAGGAAGTCTGGCTCGTCGTCGAGGAGGATCCGCTCGAGCAGTGGCCCGCCGGGCCGCTGGCGGTCGTAGGCCGCGATGCGGTGCGGGTGGACGCGCGGGAGCGCGACCGCGGCGAGGCGCGCTACACGGCCGACATCCAGCTCCCGAGCATGCTCCACACAGCAGTCCTGCGCTCGCCGTACGCGCACGCGAGAGTGAAGCGCATCGACCTCGCGCCGGCGCTCGCACTCCCCGGCGTGCACGGCGCGCTCGGCCCGGAAGAGGCCAAAGGGCTCGTCCGAGAGGCCGGCTACGTGGGCCACGCAGTCGCTGCGGTGGCAGCCGACACGTTCGGCCAGGCGCGCCGCGCCGTCAAGGCGATCGACGTCGACTGGGAGAAGCTCGAGGTCGTCCTCGATCCCGAGGAGGCAGTCGCGCGCGGACAGCTCACGATTCCGTCGGAGCCCTACGAGCGCGGCGACTTCGAGCGCGCGCTCGCGTCTGCGGACGCAGTCGTCGAAGGCACGTACCGCACGTCCGTCGTGTTGCACAACTCGCTGGAGACGCACCAGGCGGTCTGCGAGTGGGTGGGCGATACGCTCAACGTCTACATCTCGACGCAGTACATCTGGGGCATCCGCGACGGGGTTGCGCAGGAGCTCGGAATCCCGGCCGACAAGGTGCGCGTCGTGTGTGAGTACATGGGCGGCGGCTTCGGCTCGAAGAACAGCCCGGACGAGTACACGTTCGTCGCCGCTGAGCTCGCGAAGCGGACGGGGCGTCCCGTGCGCTGCGCTCTGACGCGCCGCGAGGAGAACATGGCGGCGGGTAACCGCAACCTCACGATTCAGAAGCTCACCGTCGGCGCCCTTCGCGACGGCACGATCGTGGCGCTCGGCGGCGAGTTCGTGAACGGCGTCGGCTTCTCGGGCTGGTCGGCCATGACCGAGGGTCCGATGCAGATGCTCTATGCCTGCGAGAACGTCCGGACGGTTCGCCACGGCGCGAAGATCAACACGCCGCCGATGAAGGCGTTCCGCGCACCCGGCTTCGTCGAGGGCACGTTCGGGCTGGAGTGCCTGGTCGACGAGCTCGCGGCGAAGCTGAACCTGGACCCGCTCGAGCTGCGGCGCAAGAACTACGCGGGCACGAACAACGGCAAGCAGTTCTCCTCGAAGAACCTGATGGAGTGCTACGAGCGCGCCGAGAAGCACTGGGAACGCCGGCACGAGGTGCGCGCGCGCTCGACCGACACCTGGAAGCACGGCGTCGGGATGGCGTCCCAGATCTGGTTCGGCGGCGGCGGCCCGCCGTCGTACGCGTGGACTCGCGTCACCTCGGACGGCCGCATCACGGTCGTCACCGCGATGCAGGACATCGGTACCGGCACCCGCACCGTGATGGCGCAAATCGCCGCGGAGGAGCTCGGCGTCCCGCTCGATCGTGTCGAGGTCGCGCTCGGGGACACAGCGCGCGGTCCCTATGCCACGCTCTCGGCCGGCTCGTCGACGACGCCCTCGGTCGGCCCGGCGGTCCGCGCCGCCGCCGCGGACGCGAAGCGCCAGATCCTCGAGATCGCCGCGCAGCGCTACCACATCGAGGCGGGCGTGCTCGACATCAAGGACGGCATCGTCTGCTCGGCGGACGGGAACGTCTCGACGCCGCTCGAGACGCTGCTCGAGATCCTCGAGAACGCACAGATTCTCGGCACGGGTGGGCGCGGCCCGAACCCGACCGGGATGACGGTGCTGACCTTCGGCGTTCAGGTCGTCGAGGTCGCGGTCGACGTGGAGACCGGAGAGGTCCGGGTC
>JBGQKY010000099.1:0-9470 GCA_041499745.1 Gaiellaceae bacterium
ATCGGGGCTCCCTGCGTCCTTGCCTCGCACTCGCCCATCGCACCGGGATCGACGAGCCTCATCGTGAGACAGGCTCCTGTCCCGCACGTCGAGCTTCGCGGCATCGGCAAGCGCTTCGGCGGCGTGCAGGCGCTCACCGACGTGAGCGTGACGTTCCAGCACGCCGAGGTCCATGCCCTGGTGGGCGAGAACGGCGCCGGAAAGTCGACCCTCGGCAAGATCGTCGCCGGCGTCTACCGGCCCGACGGCGGAGAGATGCTCGTCGACGGGAAGCGCGTGGACTACCGGTCGCCGCGCGACGCGCTCGCCGAGGGCCTTACGATCATCGCCCAGGAGCCGACGCTCGTCCCTCACCGAACGGTGCTCGAGAACGTGTTCCTCGGGATCGAGCCGCGCCGGGCCGGTGTCGTCGATCGCCGCGCGATGAAGCGGCGATACGACGCCCTCGTCGAGCAGGCGCAACTCGAGCTGCCGCCCGATGCGTACCCCAGGTCGCTCCGGGTCGCCGACCAGCAGAAGGCCGAGATCCTGCGCGCGCTCGCGCGCGACGTGCGCCTCGTCGTGATGGACGAGCCCACCTCGGCGCTGACGACGGACGAGTCCGAGCGCCTGTTTGCGACGGCCCGGCGGCTCCGCGACAACGGCACGACGATCATCTACGTCTCGCACTTCCTCGAGGAGGTGCTCGGGCTCGCCGGCACGGTGACCGTGCTACGCGACGGGAGGCACATACGCACGGCGCAAGCTGGTTCGGAGTCGCCCGCGACGCTCGTGCAGGCGATGCTCGGCCGGTCGCTGGAGCTCGCCTTTCCGCCGAAGGCGGCAACTCCGCAGGACGCGCCCGTGGTCATGTCCGTCCGCGGGCTCGCGCGCCACGGCGTTGTCGCCGACATCTCGTTCGACGTCCGGGCGGGAGAGATCGTAGGGCTTGCGGGACTCGTGGGTAGCGGCCGCTCCGAGGTGGCGCGCGGGATCTTCGGAGCCGATCGCCTCGACGAGGGGACGATCGAGCTCGACGCGGTCGCCGTACGCATCCGCTCGCCTCGCGAAGCCGTCCGCCACGGGATCGCAATGCTCCCGGAGGACCGCAAGACGCACGGGCTGCTGATGCTGCGCTCGGTCGTCGACAACATCACGCTGCCGCACCTCCGCGAGCTCACCGTCGGCTCCGTGATTCACCCGCTGCGAGAGAAGCGGCTTGCGGGGGAGCTGATCCGGCGAGTCGATGTGCGTGCAAAGACGGGAAGCGCGCAGGTCTCGAGCCTCTCCGGCGGTAACCAGCAGAAGGTGCTGTTCGCGAAGTGGCTCTGGGGGAGGCCGCGCGTCTTCATCGCGGACGAGCCGACGCGCGGCGTCGACGTCGGCGCCAAGCACGCGATCTACGCGCTGATCCACTCGCTTGCAGCAGAGGGCATGGCGGTGCTCCTGATCTCGTCGGAGCACGAGGAGGTTCTCGGCCTGGCGCACCGCATACTCGTCATGCGCGGCGGCCGGATCGTTGCCGAATTCGATCAGGACTCGATGAGTGAGGATGCGGTGTTGCACGCGGCGTTCGCTACGGAAGCAGACGCGGCACTGACGGAGATTTCGTGAGCGTCGACCACGCGGAGCCGGTCGTCCCGCGCGCGCGCCGCAGGGTGGACGTCGCGATCATCCGCGACTACGGCGTCGTCGTCGCGTTCGCCGTGCTCTTCATCGTCCTCTCGATCCGGAGCCCGGTCTTCTTCACCTCGGAGAACCTGAAGAATCTCGCGTTCCAGACCGCGCCGATCGGGATCATGGCCGCCGGCGGCACCCTCGTCTTCATCGCCGGCGGCTTCGACCTGTCTGTCGGCGCCGTCTCCGCGTTCGCGGGGATCTGCGCGGCGAAGCTGTTCGTGGGGACCGGACTCGGGCTGTGGCCGTCGCTCATCCTCGCGTCGCTCGCCGGCCTCGGCGTCGGAGTCGGCAACGGCCTCCTGATCACGCTCGGCCGCGTCAACGCATTCATCGCCACGCTCGCCTCGGCGATCATCATCAACGGCGTCTCGCAAGTGATGACCGCCGGGAACCTCGTCTCCGTCCCCGGCGACCGCTTCACGACGCTCGGTCTCGGCAGGGCCTGGGGTATCGCGTATCCGGTCTTCGTCTGGCTCGCCTTCGCCGTGGTGCTTGGCTTCCTGCTCTCGCGCACCGCGTTCGGGCGCTACGCGTACGCGGTCGGCGGCAACGCAGAGGCGGCGCGGCTCTCCGGAGTGCGCGTGAACGTCGTGCGCGCGACGACGTTCGCGATCTCCGGCCTGGCCGGAGGGATCGCCGGCGTGATCCTCGTCTCGGAGGTCTCGACCGCCCAGTGGGACGCCAGCAAGGGCATCGAGTTCGACGTGATCACGGCGATCGTGCTCGGTGGGACATCGCTTCTCGGCGGGGAGGGCGCGATCTGGCGCAGCGTGCTGGGTGCGTTCTTCCTGATGACGATCGGGAACGGCTTCAACCTGCTGGGCACCTCGACCCAGTGGCAGTACGTGATCAAGGGCGTGATCCTCGCCGCAGCCGTCGCACTCGACGCGTGGGCCAGGCGGGCGCGGCAATGAGCGTCGTCTCGGTTCTCTACCTTCCCGTCCGCGAGGGCGCGGAGGACGACGTCGCCCGCATATACGAGAAGGCCGGGATCTTCGAGCTGTCACGGCAGTCCGGCGGCTTCAGAAGCGGCCGGCTGCTGCGTCCGCTCCACGCCGGGGAGCCGATGCTCGTGATCGCCGAATGGGACTCGGGCGCCGACTACCAGCGCTGGCTGGACAACCCGGTGCGGGCGACGCTCGGGGAGCAGCTCATGCCCTTGCTGGCCGGAGAGGTCGTGGCGGGAACCCTCTACCGAGACGCGTAGCGAGTGGGCTACCGCGTCGCGATGGACATCGGCGGGACGTTCACCGACCTCGTGGTGATCGAGGACGAGGAACGGACGTATCCGGGCAAGGTGCTCTCCACACCCGAGAATCCCGCCGAGGGCGTGATCGCCGGGCTCGAGGCGTTCGTCCCGGAGCTGCAGTCGATCGACTTCATCGTGCACGGCACGACGGTCGGCCTGAACTCGTTCCTCGAGCGCAAGGGCACGCGGGTGCTGCTGTTGATGACGGAGGGGCTACGCGACGCGTACTCGATCGCGCGCCACGACCGGAAGGAGCTGTACACCCTCCGCTACCGCAAGCCGGAGCGGCTGGTGCCCCGGCGCGACGTGCTCGAGGTGCGCGAACGGCTTCGCTTCGACGGGACGGTCGAGACGCCGCTCGATCCCGCCAGTCTCGCGCCGGCGATCGACCGCATCCGTGCGGAGCAGATCGCTGCGGTCGCGGTCTGCCTCGTTCACTCCTACGTCAATCCCGCGCACGAGCTCCAGGTGCGAGAGATTCTCGCGCGCGAGTGCCCCGGCCTGTCGATCACGCTCTCGCACGAGATCGCGCGCGAATGGCGCGAGTACGAACGGGGCTCCTCGGCTGTGCTCAACGCATACATCGCGCCTCGCGTCGGGGGCTACCTCGAGCGCCTCGAGCGCGAGCTCGACGAGCGCGGCGTCGACTCGACGTTGTACGTAATGCAGTCGAATGGCGGCGTGACGACGGCGCGGAAGGCTCGGAGCCAGCCGATCCAGACGCTGCTGTCGGGCCCGGTCGGCGGGACGATCGGCGGCGCGGCGCTGTCGCGCGCGACCGACCGCCCGAACCTCCTGTGCGTCGACATGGGCGGGACGTCGTTCGACCTCAGTCTGATCGTCGACGGCAAGCCGACCGTCTCGTCCGAGGCGGAGCTCGAGGGCCTCCCGGTGCTCCTCTCGCTCGTCGACATCCACACGATCGGCGCCGGCGGCGGCTCGCTCGCATGGCTCGAGGCCGGCGGGCTGCGCGTCGGCCCACAGTCGGCGGGCGCCGATCCGGGCCCCGCCTGCTACGGGCGCGGCGGGACCAGGCCGACGGTGACCGACGCGAACCTGTTCCTCGGCCGGCTCGACCCGCACTACTTCCTCGGCGGGCGGATGAGCCTCGACACCGACGCGTCGGCGCGCGCGCTCCGCTCGCTCGCGTCGCAGCTGTCGCTCGACGACGCCGCGTTTGCCGACGGAGTGCTCCAGATCGTCAACGCCAAGATGGCCGACGCCATGAGGACGGTCACCGTGAAGCAGGGCATCGATCCGCGTGAATACTCGCTCGTCGCGTTCGGCGGCGCGGGCCCGATGCACGCCGTGTGGCTCGCAGAGGAGCTCGACATCTCGGAAACGGTCGTCCCGTGGAGCCCGGGCACGTTCTCGGCCTGGGGGATGCTCCAGACCGACATGCGCCACGACGTGGTACGCAGCTTCTTCCATCCGCTCGCAGAGACGAGCAGCGAGGAGATCGCCTCACTGTTTCGCGAGCTGGAGGAGGAGGGCATGGCGCTGCTCGCCGGCGAGGGTGTCGACGAGGGGCAGCGCTACGCAACGCGAACCGCGGACATGCGGTACGTCGGACAGGAATACACGGTGACCGTGTCGATCGGGTCGCCGGTCGACCTGGCGGAGATCGAGCGTTCCTTCCACGAGGCTCACGCGATTCGCTACGGACACGCCGCCCCGGGCGAGCAGGTGGAGGTCGTCAACCTGCGGCTCGCCGCGCTCGGCCGCCTCGGCGGACGGCCCGCGCCGTTCCGCTCGCCGGACGGCTCGGAGAACGCGAGCCTCGGGCGCCGCGCAGTCGTCTACTCTGGCGAGCCGCACGACACGCACGTGTTCAAGCGGGAGCTCCTCCCCGCCGACTGGACGCACGCGGGGCCGCTCGTGGTCGAGGAGCTCTCCTCGACCACGGTCGTGCCGCCGGGCTACGAGACGCGCATCGACGACCTCGGCAACCTGCTGATCACGAGGTGATCGCCGTGACCGCAGATCCGATCACCACGGAGATCATCCGTAACGCGTTCGTCTCGTGCGCCGAGGACATGAACGCGACGCTGATCCGCTCGTCGTACTCACCGATCATCTACGAAGGCAAGGACTGCGCCGTCGCGATCCTCGACGGGGAGGGCGGCGTCCTCGGCCAGTCGCTCGGAGTGCCGCTCTTTCTCGGGAATCTCGAGGTGTGCGTGAAGCTGACCGTCGACCTGCTCGGCTGGGAAGCGTTCCGCCCCGGCGACGTGTTCTTCGTCAACGACTCGTACATGACGGGCACGCACCTGAACGACGCGACGATCTTCGCGCCGGTCTTCTGGCAGGACCGGCTCGTCGGCTTCTCTGCGACGCGGGCGCACTGGCTCGACGTCGGCGGCAAGGATCCGGGCGGGTCGATGGACTCGCGCGAGATCTTCCAGGAGGGGATCCGCTTCGCGCCCACGCGTCTGTACGACCGCGGCGAGCCGCGCGAGGACATCGTCGACCTCCTGCGCCGCAACGGCCGCTTCGGCTACTCCGCGATCGGCGACATGAACGCGCAGATCGCCGCCTGCCGCACCGGCGAGGCACGCTTCCAGGCGATTCTCGACCGTTTCGGCTACGAGACATACTCCGCCGCGCGCGCGGAGATCTACCGCCAGTCGGAGGAGCTCGAGCGGGCGGCGGTCGCCGCCATCGACGACGGCACGTACACCGCGGAGGGATGGCTGGACGACGACGGGCTCGGTCACGGACCGCTGCCGGTCAAGGTGCGGGTCGACGTCGCGGGCGACACGATGACGATCGACCTCGCAGGCTCGTCGCCCATGACCGAGGGGCCGATCAACGGCGGCCTCGCGCAGGCGATCTCGGCGGTTCGCGTCGCCTTCAAGCTGCTGATCCACCCCGAGCGCCCCGTCGACGGCGGGACGTTCCGCACGCTGACCGTCGCCGTGCCGCCGCGGACGATCTTCTCCGCCGAGGAGCCGGCCGCCTGCCAGTGGTACTTCACCCCGTGCGGTCTGCTGATCGACCTGATCGTCACGGCCCTCTCCTCGGCGCTGCCAGAGGCGGCCGCGGGCGCGCACTACGGCGACTCGATGGTCGTCTACCTCGAGGGCACGGACCCGCGGAGAGACGACGCCCGCTTCCTGATGAACGCGCCGCATCCCGGCGGCTGGGGCGGCTACGAGGGCGGCGACGGCTCCGACGGCCTGATCAACGCCGTCAACGGCGCGTTCAAGGACTACCCGGTCGAGGTGACCGAGATGAAGTGGCCGGTTCTCGTGCGCCGCTATGGCTTCCGGCCCGACACCGGCGGCGCCGGTCGGTTCCGCGGCGGCTGCGGCGTGCACCGCGAGTTCGAGCTGGACGGGCCGACGCGGCTCTCGCTGTGGTTCGAGCGCTCAGTGACGCCGGCCTGGGGGCTCTTCGGCGGCAAGGGCGGTGCCGGGCCGGACGTCATCGTCAACGAAGGCACCTCCGACGAGTTGCACCTGCTCAAGGTCAACGCACTGCGGCTGCCGGCGGGCTCGACGTTCCGGCTCGAGACCGGCGGCGGCGGCGGCTTCGGCGAGCCGTTCGAGCGCGACCCCGAGCGGGTCCGCGCCGACGTGCTCGACGGGTATGTAACGGTAGAAGGCGCGGAGCGCGACTACGGCGTCGCCCTCAATCCCCTCACGCTCGACGTCGTACGACTCGAAGGGAGACAGGAGTGACCGGTGTGCCGATCGTGGTGCGGCTGGACGAGAGCCCGCTCGTCGTCTGGCGGCCGGGAGTGCGGACTCGCCTGCACGTTGTGCCCGGCGCAGCCCCTGAGGGGCTCTGCGTCTTCGAGCAATGGTGCGAGCCGGGTTGCGGCGCGCCCACCCACACGCACTTCGAGACGGAAGAGCTCATCGTCGTCGTCGCCGGAACGGCCGAATTCTGGGTCGAGGACGAGCGCACGATCCTCGCGACGGGCGACAGCGCGCTCGTGCGGCCGCATAGCTGGCACGGCTTCCGCTCGAGCGGCAACACCGAGTTGCACATCGTCGCGACCTTGGCCGCCGCGCGGCCGGTCGTGCAGTACCGGGACGAGTACGAGCAGCAGGTGCTTCAGATCGGCGGCGCGGCCGGCGCGATGGTCGATCAGCACCGTGCGATCCGGAAGCCCTGAAATCGCGGCTCGCTCCAGAGCGCTTCACTGGACCTCGCGTTCTAGGTCGGTGAACTTCTTCACGTGGCGGCGCACGCGCTTCACGGCGAGGCTCGGGTCGTGCGCTGCGACCGCAGCCGCTATTCGCCGCAACTCGGCGCCGATCGCGCGCCGCACCGGCGGCGAGGCGCGATCAGTCATCGACGTCGAGGCGTGATGGACCGCCCGATGGACGCCGAGCATGATCGCCACGCGCACCTGGTTCTTCGACGCGCGCGCGAGCGCCTCGTGGAACGCGATGTCGATCTCGACGAGCACACTCCACGGGACGTCGTCGTCCATCGCCAACTCGGCGAACTGCAGCGCCAACTGCTCCAGCCGTCTGACGTCGTCGGCGTCCGCGCGCTGGGCGGCCCAGTTCGCCGTCTCGCTCTCGAAGCTGACCCGGAACTCGCCCAGCTCCTGCGCGGTCGCGTGCCTGAAGCGCAGCAGCGCCTCGAGAGCCGAGCCGACCTGGTCGCCGTTCGGCTCGCAGGCGAAGATCCCGCCGGCGGAGCCCGGCCGGACCTCGATCGCGCCGAGCACTTCGAGCACTCGCAGGCCCTCCCGCAACGTCGAACGGCTGACGCCGAAGATGCGGGAGAGCTCCCGCTCGTTGGGAAGCCGGGCCCCCGTCTGCAAGCGACCGTCGACGATCGCCTCGCGAATCTGCGCGACGATGTCGTCTGACGAGCGAAGACGCCGCGCCTCAGTGAACAGCCTGGCGGCGTCCACCGAGCTCAGCAGTGCGGCCTCTTGCGCCATTTGGTCCGACCATTCTAATGGCACGCGGAACTCGAAGAGGAACCCCCCGCGGACGCGGAGCTGAAGCTGTGTAGCGTGACACGCGCATGCGCGCGTTGATCAAGGGCGAGGCCCGCGAGGGCCTCTGGCTCGAGGATGTGCCTGAGCCGGAGATCGGGATCAACGACGTGCTGATCCGCGTCCGCAAGACCGGGATCTGCGGAACCGACCTCCACATCTACGGCTGGGATGCGTGGGCGCAGGAGACGATCCCGGTGCCGATGGTCGTCGGCCACGAGTTCGTCGGCGACGTGGTCAGGTTCGGCTCCAACGTGAGCGACTTCCAGGTCGGCGATCTCGTCAGCGGTGAAGGCCACGTCGTCTGCGGCCGGTGCCGCAACTGCATGGCCGGCCGCCGTCATCTGTGCGCCCACTCGATCGGGCTAGGGGTGCAGCGCCCGGGCGCCTTTGCCGAATATGTGGCGCTGCCGATGACGAACGTCTGGCACCACTGGCCGGGGATCGACGAGGAGGTCGCCTCGATCTTCGACCCGTTCGGAAACGCTGTGCACACCGCGCTCACGTTCTCGGTGCTCGGCGAAGACGTGCTCGTCGCGGGCGCCGGTCCGATCGGCTGCATGGCAACCGCGGTCGTGCGTCACGCCGGCGCGCGTCACGTCGTCGTGACGGACGTGAACAGCTACCGGCTCGAGCTCGCGCGCCGCATGGGCGCCACGCTGGCGCTCAACCCCCGCGAGCAAGACCTCGCCGACGCCCAGCGCGAGCTCGGCATGACCGAGGGCTTCGACATCGGCCTGGAGATGTCGGGTAACCCGGATGCGCTCCGGGGCATGATCGCGAATATGGCGCACGGCGGCCGCATCGCCCTGCTCGGGATCCCGACCGCAGAGATCGCGCTCGACCTCAACCCGATCATCTTCAACATGCTGACGCTGAAGGGGATCTACGGACGCGAGATGTACGAGACCTGGTACCAGATGACGGTGATGATCCAGTCCGGGCTCGACATCCGCCCGGTGATCACACACCGCTTCTCGCACCGCGACTTCGAGGAAGCGTTCGCCGTGGCCCGCTCGGGTCAGTCGGGCAAGGTGATCCTCGACTGGACGGACGTCGAGTAAGAGGTTCTAACTGAATGCCACGTGCGAGGTCGGCGGCTGCACCGTCGACATCGTCCGCGGCAGGCGAAGGCCGGATCAAGCGCTCTATCTATCCCGCCGGCTTCCGGTGGTCGCAGGACATGGCGCCCGCCACCTGCGCCGACCGCTGCGGTTTCGCGCACGTAGGCTTTCTAGCGCGGGGCGCGATCGCGGGCGAATACGCGGACGGCTGCACGTTCGAGTTCAGCGCGCCCGCCGCGGTCGTGATCGAGCCCGGGCACGACGCCTGGGTCGTCGGCGGCGAGTCGGCCGTCCTGATCGAGGTCGACTTCGAGCGGGAGACGACCACACGCTTCGGGCTCCCGTCAGAGCACCGGCACGAATAGGTGCAGCCGCTTCGGGTTCGGCGAGCTCGGCTGCGACGGCGAAGCGAGCGCATCGATACGCTCGATCGACGCACACCCAGAGCAGCGCCGTCAGGCAAGAGGGAAACCGAGATGCCCGCCTCCGTCGCGATCATCGCAATCGACTACGACCCGCCCGGACGCGACGTCCC
>JBGQKY010000100.1:0-9335 GCA_041499745.1 Gaiellaceae bacterium
CGACGGTGAGGACGACGAGGTCCCGGTACCACCACTCGAGCTCCTCGAGCGCCGCGAGCAGCTCGTCGCGCTCGGCGCCGCGCTGGGCGCGGCGGAGGCGCTGCTCGGCCTCCCGTCCGGTCAGCTCGAGGACGGCCACCGACTCCTCGGCTCTCTCCTTCGCCTCCGCCCCGCGCTGCGCGATTCCCTCGAGCAGAGCCTGGGCGCCGACGGTGGCGTCGAAGCCGGGGTCGAGATAGACGGCGCGGGCGACCCCTATGAGCGCCTCTCGCCGTTTCGCGGCGGCGGGGTCGAGGAGCCGCACGGCACGATCGAGCCGCCCGGCCGCGACGCGCGCGAGCGAGGTCACCTCCTCGTCGCCGAGCTCCGGCGCGCGCGCGCGGATCTCGGCGCGGACGGCGCCCTCCGAGAGCCGACGGAACGGCACGAGCTGGCAGCGCGAGCGGATCGTCTCGGGCAGCGGGCCGAGGTCGTTCGCGACGAGCACGAGCACCGCGTACGACGGCGGCTCCTCGAGATCCTTCAGCAGCGCGTCCGCCGCGTCCTCGTTCATCGTGTCGGCCCCGAAAATGAGATAGACGCGGCGCGTCGATTCGAACGGGCGCATGTGCAGGTCGCTGCGCAGCCCGCGGATGTCGTCGATGCGAATCTGGTCGCCGACCGGCTCGAGGATGTACAGGTCGGGATGCGACCGCCGCTCGACGCGGGCGTGCTCGCCGAGCAGCTCAGCCGCGAAGAGCATGGCGAGCGCGCGCTTGCCGACGCCGGGCGGTCCGTGCAGGAGATACGCGTGCGCAGGCCCTTCCGCGAGGGCGGCAGAAAGGAGGCGCTTCGCCTCGAGTTGCTCCGCCACGGCCGCGAACGTCATCGCAGCAACGGCTCCACCGCGCTCCACACCTCGGCTGCAACCTCCCCCACGTCGCGCGGATCCCCGTCCTCGCCCTCGGTGGCGACGATTCGCCAGCCGCTGCGCCGGCCGAGCTCGAGGTAGAGCTCGCGGGTCGCACCGCTGTGCCCGGCGTCGGCCTCGTGGATGTCGGCCTCGAGTGTCGTGTACCCGCGCGCCGCCTTGCGGCCGACGAGCTGGCGCGCAAGCGCGACCGGCGCGTCCAGCAACACGACGAGGTCCGGGCGCGGCAGGGCGAACTCGCCGTACTCGACCTCCTCGAGCCAGTCGAGCAGCCTCTCGCGCGCGGCGCCTTCGAGCTTCGCGCCCTGATGCGCCGCATTCGAGCCGACGTACCGGTCGCAGACGACGAGGTCGTTCCCCGCGAGCGCGGCGACGAGTCGCGGTCGCGCATGGAACCGGTCCCCCGCGTACAGCATCGCCGCGAGCTCGGGATGGACCTCGTCGGCCGAGCCGAATTCGCCGTTCAAGTAGTCGGCGACCGCGCGGCTGAAGGGGTTGGCGTCGTAGAGCGGGAAGCTGAAGGACGCGACGCGGTGGCCGGCGGCCGCGGCTGTCTCGGCGAGCTGCGCCGCCTGGGTGCCCTTGCCGGAGCCGTCGATGCCTTCGATCGCGAGCAGGACTCCCATCGCTCCTAGGATACGAGGCGGATGCGGGCGATCGTGACCGGGGGCGCCGGATTCATCGGGTCACACGCCGCGGAGGCGCTCCTCGCCCGCGGCGACGAGGTGCACGTCCTCGACGACCTCTCGAAGGGCAAGCGCGAGAACGTTCCCGCCGGTGCCGAGCTCCACGAGGCGGACATCAGGCGCCCGCACGACGTCTTCGACGTGGTACGGCCGGAGCTCGTGCTCCATCTCGCAGCCCAGGCCGACGTGCGCGCGTCGATCGAGCGGCCCGACTACGACGCGGACGTGAACATCCTCGGCACGCTGAGAATCCTCGAGGCTGCGCGGCGCCACGGTTCGCAGCTCGTCTTCTCATCGACCGGCGGCGCGATCTACGGCGAGTGCGACGAGCCGGCGCCGGAGACCGCCGAGCGGCGGCCGCTCGCGCCGTACGGCACCTCGAAGCTGTGCGGCGAGGAGTACCTCGCAACGTGGAACCGCCTGTACGAGACGAGCCATGTCTCGCTGCGCTTCGGCAACGTGTACGGCCCGCGCCAGGAGCCGCACGGCGAGGCCGGCGTGGTCGCGATCTTCATGGGCCTTCTGCGCGAGGGCGGGACGCCGAAGATCTACGGCGACGGCCGCCAGGCGCGCGACTACGTCTACGTGGACGACGTCGTCCGCGCGCTGCTCGCAGCCGCCGGTCACGAAGGCGGCGTGTTCAACGTCGGCACCGGCGTCGAGACGTCGGTGCTCGAGCTCTATGACGCGATTCAGCGGGTCAGCGGCCGGGAGCGCGAGCCCGAGCTCGCGGACGCGCGCATGGGCGAGCTTCAGCGAAGCGTGCTCGACGTCTCGCTCGCCGCACGCGAGCTCGGCTGGCGGCCGGAGCACTCGCTCGACGACGGGCTCGCGAAGACGTGGGCCTGGATCGTGCAGGAGTAGAACGCACGGGCGCGAATCGGTTCGCGCGATGCAGCACGCAGAGCAGTACCAGAGTGCCTTTCCGTGGCGCGCCGCGACGCTCGTCGTCGGCGCGATCGCCGCGGCCGAGCTCCTCGCGCTGATCGGGGTCGGCGCCCTGCACCTCGCACCGAGGGCGCACAGCGCGAAGGCGGCCGGCGCGAGGCCGGTTGCCGCAAAGCCGGCTGCCGCGAAGTCGAGGCCGGCGGAGCCGCCGCGGCAGATCCCGGAGATGCCGTCGCATCCGCTCCGGCCGCGCGACGGCGTCAGCGTGCTCGTGCTGAACGGCAACGGCGTGCAGGGCGCCGCTTCGAGCAAGGCCGCGAGCCTGAGTGGGCTCGGGTACCGCATCGGCGGCGCCGAGAACGCGCGGCGCCACAACTACGCGCGGTCGATGGTGCTGTACGTGCCGGGCTGGGTGAAGGAGGCGCGCCGATTCGCACGCGACACAGGCGTCCGTCTCGTCGCTCCGGTCGACGGGCTCAGGCCGGCGAAGCTCAGGGGCTCGAAGATCGTCCTGATCCTCGGCAGTTGAGCGTCGGCGGCGTGTAGCCGGTCGCCTTCGAACGCGCCTGGTCAAGCAGGCCGCAGCGCTCGGCCGCCTTGCCGAAGCGGTCGTACGTATACGCGTTGTTGAGCGCCTCGTACGCGAGCTGCCACGCCCGGTACCTGAAGTAGAACTCGCCGAGCGCGTACCACGTCTGCGCGTTCTCCGGCTCGAGGTCGACGGCGTCGCGGTAGAGGCGGGCAGCCCGAAGCGGATGACCATCGGCGTCCTCGAATGCGGCCTCGAGCCAGCGCGCCTCGACCGAGAACGGGTCGTACGCCCGGGCCTGCTTGGCGTCCGCAGCGGTCGCGGCCGAGGCGAGCTCGCGCTCGGCGAGCCACGGCGCGGCGAGCGAGTAGATGCCGGCGAGCGCGAACGCGACCGCGCACGCGGCGAGCAGCGGCCGGCGGCGCGGCGCAGCAGCAGCCGCCGGCGCGCGGCGGGCCACGAGGGCTCCGGCGAGGAGCAGGAGCGGCCCGCACGCCGCGACGTAGCTCCAGTCCTTGTCGACGACACCGTGCGCGAAGAACGCTGCGACCGCGAGACCAAGCGCGACACCGGCAGGGTCTTTCCTGGCCCGCCAGGCGCCCCACAGCGCTCCGGCCGCGGTGCCGAGATAGAGCAGGAAGCCGACGATCCCGGTCTCGCTCGCGAACTGGAGCGGTGTGTTGTGCGGCTCGTCCGCGACGATCGGAGCGTCGCGAAGCATCTGGTTCGTCAACTCGAACGTGCCGGCGCCGGTCCCCCCGCCCGGATGGCGCGTAAACGCGTGCCAGGCTTCGCCCCACCACCGCCAACGGTTGCTCGAGCTCGCGCTCCCGAAGCGCTGCGTGGTCGAGCTGATCTGGCTTCCGGCCGGGTTTGTGAACTCGCGCCAGAACCGCCCAGAGAAGGTGATGCTCACGACGAGACCGGCGAGAGCGAGCACAAGCGCAACGAGGCCTGCGACCCGCTCGATGCGCTTGCGCCGTTCCGGCCCGACGTCGAGGCACGAGAGCTGCCGAGCCGTGACGAGGACGAGCCCGGCGCCGGCGAGGACGACGAGCGCGAAGACCCAGCCGTCGTGCGCGCGCACCGGCCTCGTCTGGGCGTCGCTCGTGATCCCCGGTAACGCGAGCGCGACACCGAACGCCGCGGCGGCACCGGAACCCGAGAGAGCGAGCACACCGAGGCTCTCGAGACGATCTCGGTCGAGCAGCACCCACGCGGCGGCGAGAAGGCACGCGAGCACGACGCCGAAGCGCGAGTACGTAAGCAGCAGTGTGAGCACGAGGCCGTAGAGGAGGACGGCTCCCGTCGCGCGACGCGCCCGCACGGCGAGCCAGAGCGCAATCGGGACGCCGGCGTCGCAGAGCAGCGCAAGCTCATTCCAGTACGTGAGCGGCGCGCGCAGCCGGGCGACGCGGCCGTAGTCGCCGTAGAGCGCAGGAACGCACTTCGCGAGCAGCGCCCAGCCGACGAGCAGTCCGAGCATGCTCGCCGCCGCGCCCGCGAGCGTGTTGCGCGAGAGCCGTGTGCCGACGGAGAGTCCGAGCAGCGCGAAGGCGGCGTAGACGAGCGTCCGGTTCGTGTACGACCACGTGCGATCGGGCGAGATCGACCAGATCGTCGTCAGGCCGGCCCAGACGGCGAGGCCGACGAGGCAGCCGAAAAAGAGCGCAGTAGGCCCGTCGAGCGCCGGGACGTGGCCGAGGCCGAGTGCGAGCGCCGCGAGCACGAGCGCCGCGCCGCCGATCCAGAGAAGCGGCGCCGAGGCGGAGCCGCCGGCGAAGAAAAGGGCACAGAACGCAACTGCCGCCGCGCCGGCCGCAGGCCCGATATCGCCGACGCGGAGGGCCGCAGCGCGCACGGGCGCTGACGGTAGCATCGGCCTTGGACTCGGACGGGCGGTTCACAAACGGTTTACACACGCCAAACCGCGAGAACACCCCCATCCGAGAGACTGGGGACCGAATCGCTCGGCGCGGCTCGCCGTGCCGTGGGCGTATTGCGAATGACGACAACCGCGCAGATCACGACGAGGGCACTCCTGGCGAGCTTCGCCGGTGCCGTCGCGCTGCTCGCCTTCGGCGTTGCGGGCGCCCGAGCGGCGCCCTCCGCCTCGCTCGAGGCGACGAGCGGGTGCTACCTCCAGGTGATCAACGACTGGCTCGACAACAACCAGGTCGACCGCATCTACGCGATTCCCTGCTACACGCAGGCGATCCAGCACCTGAGCCAGTTCCCAGACGTGCAGGGCTACTCGAGCGCCGAGGACGACATCAGGCGCGCGTTGCTCGCGGCGGTCCGCCAGGACCGCGGCGGCGGCCCGACGGGCGGGCCAAGCGGCGGCAGCAGCAATCCGCCCGGGACGAAGAACCCGAGCGGCGCTCCGCCGTCGGGCCCGAACTCGCAGCCGAGCTTCTTCGCCAGCCTCGGCCACAAGGTCGGCCCGGGCAACGCGCAGTCGATCCCGCTGCCGTTGCTCGTGCTCGGCGGCCTCGCGATCCTGTTGCTGCTCGCGGCGGCGGGCACCTGGATCGCCCGCCGCATGCAGACACGCCGTGTGACGCCGTCCCCGGCGCCCACGCCACGCCGCTAGCTCTCCTCTCCTGCCGGCGCGGTTCCATCCGACGCGACTCGTACCCTCCCGTTCCCCCGCGAGGCAGTGAGGAACCCATCGGTGGCTACAGTTCGGGAGGATCGAATGGCGAGCGTAGAGCAGAAAAAGAGCACGGAAACCGCGCCCGAAGAGGTGGGAAACACCGTCCTCGACGAGCGTGCCCGTCTCGGCGTTCGCCGCTTCTTTACGATCCCCGGCCGCGACCCGTTCGACGAGATCGAATGGGAGACCCGCGACGCGGTGATCCCCGGCAAGAACGGTCCCGCCTTCGAGCAGCGGGGGGTCGAGTTCCCCAAGTTCTGGTCGCAGACGGCGACGAACATCGTCGCCCAGAAGTACTTCCGCGGCCGGCTCTCCTCGCCGGAGCGGGAGTCGAGCGTCCGCCAGATGGTGGGCCGCGTCGTCGACACGTGCGTCGCCTGGGGCAAGAAGGGCGGCTACTTCGCCGACGACGAGGAGACCGAGACCTTCGAGGCGGAGCTGAAGGCGATCCTCGTCAACCAGTACGCCTCGTTCAACAGCCCTGTCTGGTTCAACGTCGGGTTCGAGGAGCGCCCGCAATGCAGTGCGTGCCAGAAGTACGATGCCCTCATCTCGACGCCGGACGGCATGGTGCCGATCGGTGAGCTGTTCGAGGGTGGGCAGATCGGCCGCGAGGTCTACGACTCGCACGGAACAACCAGGATCATCGCCGTCAAGCACAACGGGCGAAAGCCGGTCTATCGCGTAACTCTCCGCAACGGCCAATTCGTGGAGGCGACGCCCGACCATCTCGTCAAGGCAGTGCGCGAGCGCCGGACCGAGCCCGGGTGGCTGCGCGTCGACGAGCTCGAGGTGGGCATGCGGATGCACCTCCACCCCCACCGCGCGAAAGTGGCACAGCGCGTGGCGGTCGCCGTCGGCGCGAATGCGCTCCAGGACGAACTGCTGGAGTCGAGCGAGGAGCAGATCGTCGCTGCGGCCGAGGCGGCGCTCGCCGGCTGGCTCCAGGCGGACGGCTTCGTCGGGCAGTACGGGCACGGCACGAACCGCCCGCTGACGATCGAGTTCCAGGTCGCGACAGCCGACGAGTACGACTGGGTCGCCACGAACCTCGACGCGGTGTTCCCGGACGTCCACCGTCACGTTCGCGAGGTCCCGACGCAGGATCCCTCGCTCCACTGCCGCCGCATCCGCCTCTATGGAGAGGTCCTGCGCGACTTCGTCGAGGAGTGGCAGCTGCTGGCTCGCGGCGTCGACATTCGCGTGCCTCAGCGGCTGTGGACGGCGTCGCACGACGAAATCACGGCGTACCTCCTGAGCGTCTTCCAGGCGGACGGCTACGTCACGATCCAGCGCGAGAACGGCTGCGAGAGCGGCCGCGTCGCCTTCGCCGTCATCAGCGAGCGATGGGCCGAGGACATCCAGCTCCTCCTCAACGTGATCGGGATCTACTCACGGCGCTTCCGCAAGGACGAGAAGCGGCCAGACCGGCACGACCTGCACGAGGTGCAGATCTCGATCGGCTCGGAGCGGGCTCGCTTCGCCGAGCTCGTCGGCTTCGTCGGCGGGGACAAACAGCGCAACCTGCTCGAGTCGCTCACGCTGCGCGGGCTCAAGCACTGCCCTGACCTGCGCGAGGAGGAAATCGTCTCCATCGAGTACGTCGGCGTCGACGACGTCTACGACATCCAGACGGAGTCGGGCGAGTATCTCTCCAACAATGTCGCCGTCCACAACTGCTTCATCCTCTCGATCGAAGACTCGATGGAGGCGATCCTCGACTGGATCCGCCGCGAGGGCATCATCTTCCGCGGCGGCTCGGGCTCGGGCGTCAACCTCTCGCGGCTTCGCTCCTCGAAGGAGCAGCTCTCGAAGGGCGGGTACGCCTCCGGCCCCGTCTCCTTCATGCGCGGCGCCGACGCCTCCGCCGGCACGATCAAGTCGGGCGGCAAGACGCGGCGCGCGGCGAAGATGGTCGTCCTCGACGTCGACCACCCGGACATCGAGGAGTTCATCTGGTGCAAGGCGAAGGAGGAGCGCAAGGCGCGCGTCCTCGAGTCGGCGGGCTACGACATGTCGCTC
This sequence comes from Gaiellaceae bacterium, assembly GCA_041499745.1. Classification (GTDB taxonomy): domain Bacteria; phylum Actinomycetota; class Thermoleophilia; order Gaiellales; family Gaiellaceae; genus Palsa-739. The sequence goes on from JBGQKY010000100.1 coordinate 7,692, forward strand.
GATTCGCCCGACTGGGCCTCGATCCAGTACCAGAACGCGAACAACTCCGTCCGCGTCAGCGACACGTTCATGGAGGCGGCGGCCGACGGACGCGAGTTCAACCTGACCGCGCGCACCGACGGCACCGTCGTCTCGAGCGCCGACGCGCGCGACCTGCTGCGCCAGATCGCAGCCGCGGCGTGGGAGTGCGCCGATCCGGGCGTGCAGTACGACACGACGATCAACTCGTGGCACACGCTGCCGAACACCGGGCGGATCAACGCGTCTAACCCGTGCTTCCCGGGTGACGCGCGCGTGCACACGACACGTGGCCTCATGACGTTCCAGGAGCTTTACGACCTCGCGTGCGAGGGCGAGCAAGTGCGCGTCTACACGCACCGGGCAACCGCCGAGCACCCCGGCGAGGGCGTCGTCGCGAGCACGCCGCTCGTCGTGATGCAGAACGGCGTTTCCCCGATCGTCCGGCTTCGCTTCGCGAACGGCCAGGAGCTGCGCTGCACGCCAAACCACCGGATCTGGACACTCAACCGCGGCTACGTCGAAGCAGCCGCGCTGACGCCTGCCGATCAGGTGCTGCTCAACGACAGTCCGACCCCGGCCGAGGACGCGTCCTGGGTGCTTCCGATTCGAGTCGGCGCGCCTGCGGCATCGCGCGCCGGACAGGGGGGCGCGGTCACCTACCGAGAGCTGCCGGACCGTTGGAGCGAGGGTCTCGGTGAGCTGATGGGACACCTCGTCGGCGATGGCTGGATCACAGACGTGCAAACCGGTTGGGTCTACGGCGGCGACGACATCGGCGACGGGCTGCTCGACTCGCACGAGGGGATGCTCACCGAGCTGATCGGCGGCATCTCGCGGCAGCAGATGGGCAACGGCACCGTTCAGCTTCGCGCGGGCAGCGAGGTCGTGCGGATGTTCTTCCGCCGGCTCGGCGTGAGCACAGGCCGGGCGCACGAGAAGCGCGTTCCGGACAGCGTGTTCACGGCACCGACGGAGGTGCAGGCAGCGTTCCTGCGAGGGCTCTTCGGTGCGGACGGCTGCGTCGTGAACGGCAAGACCACCCGCTACGTCGGGCTTGGAAGCGCGAGCGAGGCCCTCGTCAAGGACGTTCAGCGTCTGCTGAGCGCCTTTGGGATTCGCGGTCATGTCTACCGCCAGCGGAAGCGTGATCGGGAGTCCTTCCGGTACACGCGCCATGACGGAAGCGAAGCCAGGTACAGCACGCGCGACTGGTTCGAGTTTCGCGTCATGGGTTGCGACGTCGAGCGTTTCGGACAGGACATCGGCTTCTCCACGCCCCGGAAGCAGTTCACCTTGGAAGCGATGTTCCACAACACAACGCGCCATGCGACGAAGTCGACGACGAAGCTTCTTGCGCGCGAGGACGACGGCCAGGAGTACGTCTACAACCTCACGGAGCCGCTCCACCACTCGTACCTAGTGGACGGGTTCGTTGTGGCCAACTGCTCAGAGTACATGTCCATTGACGACAGTGCGTGCAACCTCGCGTCGCTGAACCTGATGAAGTTCCGCCGCGAGGACGGAGAGCTCGATGTCGAGGCGTTCGAGCACGCCTGTGACGTCGTGTTCCTCGCGCAGGAGATCCTCGTCGGCTACTCGTCGTATCCGACGCCCGAGATCGAG
>JBGQKY010000101.1:0-9264 GCA_041499745.1 Gaiellaceae bacterium
GCAGCAACGGCAGCAACGAATGCCCACCCGCGAGCAGCTTCGTGTCCTCGCGATCGCCGAGCAACGCGATCGCGTGCTCCGTCGACTCGGCGACCTCGTAGTCGAACGGCGCCGGGATCATGACCGCACCTCCTCCAGTGCCCGCCAGACTCGCTCGGGCGTCGCGGGCATGTCGATGTCGGTGATGCCGTCCTCGGCGAGCGCGTCGACGACGGCGTTCATCACCGCCGCCGGCGAGGCGATCGCACCCGTCTCCCCCACCCCCTTCACCCCGAGCGGGTTCGTCGGGCTCGGCGTCTCCGTCCGGTGGAGCTCCCAGCGCGGAAGATCGGCCGCAGACGGGACGAGGTAGGTGACCATGTTCGAGGTCAGCAGATTGCCGTCGTCGTCGTAGATCCCCTCTTCGTACAGCGCCTGGGCGACACCCTGCGCGAGGCCGCCGTGGATCTGCCCCTCGACGATGATTGGGTTCACGACGGTGCCGACGTCGTCAACGGCGATGTAGCGGAGCAGCTCGACGGCGCCCGTCTCGGTGTCGACCTCGACGATCGCGACATGCGCACCCGACGGCCAGGAGAAGTTCGGCGGGTCGTACACGTAGGTCGCTTCGAGGCCCGGCTCGAGACCTGCCGGCAGGTTGTGCGCGGTCCACGCCGCGAACGCGATCTCCTTCAGCGTCAGCGACGCCTCCGGGCCGTGGAACACGCCGCGAACGTGATCGACCTTCGCCTCGTCCACCTCCATCACGTGCGCGGCGATCTTCTTCGCCTTCTCGACGATGCGCTCCGCCGCGTAGTAGAGCGCGATGCCGCCGACCGCGAGCGAGCGGCTGCCGTAGGTGTCCATCCCGAGCGGGACGACGGCGGTGTCGCCGTGGAGCACCTCGACCTCGTCGACCTCGTAGCCCAGCCGGTCGGCGACGATCTGCGACCACGCCGTCTCGTGCCCCTGCCCGTGCGGCGTCGCCCCGGACAGCACCTGCACCGTTCCCGCCGGCAGGCACCGGATCGTCGCGGCCTCCCACCCGCCGGCCGCGTAGCGGATCGCCCCGAGGATCGCCGACGGCGCGAGCCCGCACATCTCCACGTAGGTCGAGAGCCCGATGCCGAGCCGCTTCGGGTCGCCGGCGGCGCGACGGGACAGCTGCTCTGCGCGCACGTCGTCGTATCCGGACTTCTCGAGGGCGAGATCGAGGCACGCGTCGTAGTCGCCGGAGTCGATCGTCAGACCCGAAGCGATCGTGGCGGGGAACTCCCGGATGAAGTTCAGCCGGCGCACCTCGACCGGGTCCTTGCCGAGCTTGCGTGCGAGGGCGTCGACCGCCCGCTCGATCGCGAACGTCGCCTCCGGCCGGCCTGCGCCGCGATACGCGTCGGTCGGCACCGTGTTCGTGAAGACACCGGTGCACTCGAAGCTGTAGCCCTCGACGCCGTAGCAGCCCGCATAGAGCCACGCACCGAGCAGCGGGATGCCTGGCGTCACGAGCTGGAGATACGCGCCCATACCCACAGTCAGCTTCACGCGAACCGCGGTGATCTTTCCGTCCGCCGTCGCTGCCAGCTCGATCTCCTGGATCTGGTCGCGGCCGTGGATCGTCGAGAGGTAGCCCTCGCTGCGGGTCTCCGTCCACTTCACCGCCCGCCCGAGCCGCCGCGCAACTGCGAGTGCGAGCGCCTCCTCGGCGTAGACGTTCAGCTTCGAGCCGAAGCCGCCGCCGACGTCGGGGGCGATCACGCGCAGCTTCGTCTCCGGAATGCCGGTGACGCCGCTGAGAGTGACGCGTGCGATGTGCGGAACCTGCGTCGTCGACCAGAGCGTGAACTCGCCGGTCGCCGGAATCGACGTGACGAATACGGCGCGCGGCTCGATAGCGTTCGGGATCAGCCGATTCTGGCGATAGCGCTCCGTGACCATGACCGCCGCCTCGGCGAACAGCCGGTCGACCTCGCCGGCGTCGAGCTTCCACGTGTAGCACTCGTTCGTGCCGAACTCGTCGTGCACGAGCGGTGCACCCTCTGCGAGCGCCGCCTCGGGATCGACGACGACCGGCAGCGGCTCGTATTCGACCTCGACCAGCTCCGCCGCGTCCTCTGCGGCGCCGCGGCTCGTCGCCGCGATCACCGCCACCGCGTCGCCGACGTAGCGCACCTTGTCGACCGCGACCGGCTTGTGCTCCGGTGCGTTCGTGTCCTCGGTCGGGATCCACGCGCACGGAAGCGAGCCCTGCCACTCGTCCGCGATGTCGGCGCCGGACCACGCGGCAACCACGCCTGCGTGCGCGAGAGCCGGATCGACGTTCACGTTCTTGATGCGTGCGTGCGCGTACGGGCTGCGCACGACGCCGAGGAAGACCATCCCCGGCTGGCGCATGTTGTCCACCCACTGCGCCTGTCCCTGGAGGAGCTTCTGGTCCTCCTTTCGCGCAACGGGCGCGCCGACGATCCGGCCGACCTCGAGCTCCACCGGAGCGGTCATCGCGCCACCGCCTCGATCGCGTCGACGATGTTCTGGTACCCCGTGCAGCGGCAGATGTTCCCCTCGAGCGCGTGCCGGATCTCGTCCCCGGTCGGGCTCGGATTCTCCGCGAGCAGGCTCACGGCGGCGAGCACCATCCCGCTCGTGCAGTAGCCGCACTGAAGCGCGTGGTGCTCGTGGAATGACTCCTGGAGCGGGTGGAGCGAGCCGTTCTCGGCCAGTCCTTCGATCGTCATGATCGCCGCTCCGTCCGCCTGGACGCCGAGGACGTTGCACGACTTCACCGACTCGCCGTCGAGCAGCACCGTGCAGGCGCCGCACGAAGAGGTGTCGCAGCCGACGACGGTCCCGGTCAGCCCAAGCCGCTCGCGCAGGACGTAGACGAGCAACTCGCGCGGTTCGAGCTCGAGCTCGTACAGGACGTCGTTGACCGTGAGGGACACGTTCCTCACAGCCGCCTCCTTTTCTGGACCCGTGGCGGCGCGACTGCCGCCCCGCGGCGAGCATAACCCCGGCGCGCGGCGATTCCTAGGAGGGCTATCGCCGAGACTTGACCTCGCGCTCGAGCTGGCGCTTCACGTCGCGGTCGGCGATCGATCGCCGCTTGTCGCGAAGCTCCTTGCCCCGCGCGAGCGCGATCTCCGCCTTCACCCGGCCGTCCTTGAAGTAGAGCCGCGTCGGCACGAGCGTGAAGCCCTTCTCGCGTACCTGGGAGTAGAGCCGTTCGATCTCGCGGCGGTGCAAGAGCAGCTTGCGCGGCCGGTCGGGATCGTGGTTCGCGCGGTTGCCCTGGTGGTACTCGGGGATGTGGAGACCGACGAGCCACGCCTCGCCCTCACGGATCTCCGCGTAGGCCTGCTGAAGCGTCGACTTGCCCTCGCGAAGTGCCTTCACCTCGGTCCCGGCCAGCACGAGGCCGGCCTCGACCCTGTCGGTGAGGTGGTAGTCGTGCCGGGCGCGCCGGTTGTCGACGATCGGCTTTTCTCCCTGCGGCTTCGCCATCGGGCCGAAGTGTAGGGTCGAGCGAATGGAGCTCACCCTCGACCAGCTGAAAGCGGCGGGCGACGGGCTCTTTCCAGGTCTGATCGGCGTCGAGGTCGACTCGCTGGTCGACGGCGTGCTCAAGGCGCACCTGTCGCTGCGCGACGAGTTGATGGCCCCGAACGGCTTCCTCCACGCAGCCGCGGTCGTCGGCCTCGCCGACACCGCCTGCGGCTACGGCTGCATCCTCAGCCTGCCCGAGGACGGAACCGGCTTCACGACGATCGAGCTCAAGACGAACTTCCTCCGCAGTGCGCAACAGGGCACGGTCGACTGCGAGGCCCGCCTCGTGCACGGCGGGCGCACGACACAGCTGTGGGATGCCACCGTGAGCGCTCCGGACGGCCGGCCGATGGCGCTCTTTCGCTGCACGCAGCTCGTGCTGCGCTAGCTGCCCGCGCTAATGCTTTATGGCCCTGCGGCCGATCCTGGGAGTGATGGCCGCCAGGATCCTAGGTAGCTCGCAGGCTGCGATCGTCTGGGCGTGGCTGGGTCTCGGGGTTTCTCTTTTCGGGCTGCTGCATCAATATTCCAGCTCTGCGTGGTGGATCGGGCTTGCGCTCGTCATCGTCGGGTCGGTCGTTGCTCTCGTATCGGTGTTCCGCTCACGACGACCGCTGACCGTCATTTGCGCCACCGTCGCGATGGTGCCGCTCGTCCTGGTGTCGGCGTCATTGTGGTTTCTCTTCAAGTACGACAGCTAATCCGCTACCGGCGGTCTTTGTAGCCGCGCGCCATGAAGCAGCGGTCGCACAGGGTCGCCCACGGCGCCGTGCGAGACCCGCAGGCACGGCAGCGACCGATCGTCGGGTCGTCGATCTCCGCGCGCAGCTCTTGCACGACGCGCGCGGCCGCGGCCTCTTCGAGCGCAGCCGCCTTCTCGATCGTGACGCCGGCGACGCCCGGATACTGAAGCGCGAACCAGCGCAGAATCGACGCCTCGCGCGCGGCCTGCTCCGCCTCGGTCAGGCTCGCCGAGCGCAGCCGTTGCGGATCGAGGATCCACTGGATGACCGTCCGCTGCGGCGTGTCGCCGGCGACCGCGCACGCGAGCGTCCCGAGCAGGTCGAGGTCGTCCTCGTCGATCGGCGCCTGCATGAGCCTCCACACCTCGGCAAGCTCGAGCCGCCGACGGTTGTGGTGCAGCGCTTCGCGTACTGCGTCGAGACGCGCGAGCAACGGCTGGATCGACTCGACGGTGAGCCAGCCGTCGATGCTCCAGTACCGCAGCGCAGCCTGCCGCCAGGCGTGCAGCGCCGGCTCGATCTCGTCGGCGCGCGCGATGTTCAGGTCGGCGAGCTGCGGCCGCAGTCGCCCCGTGTCGACGATCCGGTATCCGTAGTGGTCGTCCTCGATCCGCACGTGCGGCGTCAACGCGTCCTCGACGAGCGAGGGCTCCGGATGCGCCCACGGCACGCCGGTCAGCACGCCGACGTTGCCGCGCTCGTGGAAGCCGAACCGGCCGGCGCGGCCCGCGATCTGCGCGATCTCCCATGGCTCGAGGTTGCGACGCTCGCGGCCGTCGAACTTGTCGGTCTCGGCGAAGAGCAGCGTCTCGCACGGGAGGTTGACGCCGTGCCCGAGGACGTCCGTCGCTGCGCACACTTCGGCGGCGCCGGAGATGAAGCGGTCGATCTCCTCGCGCCGCGACGCGAGCGGCATCGCTCCGTACAGCACGGCGACCTTGCCGGGACGCATCTGGTTCAGCTCGCCCGCAAGCCCGATCACGGCGCGGCGGCTGAAGGCGACGACGACCGTCCCCGGCCCGAGACCTCGAATCCCGCGCTTGCCGATCCAGTCGAGCGGCGCCTTGCGCTCGAAGAAGCGCACCTCGACCTCCGGGAACGCGTCGCGGACGAGCGGGAGCGCCTCGACCGCGCCCAGCAGCAAGATGTGCCGGTACTCGCCGCCGAGCATGAGGCACGTCCACGCCGAGCCGCGCTCCTCGTCCTCCGACCACTGCACCTCGTCGAGCACGAGCGTCTCGCCGTGCATCGGCGCCATCTCCGCCGTGCAGCAGACGATCGGCGCGTCCGGATTGACGCGCTCCTCCCCGGTCACGAGCCCGACCCGCTCCTCGCCGATCTCCACCGCGAGCCGCCGGTGCGCCTCCTGGGCGAGCATCCGCAGCGGCGCCGCGTAGACGCCGCGCCCGTGCTCGACGAGGACGCGCAGTGCGTCGTGCGTCTTGCCCGAGTTGGTCGGGCCGAGGTGCGCGATCACCGTCTCCGGCTCGGAGCCGCGCTCCGGCAGTCGGACGGTCAGGTCCGCGACGGACTTGCCTCTCGGCGGCTGCTGCCGGCGCTGATGGCGCTGGCTGCGGCTCGGTCGTTTCTGGCGCCGGTGCTGGGCCACGGCGCCCACGGTACTAGCGGAGGCTGCGCTCGCTGCCCGGTGGCACGTCGAGCGGGATCGTCTCGAGCAGGCGACCGTGCCCGTAGACGAGCAGGGGGCCGTAGTCCGCGGCGTCCGCCCACGCCTCTCCGATCCGGGTGCATTGCGGTGAGGACCGTCACGGCATTCGCGGCGAGGCCGAAGCGGGCGGCGGCGAGCTGGGCCGCCTGCACCTCCACCGGCTGGACGCCGGAGATGTCGAAGCCCTTGTACGTCTCACCCGGACGCCAACCGGGGACGCCGTCGGGCCAGACCCAGGCGGCGGCGCCGGACGCGTCGTTCGCCGGCTTGTGCTCCGGCAGGCGGATTCCGTCCTGCTGGTGCTTCGGGAGATATGGACGCGCAACCACGAAGAAGCCGGCGCCGACAACGACGACGAGCACAGAAGCTGCGACAGGGACCCTCCAGGTGATCACGCCGGACGTATCGGCGTGCGATGGGTTATGTCCTTAGCTCGCCGGCCGAGCGAGCACCTTCAGCGCCGTCGCGAGCGCCTCGTCCTCGGCGGTGCGGCGGTCGTCGTGCGCGCGGATCTGTGGCGCCACGCCGACGTTCGAGATGTCCGCGCCCGACGGCGTGTAATAGCGGGCGATCGTCAGCTTGAGCGCCGCCCCGTTGTCAAGCGGGTCGATCGACTGCACGAGCGCCTTGCCGAACGTCCGCTCGCCGACCACGGTGGCCCGGTGGTTGTCGCGTAGCGCCGCAGCGACGATCTCGGCGGAGCTCGCGCTGTAGTGATCGACGAGCACGACGACCGGCAGTCGAGTCGCGACACCGCCCGCCGCACGGTAGACCTCGTGCGGCTCGTGCCGGCCGGCGAGCGAGACGACGACACCGCGGTCGAGGAAGAGCGAGGCGATGGCGACCGCCTGGTCGAGCAGACCGCCCGGATTCTGACGCAGGTCGAGCACAAAGCCCCTGGCGCCGTGACGCTCGAGCTTCCGCAGCTCCTTCCCGAGCACGACCGCCGCGCCGGCGCGGAAGCTGCTCAGCCGGACGTCGCCCCAGCGCCGCCCCGCGTACGACAGCAGCCGAGCGTGCACCGAGGGCGTCGTGATGACGTCGCGGCGAATCCGCAGGTCGAGTCGGTGGCCGTTGCGGGTCAGCTCGAGGTGAACCGTCGTGCCGCGTGGCCCGAGGATCCGCGAGAGCGCGTAGGACACGCTCAGGTTCGCAGTCGAGGCACCGCCGATGCGCACGATCGTGTCACCGACGCGAATCCCGGCCCGCTGGGCCGGCCCTCGCCTCAGCGCGACGACGACGAAGCCGTGCGGCGACGGCAGCACGCTCAGGCCGATGCCCGTGTACGACGACGCCGTCTCCTGGCGCACGAGCTTGTAGTCCGGCGGCGCGAGATACGCGGTGTAGGGATCGCCGAGCGCCGAGATGATCTCGTCGATCGAGCCGAGCTTCAGCACCTTGTCCGGCACCGGCCGGTAGTACCGGGCCGCGAGGGCGCTTCGCACTTCGTCGACGAGGCTGGAGACCATGACCGGCGACGTCGCACGGCTTCCCTCCGAGAGCCGGTAGGCGACGAGGAACGGCCCGGCGAGAGCGAGCCCGGCTGCCAGCAGAATCAGTGCGCGCCGCATGTGGACCGCGCGAGCATAGATCCCGCCGGGCCGGAACGCTAGATCAGACTTGCAGGAACCGCCGAAGGGTTAGGCCGGAGCCCGCGGCGCCCAGCAAGAGGCCGGCTCCGAGCAGCGCGAGGGCGTTCAGGGCGAAGGGCAGCGGATGCACGTCGGAGCCTCCGTGCAGGTGCAGGATCTGCGGCAGCGCGACCTCCTTACCGAGCACGAGCAGAAGGACCGCGAGGATGGAGCCGCCGAGGCCCTGAAGCAGCCCTTCGAGCATGAACGGGCCGCGGACGAACCAGTTCGTCGCGCCGACGAGCTTCATCACCTCGATCTCGCGTCGGCGGGCGAAGATCGATAGCCGGATCGTATTCGCGATCAGGAGCGTCGACGCTGTGACGAGAAGTACGATCGCGACGAGGAAGACGAGGGATATCCATTTCGCCACGGTCAGGACACGCTTCGTCGTCAGGTCACCCCATTTGATGTCGTTCACGCCGGGCCAGCGAGTGGACTCAGCGCCGTGTCGTGAGACGTCACGCTGAATCTCCTTGCCGAGCACCGGAGCATCCTCGGCCTTCTTCATCTTCACGACCCACGAGTCCGGCAACGGGTTGGACGGCACATTCTTGTAGAGCGATGGGTACTTCTTTTGCTCGGTCTTGAACGCGCGTTCCTTGGAGACGTAGGTCGCGTATTGGACGCGCGAGTCGCGGTGCAACTGCTGCCCTACCTGGGCCTCTTGCGCGTCGGTCGCGCCGGTCGCGAAATAGACCTTGACGAGCACGCCTTTCTTCACGTGGTCGCTATAAGAGAGGAGCCACGTCCCGAGCGCGATGAGCAGTCCGAGGAGGAACATCGAGATCAGGACGGTGATGATCGCGGCGAACGTCGTCGAGATGCTCGAGGTGATCGACGACCACGCCTCGGAGAAGAGCAGTCGGACGCGCGCCATCATTCGGAGGCGTAACCGCCTCGCCGCTCGTCGCGTGCGAGGCGTCCTTCCTCGAGGGCGATGACGCGCTTGCGCATCTTGTCCACCATCTCGCGGTCGTGGGTCACCATGAGGATCGTCGTGCCGGCGCGATTGATCCGGTAGAGCAGCTGCATGATCCCGACCGACGTGTCGGGATCGAGGTTGCCGGTCGGCTCGTCGCAGACGAGGAGCGGCGGGTGGTTCACGACGGCGCGCGCAATCGAGACGCGCTGCTGCTCGCCGCCCGAGAGCTCGTCGGGATAGTTGTTCATCCGGTGCGCAAGGCCGACCATGTTCATGACCTCGGGCACCTTGCGGCGGATCGACACGCGGCCCTCGCCCTGCACCTTGAGTGCGTACGCGACGTTCTCGGCTGCGGTACGACTCGGCAGCAGCTTGAAGTCCTGGAAGACGCAGCCGACGTTTCGGCGCAGCAGAGGTACTTTGCTGTGCTTGAGCCGCGTCAGATCGCGGCCGCCGACGAAGATCCGCCCCTCGGTCGGGTCGATCTCCTTCAACAGCAGCTTGACGAGCGTCGACTTGCCGGAGCCGGACGCGCCGACGATGAAGACGAACTCGCCCTTGTCGATCACGAAGGAGACGTCCTTGAGCGCGACGATGTCGGGCTCGTACACCTTGCGGACTCCCTCGAAGACGATCATCGTCCCCGGGCCCGGTACCGCGGCACGCACGGCGGTCTCGGTCAGTGGCTCCGCGGCTTCTATCTGTAAGTCTGTCAACGTCCTGTACCGGTGTCGCAGCATCGGCGAGCTGGGCTCGCGCCGGTCAGTTGGCGGCGAA
>JBGQKY010000102.1:0-9151 GCA_041499745.1 Gaiellaceae bacterium
GCTCTCGTCAGGACGGTGACATGCGCGTCCGCGGGGACGACGTATGTCAGCAGACGGTGACCTTCCTCGATGACGTAGTTGTCGTTCGGGACCGGTTGACCCGGATCGACTGCTCCGTCCTCGGCGGCGGCGGTGTTCGCCGTCACTCCACTCGTGAACCAGGCGGGGTCGAACCGCATCTCGAAGTGGTCACCCCGCGGGGTAAGCGCCTGGATGTGACCGAAGATCCGGTCGCCGCACGGCTGCGCGACGACGGTCTTCGTCGCGGGCTTGTTCCCGAAGTACAACGCCGCGAAGACGGCCGCCGCGACACTCGCGACGACGGCCGCTGCGACGAGGAGCACAAGCGAGCGCTTCAAGAGGGGAATCGCGGATCGTCGCGGATCGAGGCCAGATCCTCGTCGGCCTTCGCCCACTCGAGCACCCGTGGATCGGCCGCGGCCAGGTCCAGCTCCGCGAATGCCCGCTCACGGTTCCCGGCCAGCGCCTCGACGCAGGCGAGCTGGTAGTGCACCACAGGGAAGTCCTTTTCCTCGAGCGCTGCCTCGAGGATGCGGCGCGCCGTGTCGTAGTCGCCTTCGCGCATCGACGGCAGCGCCGGGAAGAAGTACTCCCACGCCGAAAGCTCGTGCTTGCCGGGGACGCCGCCGATCGCGAGCACGGTCGTCCCGGGCTCCCTGGCGATCGCGCTGCGGCGCTCCGAGACGTCGTCGAGATACACGAGAGTTCCTGTGGGCGCCTCGACCTCCTTGCCGTCGACCGTGAAGGTCGCGTGGCCCGCAAGCACGACGTAGATCTCCTCGTGCCCGAGCTGCTCCTCGGTATGGTCCTCGACAACCTCGTCGCCTGCGTTTGCGGCGGTGTACGCGTTGATCCCGAATGCGGTCACGCCGAGCGTCTTGCGCACGGGCTTCCACACGAGCGTCCCGAAGACGGGAATGCCCTCGATCTCGTCGAGCCGGAGCGTCCGCACTCAGCGATTGCGCGTGAGCGAAAGCAGCCGGCGCTTGCCCGACCGGAGCGGACGCGCCCACGGGCGAAGGTCGATCGTCGTCACCCGGGCGGCACGGCGGTACAGGCGCCGCCGCCGGCTCACAGGTTGAAGCGTCTTCAGCGGCCGCGGGCTCAAGTTCAGGAGTCTAGGTCAACCTCGAGCACCGAGTGCGTTCCCACCTGCGAACCGGCAATTCGGCCAGTGGGAGGCCGACTCCTCGCTCGCCATCATCGAGACATGCGGGCTTGGGTTGAAGGCGCACTAACGAGCGGTTCCGGTTCCGGTGCTGGTACGCCGACCGCTGACCGACTGGCCCGCGGACGCTCGGCCGCCGACGCTCCGTGCCGTCGGCGGCTGAGCGGCCATTCCTAGGCGGCCGCCCCGGATTGCTCCCGCTCGACGCTGAGCGCGCGCGAGAGCTGCCACTGCCAGTACATGATCCCGAGGCGGTTTGCCTCGATCAAGCTTGCGTCTGCGTCCGACCCGTGCATCAGCTTGCGCTGCCGGATGAGGTCGTCGAGGATCGAACGTGCACGGGCCGACGAGGAGTCTGCACTCACGTCCATCGGTGCGACCTCCAAAGCAGCGCAGCGGATGCTCCTGCGTACGCCGCGACGGACAATCCGACCGCGAGCCTGAGGAGCCTTGCCCTCTCTCGAGTGACGGCGTTGTCTCTGCTGCGCATCGCGTCCTCCTTGCGAAGTGGAGCTACGCGACAAAGTTTCCGTCCATCGGGCCTCGACCCGTACTGTCCGGCCGGATGGTTCTGAGAGGGGGATTTCGGTGCCGCCGGAGCCGGCGCAAAGAGGCCGACCGCTCGACGAGTACCGCTTTGCAGGCCACACAGGGCCCACTCGACAGAGCGTTCGGCCTGTAACGGGAATTGTCCCGCAAGCGGCACGTTTCCGCAAGCGTTTTCCGTGATGTTCACGGCAGGGGGAATGGACCCCCTTGTCGCACGTTCTGGAGTCGGGCGGCAGCGCAAGCTGCGGCCCGCCGCGCCGCCGCCAGCGACTCCAATCGACTCGCGCGCGCCGCACAACGCACGGGCCCAGCGCCAACCTACGGGTACAAGTGGGCGGGCACAACTAGCCATCCGGCGGTGACTACGGTCAGGTTCTGTGTGCTTTGCGGGTTCGAATGCGGAAAAGACCGCCGGCGCTCAGGCCGAGGCGTCGCGAAGCGCCTCCAGAACGACGGGATCGACCTCGTCCTCGCCGTCGACGCGCTCCTCCAGATTCGCCACGCCGGCCCAGGAGCCGAGCGAGTCGTAGCCGAGCCGCGCGAGACGCTCGGTGACCTCGGTGCGGAGCTCGCCGGCGAGCGGAAGCCATTCCTCTCGCGGCGTGACGCCGAAGAGCTGGTCGTGCAGCGTGTAGAGGCGCCGGAGCTCGTCGATCGGCCGCTCGTGGTCGTCGACGCGCAGGTCGACCAGGGTGTCGGAGAGCTGCGCATAGCCGCCGTCACGCTCGACCGCGAGGAGCGCCGCCGACTGCTGGCCGCGCCGGTCGCCGCCCGCCGCCTGCGCCGCGGCGAGACACTCGAGCAGACGGCGCGCGAGGATCTGTCCCTCCGTTGCCTCGAACGTCTCTGCGAGCGCGTCGACCGTCTCCGGGCCGACGAGGATGTTGCCCTGCGCCGCGAAGCAGAAGCCGTTCCGGTGACCCGCCCATTCGTTGCACCCGGCGCCCGTCCAGGAGGCGGAGCCGCCCGAGCGGTCGACGATGCCGAGCTGCCGCTCGTCCCGGCCGTCGTCTGCTGCGACGAGCTTCTCCACCGCCTCATCGGCTGTGGCGCCGTCGCGGAGCAGCGCGAGTCCGTCGGGGCCGTAGCGCGGGTTTGCGTACGCCTGCGTGGCGATCGCTCCCACACCCGGCTGGGCCCACGAGACGACCGAGCCGACGGCCAGGAACTTCGACTGCACGGCGACGCCCCACTGCGAGGCGTCGAGATCGCACGCGGCGATCGAGTACGTCGCGACGATCACCCGTAGGTCAGCTCCGTCAGGTCGAGCTCGAGCAGATCGGCGCGACCGGGCGGGATCAGAGCGCACGAGACTTCCGGTCGCGCGAGCGCTGCCTTAATCTCCTCGGACGAGGACGTGCGCACGACGACCGGAGTCCCTGCTGCGAACGCCTCTCGCAGCCGCTCGGCGTCCATGAGGTCGTCGACGACGAGCGCACCGCTCACGTCGAGCTCGCCCTCCACCGCGAGCTCCGGTACACGGCGTCCCGTCGCGCCGAACCAGCGCTCCCTCACAGCGTCACCGTGTCTCCCGGCTCCAGCTTCTCGATCGTGACGCCGGTCGGGGCAAGCTTCTCGAGTGCCTCGGGCGTTCCTGTAAGCCCCGGGAACGTCCCCCAGTGGCACGGCACGATGCGCGTGACGCCGAGCAGCTCGACCGCGACGGCTGCCTCTCGCGGTCCCATCGTGTAGTGGTCGCCGATCGGCAGGATCGCGACATCCGGTTGGTAGATCCGGCCGATGAGCTGCATGTCGCCGAACACGCACGTGTCGCCCGCGAAGTAGAGCTTCTTGCCGTCGCTCGTCGTGATCACGATCCCGCATGCCTCCCCCCCGTACGACCCGTCCGGCGCAGAGGATGAGTGGAACGCGTTCGTCAACGTGAACTTCGTGCCGCCGACGTCGACGGTGCCACCCTTGTTCGGCGCGACGAGCTTCCCCTCGTCGACGCCCTGCCTCCCGAGCCAGCCCGAGAGCTCGACCTGCGCGACGACCGAGCAACCGTGATTCTTCGCGAGAGCGACCGCGTCGCCGATGTGGTCGACGTGTGCATGGGTGATCCCGACGACGTCCACGCGCTCGGGCGTCTGCTCGTCCTGCGGGCACTTCGGATTGCCGTTCAGGAACGGGTCGATGTAGATCCGCTTCCCGTCGGCGGTATCGACCCGGAACGCGGCGTGGCCGAGCCACGTCAGCGTCGTTTCAGCCATCTGTTTCCTTTCTCTCTAACCAAGCTCGAGAGTAACGCGGGAGGACCGTCCGGCGCGGGGGCGAACCTTTCCCCTGGATGGGATCGCGTTTGCTGCCGCTTCTGCTGGCGCTCTGCACGATCGTCGCCGACATCGGCGGGTTCCACCGGATCGCGCTCTACCTCGTGCTGCTCGCAGTTGTCGGCGCCGCGGCGGCGGCGATCGTCGGCGTCGGTGACATCCTCGAGGGAAGAAGCACGTGGCTGCGGGCCGGATCCACGGGTGCCGCGCTCGCGCTGCTCCTGCTCGGATCGGCGGCTCGCGCGAATGCAGCTGTGGGCGCGCCCGTACCGGCGCTCGCCCTCTCGGCCGTCGTTGGTGCCGTGATCCTCTACTCCGTTCCCCTCGTCGCCTGGCTGCTCGAGCCGCTGGCGCCGCGACCGCGCGACGCGCGTGTGCGCGCGCGGGCCGTCGTCGAGCCCTAGCAGCCGCCCCCGGTCTCGCCCAGCCGTAGGCTCGGAACCGGTCGCGCGGCTTCGAGCGCCTGGAAGCACTGCTCGCAGGCGCCGACGAGCGCGGCGGCCGCGTAGTCGATCATCCGGTTCCGCTGCTTGTTGTCGATCGGCGCGAGCGCGACGTCGTTCAGGAACCGGTCGGTTGCGCGGTTGATCGCGGCATTGTCGTCAAAGCTGGTCGTCGTCGGAAGCCGGGCTGCCCGCTTCAGCGCCGCGACGTCGGCGTGCAGATGCTCGAGCGACCGTGCAATTCCTCCGCGCCGGAGCGTCAGAACGGCAGCGAAGAGGTTGCGTGCTTCGCGAGGTGGATCAGGGGCTCGACGGCGAAGAGCGAGCCGACCGAGACTGCGAGTGCGAGCCCGACCGCGACGTGCAGCAGCGGCTCGCGGGCGGGAGACCCACCCGCGACCGGGGCGACACGCAGCTCCTCGGACGGCCGCATGTACATCGAGCGCACGACCGCGAGGTAGTAGTAGAGCGAGACGAGCGTCGCGATCACCCCGACGATCACGAGCCACGTCCAGCCGTGCCGGTACGCGGCCGAGAGGACGTAGAACTTGGCGACGAAGCCGCCGCCGAGCGGCAGGCCGGCGAAGCCGAACAGGAAGAACCACATCGCGACGCCGAGAAACGGCCGCTCCCAGCCGAAGCCGGCGAGGTTCTCGAGCGTCACCGGCACGCCGAGCTCGCGCTCGCGCGCGGCGAGCACCGCGAACGAGCCGAATGCCATCGCCGCGTACACGACGAGGTAGTACATGAGAGCGCGGCCGCCGAGCGCGCTGCCGGCGGAGAGGCCGATGAGGAGGAAGCCGGCGTGCGAGATCGACGAATAGGCCAGCATCCGCTTCACGTTCCGCTGCACGAGCGCCGCAAGGTTGCCGATCGCGAGCGACGCGACGGCGATGCCCGCGAACGCCCAGCTCCAGAGGTGCTCCTCCTGCGGGAAAGCGGTGCGGAGCACACGGAAGGCGAGCGCGAACGCCGCCACCTTCGTCGCCGCCGCCATGAAGGCGGTCACCGTCGTCGGAGCTCCCTCGTAGACGTCCGGCGTCCACATGTGGAACGGCGCCGACGACGACTTGAAGCCGAGGCCGGCGATGATCATCGCGAGACCGAGCACGAGCATGGCGTCCCCCGACAGCCCGCGGCTGCCGACGGCGGACGCGATCTCCGCGAAGCCGAGGTGCCCGGTGGCGCCGTAGACGAGCGCGGAGCCGAAGAGGAGCGAGGCCGAGCCGAACGAGCCGATGACGAGGTACTTCAGCCCGGCCTCGAGCGAGCCTTCGACGTCGTAGTCGATCGCGCACATGACGTAGAGCGCGATCGAGAACCACTCGAGCGCGAGGAACATCACCATCAGGTTCGCGGAGCCGACGAAGAACGTCATTCCGGCGGCCGACGCGAGCAGTAGCGAGAAGAACTCCGAGATGTGCTCGTCGCGCGGCAGCGCCACCTGCTCCGAGGCGACGAGCGAGGTCGCGAGGCCGATGCCGCAGACGATCACCTGCGAGAGCGCGGTCCAGCGGTCGCGGTAGAAGGCATCGGAGACGACGCGATGGCCGTCGGCGCTGTCGACGTACAGCCAGACCGAGGTGACGAGTCCGCCGACGAAGCCGAGCACCGAGACCGCGGTCGCGAACGTCCGGCGTGCGCTCTCCGGCACGAGCACGGCTCCGAGCAGCGCGACGAACGACGCTCCGAGCAGCACGAGGATCGTCGAGATCGAGAACCAGTCGACGGACGGCGTGTTGATCACTTGAACTGGGCCTCCACCGACTGCGTGGGCTGGTCGCCCCCGAACGAGTTGTGGGAGATGCCTGCCGGCCACACCGAGAGCGCGAGCAGGACTCCGACGAGCGGGACGACGAGCGCGAGCTCACCCGGCCGGAGATCGAGCGCCTCGTCGCCGACGGTCGAGCCGCGCGCCTCGTGCAGCACAGCCGAGATCAGGCGCAGCATGTACATCGCTGCGAGCACCATCGCAGCCGCACCGATCGCCGCCCACCACCAGGCTCGCTGGAACGCGCCGGCGAGGATCAGGAACTCCCCTGCAAATGCGGCTGATCCGGGCACGGCGAGCGAGATCACGCCGACGGTCAGCAGCAGCGTCGCGAGCGCCGGCCGGCCCTTCGCCATCCCGCCGAGCAGCGCGAACTCGTCGGTCGTCGTGCGGCGCTCGACCGTGCCGGCGATCAGGAACAGCACGGTCGACACGAGGCCGTGCGCGATCATCTGGAGCACCGCTCCGTCGTAGCCGAGGTTCGTGCCGGAGAAGAGCCCGATCGCGATCAGCCCGGACTGCGCCAGCGACGAGTACGCGACGACTCCACGGAAGCTCGTCGACCGGAAAGCGAGCACCGAGCCGTAGACGAGCGCAGCGGCGCCGAGAGCGAGCATGAGCGTCCGGTAGTACGACGTCGGCTCGGGGAACTTCGCGATCGCGATCCGGAGCATGCCGTAGACGCCCGCCTTCGCGATCACGCCCGAAAGCACCGCCGTCACCTCCGGCGGCGCCTCGCGGTACGCGTCCGGCAGCCAGCCGTGGAACGGGAAGAGCGGCGCCTTGATCACGAACGCGAACATGAAGCCGAGGAAGACCCACCGGCTCACGCTCGTGGGCCCGTCGACGAGGTCGAACGTTCCGGCCTGGAGCCCGTAGACGATGAGCGAGGCGAGCATGAGGAGCGAGCCGGCCATCGTGTAGATGACGAACTTCACCGTCGCACCGAGCCGGCCCGCACCGCCCCACACACCGACGAGCACGTAGAGCGGGATCAGCATCGCCTCGAAGAACGCATAGAAGAGGAGCAGGTCTTGCGCGACGAAGACGCCGACAGTCGCGCCCGTGAGGAAGAGCATCAGCCCGAAGTAGGCACGCGGCCGCTCGCGGCCGACCCAGAAGCCGTAGCCGATGGCGGCCGCCATCGCGACGACCGTCAGCCCGACGAGCCAGAGCGAGAAGCCGTACTCGCCGACGTGGTAGGAGACGCCGAGGTCGCCGATCCACCGGGCCCGCTGCTCGAACTGGATGCCACCGTGGGAGAAGTCGAAGTGCGCGGCCTGCTGGATCCATAGGCCGACCTCGAGGAGCGAGACGAGCACGGCAAGCGAGCCGGTTGCGTAGCGCGAGAGCGGCAGCACCCAGATCGCGATCGCGGCGCCGAACGGCAGCCAGACGAGAAGCGAGGTGAAGTCGGCGATCGTCATCGCACCGTCAAGAAGACGACGGCGATGACCGCCGTGCCCATGCCGAGGGCGAGGACGTAGGTGCGCAGCAGGCCGGTCTGAAGGCGGCGGACGAGGCGGCCGGCGTCGAACACGCTCTCGCCGAGATCGGGGCCGCCGGCGAGCATGACCGGCTCCTCGACCTCGCGGCGCAGGAAGCCAGTGAGCGCGACGGTCGGCCGGTAGAAGAGCGCGTCGTACAACTCGTCGAAGTAGAACTTGTGCTCGAGCACCCGCTGGAGCGCCGGGAAGCTCGGCACCGTCGCGAGCCGGCGCTCGTAGAACGCCCAGGCCGTGCCGATGCCGGCGAGTCCGAGCGTCACGGCGAGCACCGACGTGACGAGCTCCTCCCAGCCCGACGGCTCCGCGATGCGAAGCGTCGCCGCCACCGGTTCGAGCCAGCTCGTCAGCGGATGCCAGAACGGGGCGAACTGGATCCAGCCGCCGAACGCCGCGAGCACGGCGAGGATCCCGACGGGCACGAGCATCGTCAGCGGCCCTTCCCTGCCGTCGTGGAGATGAGGGTCAGACCCGGCTTTTTGCGGTGTGCCGAACACGATGAAGTACAGCCGGAACGTGTAGAGGCCGGTCAGGAACGTCCCGATCAGCGCGACGACCCAGAAGACGACGCCGTACCAGCTCGCGTGCAGCGCCGCGGCGATGATCGAGTCCTTCGAGAAGAAGCCCGAAAACGGCGGCACGCCCACGAGCGCGAGCGCGCCGACAAGGAACAACCAGCGGGTCAACGGCATCGACCGGCCGATGCCGCCCATCTTGCGGATGTCCTGCTCGCCGGCGAGTGCGTGGATCACGACGCCTGCCGCCAAGAAGAGCAGCGCCTTGAAGAACGCGTGCGTCATCAGGTGGAACATCCCGGTCGCGTACGAGCCGATGCCGGCGGCCATGAACATGTAGCCGATCTGCGACATCGTCGAGTACGCGATCACGCGCTTGATGTCGGTCTGCACGAGCGCGATCAGCCCCGCGACGAGCAGCGTCAGGGCGCCGATGCCGGCGCCGACGAGCTCGATCGTGCGGGCCTGCTCGAAGATCGGATGGGTGCGCGCGATCAGATAGACGCCGGCCGTGACCATCGTCGCCGCGTGGATGAGGGCGGAGACCGGCGTCGGGCCCTCCATCGCGTCCGGCAGCCAGGTGTGGAGCGGGATCTGCGCCGACTTCGCCGCTGCGCCGCCGAGCAGGCCGAGCGCGACGAGGTTCATCGTGGTCGATGACAGGTGCACATGGAACGCGTCGGCGAACGACAGCGACCCTGTGTGCGCGATCAGGATGAAAAAGGCGAGCGCCATCGTCGCGTCGCCGAACGCGTTCATCACGAACGCCTTCTTCGCTGCGGCGACGGCGCTCGGGCGCTCGTGCCAGAACCCGATCAGCAGGTAGGAGCTGAGACCGACGAGGCCCCAGCCGACAAGCAGGAGCAGCAGGTTGCCGCCCTGCACGAGCAGCAGCATCGAGAAGACGAA
>JBGQKY010000103.1:0-8959 GCA_041499745.1 Gaiellaceae bacterium
GAGATCGAGCTCATGCACGCGATTCTCTTCTCGCTCCCGGGCTCGCCGGTCCTCTACTACGGCGACGAGATCGCCATGGGCGACAACGTCTACCTCGGCGACCGCGACGGCGTGCGCACGCCGATGCAGTGGACGGGCGACCGGAACGCGGGCTTCTCGCGCGCGGACTGGGCGCAGCTGTACCTCCAGCCGTTGATGGATCCGGTCTACGGCTACCAGGCGGTGAACGTCGAGGCGCAACTCCGCACCCCGACCTCGCTCCTGCGCTGGATCCACCGCTTCATCGCGCTCCGCAAGGAGCATCCGGTCTTCGGTCTCGGCTCGTACGAGCCGCTCCGAGCCGAGAACACGAAGATCTTCGCGCACATCAGGCGCTGGGAAGAGGACATCGTGCTGTGCGTGCACAATCTCGCCCGATCTGCGCAGGCGGTCGAGCTGGACCTCTCCCAGTTCGCGGGTATGGTGCCGGAGGAAATGCTGGGGCGCACACGCTTCCCGGCGATCGGGGAGCTGCCCTACTTGCTGACGCTCGCGCCGCGTGGATTCTTCTGGTTCCAGCTGAAGGCCGGGGAATGACCTTCGACGAGTACGCGGTCATCGAGTACGTCACGCAGCAGCGCTGGTACGGGGCGAAGTCGCGTGCGGTGGCGCACTCGCAGGAGCTCGACGTCGTCCAGCTGCGCACGACCGAGCCGTACTTCGCGCTCGCCCTCGTCGAGATGCGCTACGACACGGGCGCGCACGACATCTACCAGCTGCTGCACGGCGAGAACGACATCGACGGGCTCGGAGACCCGGCCGCCGCCCGCGAGCTCGTGCACGCGATGCGGGCCGGGCTCACGTTGCAGGGCACCGAAGGCACGGTCGAGTTCCGCCCGGTCGAGGGCTTCGCCGGCCTCGGCCGCGAGCTGCTCGACGCGCGCCCGGTCGGCGCCGAGCAGTCGAACACCTCGGTGGTCTTCGACGACGAGGTGATCTTGAAGGTCTTCCGCCGGCTCGAGCCCGGCATCAATCCCGAGCTCGAGATGCTGCGCTTTCTCACTGAGCACGGCTTCGCGAACATCGCCTCGCTCGGCGGGTGGTACGCGTACTCGGGCGGGCCGCTCGGCGCGACGCTCGGCATCCTCCAGGAATACGTCTTGAACGGGAAGGACGGCTGGGAGCTCGCGCTCGAAGAGATCGGCGCCGCGCCGGAGGCGTTCCTCGAGCGGGTCCACCGGCTCGGCCAGGTCACCGGCGAGATGCACACCGTGCTCGGATCCGACTCGAACGACCCCGCGTTCGCCCCGGAGACACCGAGCGTCGAGGCGCTCGGGCTGCTCACTGCGACGGTCGACGAGGAGATCGAGAAGGTCTTCCTCACGCTGCCGGAGGGCGACGATCGCCTCGAGCCGATTCTCGGACGCGGTGAGGAGGTGCGCGAGCAGTTGCGGCTGCTCACGCATGCAGGTGCGGCCGGAAAGATCATCCGCACGCACGGCGACTACCACCTCGGCCAAACTCTGTGGGCCGGGGAAGACTGGGTGGTCCTCGACTTCGAGGGCGAGCCGATGCGCTCGCTCACCGAGCGCCGGCGCAAGCGCTCGCCGCTGCGCGACGTCGCAGGGATGCTCCGCTCGTTCGCGTACGCGGCGAGCGCCGCCGAGTTGCTCCGCGGCACACCGGCGCCTGAAGGCTGGGAGGAGCAGGCGCGCGCGCGGTTCCTCGAGGGGTACCTGGCGACGGCCGACCCGACTCTGCTGCCCGCGGGGTCGGTCGCGATCGAGCGCCTGCTTGCGGTCTACGAGCTCGAGAAGGCCGTGTACGAGCTCCGCTACGAGGTCGACAACCGGCCCGAGTGGGTTCGGATCCCGGTCGCCGGGATACAGCGTCTCATGGAGCAAGTGGCCGCGACGCCATGATCGAGCTCGGCGCAGACCCGCACAGCATCCTCGGCGCCCACGAGGCGGACGGCGGCGGCGTCGTCGTGCGCACATATCGGCCCGAGGCGAAGGCCGTGCGCATCCAGCCGCAGGGTGTCGAAGCGACGCTGAAGGACGCGAGCGGGCTCTGGGAAGCGATGCTGCCCAAGGCGAAGCTGCCGCTCGCGTACGAGCTCGAGGTGCGCTACCACGACGGCAGCACGTACACCGTCCGCGATCCGTATGCCTTCCTGCCGACGCTCGGCGAGCTCGACATCCATCTCGTGATGGAGGGGCGACACGAGGATCTCTACACGCGGCTCGGGGCGCACGTCCGCGAGATCGACGGCGTCACCGGAACCTCCTTCGCCGTCTGGGCGCCGAACGCACGCTCCGTTGCGGTCGTCGGCGACTTCAACTCGTGGGACGGGCGCCTTCACCGCATGCGCTCACTCGGGTCGTCCGGCATCTGGGAGCTCTTCATCCCCGACCTCGGCGATGACGCGAAGTACAAGTTCGAGATCCGGACGCAGGACAACCGGCTGCGCATCAAGGCCGACCCGGTGGCGTTCTACGCGGAGGTGCCGCCCGGAAACGCGTCGGTCGTTCACCGGTCGCGCCACGAATGGGCCGACGCCGAGTGGCTCGAGCGCCGTGCGAAGAGCGATGCGCTACACGAGCCGATGTCGATCTACGAGGTGCATCTCGGCTCGTGGCGCCGCAACCCCCTCGACGGCGACCGCTCGCTCAACTACCTGGAGCTTGCCGACGAGCTCTCCGACTACGTCGCGGACCTCGGCTTCACCCACATCGAGCTGATGCCGATCATGGAGCACCCCTTCTCGGGCTCGTGGGGCTACCAGGTCTCCGGCTACTACGCGCCGACCTCGCGCTTCGGCAAGCCCGACGACTTCCGCACATTCGTCGATCGAATGCACCAGAACGGAATCGGCGTGCTGCTCGACTGGGTGCCGGCGCACTTCCCGCGCGACGACTGGGCGCTCGCGACGTTCGACGGGACGCACCTGTACGAGCACTCGGATCCGCGCCGCGGGACGCACCCGGACTGGGGCACCCTGATCTTCAACCTGTCGCGCACCGAGGTGAAGAACTTCCTGTTCTCGAACGCGCTGTACTGGCTCAAGGAGCATCACATCGACGGCCTGCGCGTCGACGCCGTCGCTTCGATGCTCTACCTCGACTACTCGCGCAAGGAAGGCGAATGGCTTCCCAACGAATTCGGCGGGCGTGAGAACCTCGAGGCGGTCGATTTCCTGAAAGAGGTCAACGTGACCGTCTACGGCCGCGAGCCGGGAATCACCACGGCAGCGGAGGAGTCGACCGCGTGGCCCGGCGTGTCGCGCCCGGTCTATCTCGGCGGACTCGGCTTCGGGTTCAAGTGGAACATGGGCTGGATGCACGACACGTTGACGTACTTCCAGAAGGACGCCGTCTACCGTCGCTTCCACCATCACACGCTGACCTTCTCGATGATGTACGCGTTCAGCGAGAACTTCATCCTGCCGCTCTCGCACGACGAGGTCGTGCACGGCAAGAAGTCGCTGCTCGACAAGATGCCCGGCGACCGCTGGCAGAAGTTCGCGAACCTCCGCTCGCTCTACACGTACATGTGGGCGCATCCGGGCAAGAAGCTGCTCTTCATGGGCGGCGAGCTCGCCGAGTGGGAGGAGTGGAACCACGACGGCTCGCTCCACTGGAACCTGCTCGAATACGTCGAGCACCACGGCGTGCAGTCGCTCGTCCGCGACCTCAACCGCATCTACCGATCGGAGCCGGCGCTGTACGAGGTCGACTTCGAACCGAAGGGGTTCCGCTGGCTCGAGGCGAACGACGCCGCGAACAACGTGCTTGCCTTCGCGCGGCTCGACGCCGCGGGGGAGAGGCCGGTGGTCTGCGTCATGAACCTCTCGCCCGTTCCACGCTACGAGTACCGCGTGGGAATGCCCATGTGCTGTCGGTGGAAGGAGCTCCTGAACAGCGACTCCACGTACTACGGCGGCTCGGGCATCGGGAACCTGGGTGGCGTCGAGGCCGAGGCGGTCCCCTGGCACGACCAGCTGTTCTCCGGCCTCTTGACGCTGCCGCCCCTCGGAGCGGTCTGGCTCGTCCCGGAGTAGCAGGAATCTGCGGATCGGAGGTTTTGCCGAGACACCGATCGTTCAGGGGGGAAGCACGCGCAAGGCGGCATTCATCGGGTCGATCGTCCTCGTCGCGGCAGTCGCCGCGGGTGCGTCGGCGGCGCCCAAGCCAGGCCTGCGGGCGGCGCTCCTGCGGACTGCGGCGACTCAGTCGAAGCGGTACGTGTTCAAGGTGCGGATCACGAAGGACGCGCTGCCACTCGAGCTGCGCGTTCGAGGACAGCAGAGCGGCGAGACGATCTCCGTCCGGCTGATATTGAGCGGTGCGAAGATGCCGGCCGCGAACGGCGCCACCCTTCTTCTCGGTCCGTTTTTGTACGAGCGGGCGCCGAGCACCGTCGTCGGCTTCGACAAGCTGCGTTGGCTGCGGGTGCACGTCGCCGATCTCTCGCCGGGCTCTGCGAAGCTGAAGGCCGTGCACGCGCTGACGCCGGCGCCGCTCCTTCGGGTTCTCGGCAGGGCACGAATGACCCCGACCGGCCCCGGTTCGCGGCTCTATCGCGGCTCGGCTGCCTACGACAACCCCGTCGTACGCTCGTCCCTCGCACGACTCACCGGCGGGACGGAGTACCGCGAACTGCGAATCTCGGCCTACGTCGGTCGCGACGGCCTCGTGCACCGGCTGGTGATCACCGGCCGCACCGCCGACCGGTCCACGACGCTCTCGCTCTCCGCGAGGCTCTTCGCGTTCGGCCGGCCCGTCCACGTGAAGCCGCCGCCGCCGGGGATGTTCACGGACGCCAAGCTCGTCCGGTTAGGCGCGTAGGAGGGTTAACGCTCCGGCGGACGGACTATCGTCTCGAACGATGTTCACCACCCGCCCAGAGCTTCGCGGCATCTTCGGCATGGTCGCGTCGACGCACTGGCTGGCGTCGGCCGCCGGGATGGCCGTGCTCGAGCAGGGAGGCAACGCGTTCGACGCGGCTGTCGCCGCCGGGTTCACGCTCCAGGTGGTCGAGCCGCATCTGAACGGACCGGGAGGCGACCTGCCGGCGCTGCTGTGGCCGGCCGGCGGCGACCCCGTCGTGCTGTCGGCGCAAGGCCCCGCTCCACGCGCGGCAACGATCGCGCACTACCGCGACGAGCTCGGCCTCTCTCTCGTTCCCGGTACGGGCCCGCTCGCGGCGGTCGTGCCAGGCTCGTTCGGCGGCTGGCTCACGATGCTTCGCGACCACGGCACGCTGCCGCTTCGCGACGTGCTGCGCTTCGCGATCGGCTACGCGGAGGACGGGTACCCGCTGCTGCCGCAGATCGCGGGCGCGATCCGGAACGTCGAGCAGCTGTTCCGCGACGAGTGGACGACGTCGGCCGAGGTCTACCTGCCGGTGCCGGAACCGGGGACGCTCCATCGCAACCCACAGCTCGCTGCAACGTACCGGCGTATTCTCGACGAGTCGGACGGCGAGATCGAAGCGGCGCTCGACTGCTGGTACAGCGGGTTCGTGGCCGACGCCTTCCTCCGCTTCCAGGAGGAGGAATGGATGGACAGTTCCGGCACGCGCCACCGGGGGCTGCTCGCTGCGGGCGACCTGCGCGACTGGCGGCCGTCCTACGAGGTCCCGCTTTCGGTTGACTATCACGGACTCACAGTCCTGAAGGCGGG
The DNA here is from genome assembly GCA_041499745.1 of Gaiellaceae bacterium. Classification (GTDB taxonomy): domain Bacteria; phylum Actinomycetota; class Thermoleophilia; order Gaiellales; family Gaiellaceae; genus Palsa-739. The sequence goes on from JBGQKY010000103.1 coordinate 5,664, forward strand.
CCCGTGGAGCCAGGCGCCGGTGTTCCTGCAGCAGTTGCGCCTGCTCGAGGGGTTCGACCTCGCGGCGATGGGGCACGTGAGCGCCGAATACGTGCACACCGTGACGGAGTGCGCGAAGCTCGCATTCGCCGACCGGGAGGCGTGGTACGGAGACCCCGAGTTCGCCGACGTCCCGATCGACGAGCTGCTGTCGCGCGCATACGCAGACGAGCGCCGCACGCTGATCGGCGACGAGTCCTCGCCCGATCTGCGCCCCGGCTCGCCGGGCCGGCGCGAGCCGCGGTTGCCGTCGCCGGTACACGGCGCGCCCGTCGCACCCGGCGTCGGCGAGCCGACGCGCGGCGACACCGTGCACATCGACGTGGTCGACCGCTTCGGAAACATGGTCGCGGCGACGCCGAGCGGCGGCTGGCTGTGGGGCGCGCCGGTGATTCCCGAGCTCGGCTTCTGCCTCGGAACGCGTGCACAGATGTTCTGGCTCGAAGAAGGGCTCCCGAACTCACTCGAGCCCGGCAAGCGCCCGCGGACGACCCTCTCGCCGACGCTCGTCGCGCGAGACGGCGAGCCGTACCTCGCCCTCGGCACTCCCGGCGGCGACCAGCAGGATCAGTGGACGCTCAACACGTTCCTTGCGCACGTGCATTTCGGGATGGATCTCCAAGCGGCAATCGACGCTCCAGGCCATCACACGGAAGCGTTCCCGAGCTCTTTTTACCCGCGCGGGATGCGCGCTCGGCATGTGGCCGTCGAGGAGCGTGTCGGAGCGGCGACGATCGACGGATTGCTGGGCCGCGGTCACGACGTCGACGTGTCGGCACCTTGGTCGCTCGGCCGCGTGAGCGCCGTCGGCCGGGAGCCGGACGGACAGCTGAAGGCGGGCGCCAACCCGCGTGGCATGCAGGGGTACGCCGTCGGTCGTTGAGTGCGGCTGTGCGTCATTCGGAGTCCGAAGGGAGACCGCGGCTGGGCGCGGTCCCGCACGCCGACGGCACCGTCGAGCTGACGGTGTGGGCGCCGAGTGCCGGGACGCTCGCGGTGCACACGGCGGACGGGGCGCACCCGCTCGAGCGGGGAGCGGACGGGCTCTACACCGGACGCTTTCCCGGCCGCGCCGGCGATCAGTACCGTCTGGCGGTCGACGGCGCCGAGACGTACCCGGACCCGTGCTCCCGCTACCAGCCGCACGGTGTGCGCGGCCCCTCGCAGGTCGTCGACCCGGGCGCGTTCGAGTGGACGGACGCAGGCCGGCGGGGCGTCGAGCTCGACGAGCTCGTCCTCTACGAGCTGCACGTCGGCACGTTCTCCGACGAAGGGACGTTCGATGGCGTGATCCCGCGCCTACGCGGCCTGCGCAAGCTCGGCGTGACCGCGATCGAGCCGATGCCGGTCGCGACGTTTCCGGGCGAGCGCGGCTGGGGCTACGACGGGCTCTATCTCTACGCGCCTCATCCCGCCTACGGCGGGCCGGAAGGTCTCGCCCGACTTGTCGATGCGGCTCACAGTGAGGGCCTCGCCGTGATCCTCGACGTCGTCTACAACCACGTCGGCCCCGGCAACGAGGCGTTGACGGCACTCGCGCCGTATTTCTCGCCGAAGCACGACACGTTCTGGGGCGACGCGATCGACTACGAGCGGCGGTGGGTACGCGAGTGGGCGATCCAGAACGCGGAGCAATGGGTGCGCGACTACCACGTCGACGGACTGCGGCTGGACGCCGTGCACGCGATCTTCGACGACACGCCGCATCACATCTGCGCCGAGCTCGCCGAGCGCGTGCATGAGGCGAACCCGCAGGCGCTCGTCATCTCCGAGATGGAGGTCGGCAACTGGAAGCCGATCGAAGAGTGGGGACATGACGCGCAGTGGGCCGACAGTACGCATCACCACCTCCACGTGCTCCTCACCGGCGAACGGGAGGGCTACTACAAGGGATACGGGTCGGTGCGCCGCCTCGCGGAGGATCTTCGCGGCGGCGGTCGCGATCCGCGCCGGCTCGTCGTGTGCGCACAGAACCACGACCAGGTTGGGAACCGAGGCGTCGGCGACCGCCTCTCGCCCGACGCCCTGAAGGTTGCGGCCGCAGTGACGCTCTTCTCGCCCTGCACGCCGCTCCTCTTCATGGGCGAGGAGCACGTCGAGCAGCGACCATTCCAGTTCTTCACCGACCACATCGACCCCACCATCGCCGAGGCGACGCGCGCCGGCAGGCGGAAGGAGTTCGAGGCCTTCTCCGCCTTCTCCGGTGAGGACGTCCCCGATCCACAGGCTGTCGAGACGTTCCTGCGCTCGAAGCTCGCGCCCGCCGAGCCCGACCCGCTCTATCGCGAGCTGCTTGCGCTGCGCGCGGAGCTGCCGCGCGAGCTCGAGGTGCTCGAGGCCGACGAGGGCCGTAAGCTCCTCCGTCTTCGCCGCGGAATGACCGAGCTCGTCGCGAACTTCGCGGCGAAGCAGGTAGAGATTCGTCGCTGATGGACGTCTGGCCCGGCCACCCGTTCCCGCTCGGCCCGACCTGGGACGGCCGGGGCACGAACTTCGCGATCTTCACGGAGAACGCGGAGCGCGTCGAGCTGTGCCTGTTCGACGGCGGCGACCAGGAGACGCGGATCCCGCTTGTCGAACGGGAGGCGTTCAACTGGCATTGCTACATCCCCGGGATCGGGCCGGGACAGCGGTACGGCTACCGCGTCTACGGCGACTACGACCCGGTGTCCGGCAAGCGGTTCAACCCGCACAAGCTCCTGATCGATCCCTACGCGAAGGCGATCGAGGGAGCGGTCGACTGGGACGCCGCGAACGTGCTCCCGTACGTCCCGAGCCTCGACGACGACGCGGATCTCTTCATCGACGACGAGGACGATTGCGACGCGATTCCGAAGTGCATCGTGATCGACCCGAGCTTCGACTGGGAGGACGACCGGCCGCCGAAGCATCCCTGGAACGAGATGGTCATCTACGAGACGCACACGAAGGGGTTCACGAAGCTGCACCCGGTCGTGCGCGAAGACCTCCGCGGCACCTACGCCGGCCTCGCCGCCGTCCCCGCGCTGGAGTACCTGAAGAGCCTCGGTGTCACGGCGGTCGAGCTGCTGCCGGTGCACCACATCATCGATGAGAGCTTCCTGCACGGTCGCGGCCTGACGAACTACTGGGGCTACTCGTCGATCGGCTTCCTCGCGCCGCACGCCCTCTATGCGGCGACTGGGAGGCGCGGCGAGCAGGTCCGCGAGTTCAAGGGGATGGTCAAGGCGTTGCACGGTGCCGGGATCGAGGTGATCCTCGACGTCGTCTACAACCAC
>JBGQKY010000104.1:0-8659 GCA_041499745.1 Gaiellaceae bacterium
GACGGGAGTCCGCCGGAACGCAAGCCGGCGCGGCCGATCAACCGGCCGCGGAGCGGCCGGATAGTGCGGCGTCACGGGACGTCAGTTTCAGGTGAAACGTTGGGAGACGCCGCACTAGACGTCTTCGGGGCGACCGCTCTCGAGCGAGCGCGCCGCAGCCAGCGAGACCGCGAGCGCCGCGCGCGCCTGGGCACCGGTGCCCTGCTCGGGCGTACGGCCCTGCTCGACGCAGTCCACGAAGTACGCGATCTCGGGGCCCCACGGGTCGGCAGGCTCGACCGGCACCGACACCGGCTCGCCGCGCGATCTCAGATAGAGCCGCAGCCCCCGCGGCGCGTCGCTGGCACCGACGTTGCCGCCGCCCTCGGCCGGTGCCGCGCTGAACGCGTACTCGGCGACGCCGCCCTCGGCGAGCACCCGCACGCTGCTCGAGAACGGGTAGGCCTTCGGCATCGCCATCGATCCCTCGGCGATCCCGTGGGCGTCGTCGTACTCGACGACCGCCAGCACGTGGTCGGGACGCGGCGCGCGCGCGAACACGCGGCGCGGCGTTCCGAGCAGCCAGTTCATCTGGTCGAAGTCGTGGATCAGCAGGTCGACGGGAACGCCGCCCGACTTGGCCGGGTCGGCCATCCAGTCGTTCCAGTCCGCCGGCGGCGACAGGCGCACCGCCGACACCGAGAGCGGCCGGCCGAGCTCCCCGCCGGCGAGTCGCCGCTGGAGCTCGACGTACTCCGGCCAGAAGCGCAGCACGAGCCCGACCATGAAGAGGCGGCCGCTCCGCGCAGCGGCGACGACGATCGCGTCGGCGTCCTCCAGCGTCAGCGCGATCGGCTTCTCGAGCAGGACGTGCTTGCCGGCCGCGAGAGCCGCCTCGGCCGCCTCGCGGTGCAGCGGCGTCGGCAGGCAGATGTCGACAGCGTCGACCTCCGGGTCAAGGAGCGCCGACTCGAGATCGTCGGTGAGCTCCGCGCCCACCGACTCCGCGACGGCGACGGCACGGTCGCTCCGGTGCGACGCGACCGTCTTGACGCGCACCCGATCACCGAGCGTGCGGTAGTTCGCGGCGTGCGAGGCCCCCATGAAGCCGCCGCCGAGGATCGCGATCGTGATCACTCGCGCGGCTGCCGGAAGCGCTCGTAGCCCGGTGCGATCCGGTTGTGCATCGTCTCCATGTCGCGTACGAGGTTGACGACCGAGGTCGCGCCCCACTGGAGGAACTGCTCGCCCTTCTCGACCGTCGACTCGCTCGGATTGCCCCAGACACCGCCGCCCTCCTCGAGGAGCGCCCAGAACGAGCCTGGCGTCGAGAGGAAGACCGGGTCGAGCAGCGCCAGCGGGTGGTTCGTGAAGCCGTCGAGCTCCGGCACGAAGTCGCGCACGCGCTCCATGTCACACAGGTCGGGGTCGATCGCCAGCACAGCGGAGGTCTCGCCGACGTTCGCGTGCAGACCCGCGCTTCCCGAGAGGTAGGCCTCGGCCTCGTCGGGCTTGAGCCCCTGCCAGTACGCGAACGGGTAGACGCGGACGCCGCGTGGGAGGTCGTCGAACATCTCCGCGGCCGCGTACTGCATCGCAGTCGTGTTGACGTAGTGTCCGTTGACGAGCGCTATCCGCTCGAAGCCGGCCTCTGCGAGCGAGACGCAGATGTCGCGCAGCATCGAGATGAACGTCGCGAGGCGGACGTAGATGATCCCGCTTGCGCCGCGGTGATCGGGCGCGAGCCCGAACGGCACCGGCGGCCCGACGAGCGCGTCGAGCTCTACGGCGGCGCGCTTGCACACCTCGAGCGGGATGTAGACGTCCGTCCAGAGCGGCCCGTGGTCGCCGTGGTCCTCGGTCGATCCAACTGGGACGAGCACGGTGCGGCCGCCGCCCTCCATGTACTCGCGCACCTGGAGGTTCGTCATCTCGGGCATGTAGCGCTTCATTGCAGGCCCAGCGCGTTGAGGTGCTCCCGCGAGCCGCGCATCGCGGCGTTGACCTCGGCGAGCGGCGGCCACGGCTCGCCGGAGAACTCGAGCTCGACCGAGTACGGCCCGTCGTAGCCCGCGTCGCGGAGGATCGCGAGGACGCCGGCGAAGTCGACGTCGCCGGTGCCGATTTCGCCGAAGTTCCAGACGCCCTTGCCGCCCTTGGACTCTTTCAGGTGGACGTGGACGAGTTGGTCGATGACCTTCGGGACGTCTTCCAGCGCAGTGTCGCCGGAGTAGAAGACGACGTTCGCCGTGTCGTAGTTGATCCCGACACAGTCGCGCCCGATCTTCTCCAGTAACGGCAGCGTGACGGCGCCCGAGGCCATGATGTCGCCGTGGATCTCGAGGCCGATCGTGATCCCTGCCTTCTCGGCTTCGTCGGCCATAGCGCCGATGTTCGCGAGGAAGGCGGCCTCGTTCTCGTCGGCCGACTGGTGCCCGCCGACGGCGGTGTTGACGATCGTGATCCCGTACTCGGCGGCCCAGCGCACGGCCTTGATCCCGTGCGCGAGCCCGTCCGCCGTCGTCAGGTCGGAGTGGGCCGACAGGCTGACCGGCTCGAGCCCGTAGCCCGCGAGCTTGCTGCGTAGCTCGCCCTGGTCGCCGTCGAGGTCGACGTGCTCCGTCCACCCCGGCACGGCCGACAGCTCGACGGCGGTGTAGCCCGCCTCGGCGATGCCCTGGAGGGCCTCGTCGTGCGAGTAGGTGTGGTACGAGTTCGTGTGACCCGCGAGAGGTTTTGCCATCGACGCCTCCGTCGTGAGAAGGGTGCGGGGCGCTCGTCGATGAGCGCCCCGCATCGGTCGACTACATCTTGAAGCCGGCTCGGACCGTCGTCGCTGCGAAGGCCTTGTCGAGCTTGAACGCCTTTGCGTCCTTGCGCGCGCGGGCGACGTCGGCCTGCTTGTTCGCGGGCCCCTGGAGGTCGTTTGTGATCACGTCGCTCGTCGGCAGGAGCTTCTTCGTCTGCCCGAGGCCGTGGACGACCTTCAGGTAGTTGTTCCAGCCCTTCGCATCGTTGTAGCCCCAGCCCTGTCCCTTCAGATGGCTCGTGCCGTAGGCGTGCGCGAGCTCGAGCATCGAGTCGAGCGCGAGCTGCGGCTTGAGCGTCTTCCGCAGGTCGGGGAGTGAGCCGTACGTGATCTGGGCGGCCGCCCGCGGGTTCGCCTTCGTGAACTCGAGGCCCATAACGACGCCCTGGAGGAAGCGTGTGTAGAGGTCAGTCTTGGCCGGGTCGTTGAGGTCGGAGGCACGGACCGAGTACACGTTCGACGGGAACTTCGACCACGACGTGCCGATCAGGTACTTCAGCTTCAGGCCCTGGCCGGCGAGCTGGTGGCGGAGCCCCTCCCAGGCAAGCGCGGCGTCGGCCTTGCCCGTCGCGGCGGCCTGCGTCCACGACGCGCCCACGGCCACGTAATGGACCGACTTCGGGTCGATGCCGAGCTCGACGAGCATCGGGTCGACGATCACCTTCCAGCCCGAGCTGCCGAGCGCGATCGACTTGCCCTTCAGGTCCTTGGGCGACTTGATCGTGCTGTTCACCGGCAGGGCGAAGTCGAAGACCTGCCCCGAGATCACGTCCCAGACCGACTTGACGGCGATGCCGCTGTCGATCGACGCGGTCAGCACGCCGGGCGACGGGTAGCCCATGTCCGCCTTGTTCTGCGCGACGAACTTCGTGGACGCGAGCGCGTCGGTCACGGAGCCGGCGATCAGCTTCGCGTCGATCCCGAGCGACTTGAAGTACCCCATCTTGAGCGGGACCCAGAGGTTGAAGTCGTCCATCACCTGAAGCGTCCCGCGGGGCGAGATCCAGCGGACGGTCTCGAGCGACGCAGACGAGCGCCCGAACGCGCTCCCGGCGTTGAGAAGCGACCCGGCGGACAGAACGGCTGCGCCCTGCACGCCGCGCTTCAGCACTTCGCGGCGCGACATCGTGCCTTCGTACATGCCTCCTCCTTCCGGGACGACTAGGCCTCCCAACTGGCCCATCGCTTCCCGATGAAATAGAACAGGACGTAGATGCCCACACCGAGAGCGGCGACGATCGCGATCACCGCGCCGAACTCGTCCATCCGTGCCAGCGACGAGTAGTAGACGAGCCTCTCGCCGAGCCCCCCAGCCTCGCTCGGGGCAACCATCTCGCCGCCGACGGCGGTCAGGAGCCCGAAGATCGACCCGACCATGAAGCCGACGATGATCATCGGCAGCGCGAGCGGGAAGCGAATCTTGCGGAAGATCTGGAGTGTCGACGCGCCGTAGGAGCGCGCGAGCGCGATCTTCGCCAGGTCTGTGCGACGGAATCCCGTCGCGGAGTTGAGCATCACCATCGGCCCCGACGCAAGCCCCACGGCGATGATCAGGGGCCACGAGCCGAAGCCCATCTTCAGCCGCAGGAACGGGACGAGCGCGATCATCGGCGTCGTCACCATGATCAGGATGTACGGCGCGATCACCTTCTCGGCGAACGGCTTCTGGGTGATCAGCGCGGCGAGCACGAGCCCCACGGCCGATCCGATTGCGTAGCCGGCGAGGAACTCGTACATCGTCACCCAGAGGTGGTGGGCGAAGACAGATGCGAACTCGTTCCAGAGCACGCGCACGACGTCGATCGGCTTCGGGAAGACGTACGTCGGCGTGTTCGTCCAGCGCAGGATCGCCTCGAGCCCGAAGAAGATCGCGGCGGCGAGGCCGACGATCGTGCCGATCTCCACCGCGCTCCTGGCCATGCGCACCGAGGTGAGACCCGTCCAGTCGATCGGGCCGTGGTCGCTCGACGCCGGCCGGTTGTCGAAGGTCGGGATGTCGTCGCGCAGCTCGCTCGGGACGTTGCTCACGTCACCTCCAGGACTGCGTGGCCGCCGGTCTCGACCGTGCGCTTCATGTCCTGTACGAGCTCGATGAAGCCGGGCTCGAACGTCATCTCGATCGTCCGCGGCCGTGGCAGCTCGATGTCGTAGATGTGTGCGAGCCGGCCTGGGCGCGGCGTGAGCACGACGACGCGGTCGGCGAGGAAGATCGCCTCGGAGATGTTGTGCGTGACGAAGACGATCGTCTTGCCGCTCTCGTGCCAGAGCCGGAGCAGCAGCAGGTTCATCTCGTCGCGCGTGAAGGCATCGAGCGCGCCGAACGGCTCGTCCATCAGCAGCACCTGCGGGTTCTGTGCGAGCGCGCGCACGATCGACGCACGCTGCTGCATGCCGCCCGAGAGCTCGCGCGGCATCGAGCCCGCGAACTCCGCCAGGCCTGTCTCCTCGAGGAGCGCGTCGACGCGCGCCCGGTCGACCGGCTTCCTCTTGATCTCGAACGGGAACTCGATGTTCTGGCGGAGGTTGCGCCAGGGCAGCAGGTTCGCCTCCTGGAAGATCACTCCGATCTCGTGCGGCCGGGGCCCGTCCACCTCCGTTCCGTCCAGGGTGATGCGGCCACTCGTGAGCGCATGCAGGCCGGACATCGCCCAGAGGAGCGTCGTCTTGCCGCAGCCGCTCGGCCCGAGGATCGTGATCAGCTCGCCCTCGGCGACTTCGAGCGAGAGGTCCTCGAGGGCGGGGACGGCGCCGCTCTTGCCGGCGTAGACCTTCGACGCACCCTCGACGCGCAGCTTCGGCTGCATCAGAACCATCCGGTCTCGTCCGGGTCGCCGTACTGCATCAGCTCGACGACGGCTCCGTCGACCTCGACGAAGGCGACGCGCAGGAAGTCGTCGCCGCGCCCGGTCGGGTCGAAAGGCTCGGCGAGCACGGTGTGGCCCTCGATCGCGACCTCGAGATCGTCGACGCGGTAGGCGACGTGGGGCGCCGTGCGAAGCGGCCCGGTCACGGGCGTGTCGGGCTCGAAGCGCAGCCACTCGACGTTGAAGCCGCCGGCGCGCGGGCTCGTGACCCACACGCGGGTCGCGGCGACGAACGACTCGCCGTCCTTCACCTCGTCGGTGACGAGGCCTATGTGGTCGAACCTCGACCGATCGGATTCCTTGACGCCTATTCGTCTGCCCCTTGCGAATAGTTAGGAAAGGTTTCTATCATCGAGCCGAAATCAATTTCAAGCTGCAAGCCGGAACATGAATCGACTCCCAGCAGGATCTCCACAGCTCCTCCGGCAACTGAACTCGGCGCACGTCCTGCGCGCGATCCGTACCCACGGGCCGATCTCGCGCGCGGAACTAGCAAAGACGATCGGACTTTCGAAGCCGACTGTCAACGAGGTCGTCGAGGGACTGCTCGGTGAGGGCACCGTGCTCGAGAGCGAGGCGAACGGCGCCGAACGGCCGTTGCGCCCCGGCCGCCGGGCGCGGCTGCTGCGCTTTCGAGCCGATCTCGGCCACGTGCTCGGCATCGACATCGGCGCCAACAAGCTGCTCGTCGTCGTCGCCGACCTGAACGGCGACGTCGTCGCGTCGGAGCGGCTGCCGGTGCGCGCGCGCGAGCGCGCCGGCGCCGCGGCGCTGCTGAAGCACGTCCAGGCGGCCGCCACGACCGCGCTCGCCGCCGCCGGGACGCGGCGTCCGCTGCTCCAGGCCGTCGGCGTGGGCACCCCGGGCGTCGTCGACCCGGCCACCGGGCGGCTCAGCCTGGCGCCTCAGCTCGGCGGCTGGGAAGGCCTGCCGCTCGGCCGGCGCCTGCAGCGCTCGTTCCCGTGCCCGGTCCTCGTCGAGAACGAGGTCCATCTCTCGGTCCTGGCCGAGCGCTGGCGGGGCAAGGCGCAGGGGATCGACGACGCGCTCTTCGTCCAGGCGGGCTACGGGATCGGCGGCGGCCTGCTCGTGGGCGGACGGCTCTACCGGGGCGCGAACGGCGCCGCCGGCGAGATCGGCTACCTCCCTTTCACCGAGGACTCGGCTCCGCGCGACGGCCTCGGGCCGTTCGAGCACGCGGCCGGCGGCAGTGCGTACGCCCGCCACGGACGCCGTGCGGCCGCAGCCCGCGGCGGGCGGCGGCTGCTCGAGCTCGCAGGCGGCGACCCCGACGCAATCGACGCGGAGATCGTCTTCGCCGCTGCGACCGAGAGCAACGCGGCGGCCCTGGCGATCATCGACACGCTGGTCGGGCGACTCGCACGCGGGATCGCGGCGGCAGCGGTCGTCGTCGATCCGCAGACGGTGATCGTCGGTGGCGGTCTCTCGCGGGCCGGCGAGACACTGCTGCGCCCGCTCGAGCGCGAGCTCGCCGGCCTCGTGCCGATCCCGCCGCAGGTCGTGCTCTCTGACCTCGGTGACGAGGCGGTGGCGCTCGGCGCGGTCCGCCTCGCGGTGCAGACCGTCGAGAGCCGCCTGTTCGGCATCGCGGCGGAGGCCGTCTGATGCGTGTCCTCGCCGTCGGCGCGCATCCCGACGATCTGGAGATTCTCTGCGGCGGCACGCTGGCACGGTTCGTGGCGGAGGGACACGAGGTCGTGATGTGCAACGCGACGCTCGGCAACCGCGGCAGCTTCGAGCACACCTCGGAGGAGATCGCCGAGATCCGGCTGCGCGAGGCGCGCCGCGCCGCCGAGATCGCCGGCGCCGACCACATCACGCTCGGCTTCACCGATGCAGAGGTCGATGCGAGCGACGACGGGCAGCGGGTCGCCGTCATCGATCTCGTGCGCGAAGTGCGCCCCGACCTGATCATCACGCACTCAGCGGGCGACTACATGTCCGATCACGACGAGACGTCGAAGCTCGTCTTTGACTGCAGCTTCCACGCGACGCTGCCGCTCCTCGAGACGGGTAAGCCGCATCACGACGCGGTCACACCCATCTACTTCATGGACACGGTGATGGGGCTCGGCTTCCATCCCACCGAGTACGTCGACGTGACGTCCACGATCGAGACGAAGGTCGCGATGCTCGAGGCGCACGAGAGCCAGCTCACGTGGCTGCGCGACCACGACGGAATCGACGTCGTCGAGCAGATGCGCGCGGCCACGCGCTTCCGCGGCCTCCAGTGCCGCGCCCAGTACGCCGAGGGCTTCGCACCGTGCCTGACCTGGCTGCGGGCCACCACCCGCCGCCTTCTTCCCTGACGAAAGGACCGGACAGTGGCAGTCGAGCTCGGCTTCGAGTACGGCCTCGCCCGCTTCATCGACTTTCGCGACGAGGCCGAGTGCGACCGCGTCCGCAGGATCGGCCGCGCCGAGCTGACGGAGCACGCGAATCCGGACTTCCGGATCGCCGTCGTCGACGACCCGGCCGAGTTCTACCGCTCGTTCGCGGCAGACCTCGTCGGCCGGATCCGCGCCGCGCGCGACGAGGCGCGCACCTTTGTCGCGATCGTGCCGGTCGGGCCGATGCCGCAGTACGAGCTCGCAGCCCGGATGATTAACGAGGAGCACCTCTCCCTCGCCCACGTCCACACGTTCAACATGGACGAGTACGCGAACGAGGACGGCGTCACCGCGCCGGTCTCGTGGCCCGGCTCGTTCCAGCGCGCGATGCAGGAGCGCTTCTTCGCGCTCGTCGACCGGGAGCTGCGGCCGCCGGAGAGCCAGATCCACTTTCCGACGACACAGGCGATCGGCGACTACAGCGAGCGTCTCGAGGAGCTCGGCGGGGCCGACGTCTGCTACGGCGGCATCGGCTGGTGCGGGCACATCGCGTTCTGGGAGTCGCACCTCGGGCACGAGTTCGAAGGCGACCTCGACGCCTACAAGCAGGCCGGCGCGCGCCTGGTCGAGCTGCACCCGATGACGATCATGCAGAA
>JBGQKY010000105.1:0-8349 GCA_041499745.1 Gaiellaceae bacterium
CTTCAGCTCGGGGTCGCCGGCGTGGACGCTGACCCAGATCCGGTCCCAGTCGAGCTTCAGCCGCTCCTTGACGAACTCGGTCGCGTAGTCGATCGCACCTTCCTTGAAGTAGTCCCCGAACGAGAAGTTGCCGAGCATCTCGAAGAAGGTCAGGTGAAAGGTGTCGAGGCCGACCTCGTCGATGTCGGGCGTCCGGAAGCACTTCTGGGCCGTGGTGGTCCGCAGCGCCGGCGGCTCCTCGCGGCCGAGGAAATACGGCATCTGCGGCTGCATGCCTGCGACGGTCAGGAGTGTCGAGCGGTCACCCGCGCGCGGGACGAGCGGCGCCGACGGGCGGCGCAGGTGGGCTTTCTCCTCGAAGAAGGAGAGGAAGCCCTCGCGGATCTCGTTCGAGGTGCGCACCGGCGGCTCATTGTAGGGATGGGTAAATCGCCGCCCCGAGTCGTAGGATCGTCCCCGTGCCGCCCGTGCGCAGAAAGCGCTACCGGTATCGCCTGCGCCGTTTGACCCCCGTCGGACTCCTCGTGGTCTTTGCGGGGTTCGGCGGCGCGTGGGCCGGCTCGCACAAGCCTTCGGACTCGTTCGTTTCGAACGTCCCGCTCGCAGTCATTCACCCGGTCGTTCCGAAGCCGGCGGCCGTCGTCCAGCCGGAGCGGCTGCTCCTCGGCGGCTCCCTGCTTCGCCACGAGTTCACGCCGAGGCTCGCCGGAGCGGCGGCAGTGCTGGTCGATGCGAAGACAGGCCGGGTGCTCTGGGCGCGCAACGCCCACGAGCGCCGGCAAGTCGCCTCGACGACGAAGATCATGACCGCGCTCCTCGCCTTCCGGAGGCTCCAGCCGCACGACATCGTCATCGTCGACCGGTCGGTGCCGCGCGTCCCACTCGTGCGCGAGGGCCTCCGCGCCGGCGAGCGGGTCGAGGCTTGGAAGCTCTTCACCTCGATGCTCCTCTTCTCGGGGAACGACGACGCGCTCGCCCTTGCGATCGCGGCCGCCGGCGACAAATGGACGTTCATCCACGAGATGAATGCCGAGGCGGGCAAGCTCGGCCTGCGCGACACGCACTTCTCTTCCCCGAGCGGCGTCAGGGACGCCGACAACTACTCGAGCGCCTGGGATCTCGCCGCGCTCACCCGGGTGGCGATGCGAAACGACCGCTTCCGGGCGGCCGTGCGCAAGCAGGTCGCGCACGTGAAGTGGTCGGCGCCGACCAATGCGAAGACCTACCTGAACAACAACCGCCTGCTGCGCTCGTATCCGGGCGCGGACGGCGTCAAGACCGGGTACACGCACAAGTCAGGCCCGTGCCTCGTCGCGTCCGCGACGCGCGACGGCGTCTCGCTGATCGCCGTCGTGCTCGACTCGCCGAACATGTACGACGACGCAACGCGGCTGCTCGACTTCGGGTTCGCGTCGCTCGGGTGAGCTGCCTCGCCTGCGACACGATCGGTCCCGGCGGGGTGATCGCAGAGACGCCGGGCTGGATCGTGGACCACTGCATCGGCCCGCTCGGCGTCGGGACGCTGATCGTGAAGCCGAGGCGCCACGTTCTTCACGTGGCCGATCTCGACGCGGCCGAGGCGGCGGAACTCGGTCCCCTGCTGTACCAGGTCGCAGCCGTCGTCACGGAACTGGTTGCCCGAGCAGGTCTACGTGTGCCTGTGGTCCCACGCCGACGGGCAGCCGGGCCACATCCACTTCGTCGTGCAACCGGTGGACCGGCGACCCATGGCAGAGACCGGCACCCACGGCCCGCGGCTTCAGGTCGCGATGTTCGATCGAGGCGAGCCGCCGGACGAACGGGCCGCTACGGCGTTCGCCGCAGCCGCACGGGAACGTCTCGCGATGAAGTCGTAACGGTTCGAGCGCGGGCCCAGGCCCCTGCCTTTGGCTCAGGGAGCCGCCGCACACGGCTTTTCCACAGGCAGGGGCCAGGCCCGGTTACGAGAATGTGCACGCTTCGCGACGGAGGGCTAGCGGGTGCGGGCGCCCGTTTCCTCGTCAGACGCGATCTCGTCGCGGATCTTCTCGAGCGCGCGACGGATCAGACGGGACACGTGCATCTGCGAGATGCCGACCTGCTGCGCGATCTGCGACTGCGTCAGGCCGTCGAAGAAGCGGAGTTGGAGGATCTTGCGCTCGCGCTCGTCGAGGGCTTTGAAGCCCGGCGCGAGCACCGCGCGATCCTCCGAGACCTCGTACTGGTGCTCCTCGCTGCCGATCGACTCGAGCGGATCGAGATCCTCGTCGCCGTCGCCTCCGCCTCCCCCTGTCGAGAGCGAGAGCGACGAGTACGCACGGCCGGACTCGAGCGCCTCCAACACCTCTTCCTCGGTCGAGCCCGACGCCTTCGCGAGCTCCGGGATGGTCGGCGAGCGGCTGAGCTCCACCGTCAGCTGCTCCATCAGCCGCGACAGCTGCACGTTCAGCTCCTGGAGCCCGCGAGGCACGCGCACCGACCAGCCCTTGTCGCGGAAGTGCCGCTTGATCTCGCCGATGATGTTCGGCGTCGCGTAGGTCGTGAGCTCGACACCGCGTTCGAGGTCGAACCGGTCGATCGCCTTGATCAGCCCGATCGCTCCGATCTGGACGAGATCCTCGAGCTGCTCGCCTCGGTACGAATAGCGCCTGGCGAGCGAGCGCACGAGCGACATGTACTGCTCGATCAACTTCTCCCGCGCGTGGAGGTCGCCCTCCTCGTGGTAGCGCCGAAGCAGGATCTTGTCGTCGATGCGCGGCATCAGCCGGGCGGGCCCTTCGTGAGCTCGACCCAGGAGCCGCCGTCGCGCTGCTCGACCTGCACGTCGTCCGCAACCGTCTCGAGCACGCGGCGAAGCCCGAGCTCGCTGCTGTCCGCTTCGAGGCCCGCGAGCGCCTCCCCGGCGAACGGACCAACGGTCGTCCGGACCGTGCGGCCGTCGACGGCGAGCGAGACCGAGAGATCGCCCTCGTCGTCGCGGCAGCGGAGCAGCGCATCGAGCGCCACTTCGAGATCCTCGAGCTGCTCGTAGGTCAGCTCGAGACGGGCTGCAAGCCCACCGACGACGAGGCGTGCGATCTGGTGGAAGTCCTCCTGCGCCGGCAGAACCAGCGTGATCTCATCGCTCACGCGGTGTCGTCCGCGTCGCGCAGCTCTTCGAGGAGCTCCCGCTCCCGCCGAGCCGCTGCCTCCTTGCCCGCCTGCACGGCGTGGCGCCAGTCCCGCCCCGCTTTGAAGTCGGCCGAGGCGTGGGTGACTCCTGCCGCGACGCCGGACAGCTTCTGCACGGGCCGCGTCACCGCCATGCTCACCGCACGCACTGCGGTGTCGACGCTGTCGGCCGCGTCCACCGCACTGTCGGTGATCCGGTCGACCTTGTCGAGCTGGCTGTTGACGCGATCCACGCTGCCCCCGACCTTGTTGATCACCGGCAGAACCTCGCGTTCCGCCCCCGAGATGAACGCAGAAAGGCGCCCGACGGCTCCGCCCAGGCGCACGAGGAGGTACGCGAGGGCGAGGCCGACAGCGAGGAGGAAGACTGCGAGTGCGAGGCGCCAGAGGTCCCCCCACGTGAACGCGGCGACGAGCATCCAATTCCGATCTTAGTGGCAGGCGGCTGACGAGACGAGACCGCAGCCCACAACGGCGTCGCCTTCGTAGAGAACGGCGGCCTGGCCCCGCGCGACGCCGTAAGCAGGCTCGTCGAGATCGAGCTCGAAGCCGCCTGGACTCGAGGACACCCGCGCTCCGACCGCGGGCGAGCGATACCGGAGCTTCGCGGACGCACGGTCGACGCCGACGTAGAGCCGGCCGGATGCGACGACGCGGCGGCGGGCGAGCGACTCGCGCGGACCGACGACGACGGTATTCGCGTCCGGATCGCTCTCGAGCACGTAGAGCGGCGTCGCAGCCGAGACGCCGATGCCCTTTCGCTGGCCGGGCGTGAATCGCCAGAAGCCGTCGTGGCCGCCGAGCTCCCGGCCCTGCTCGTCGAGGACGGCGCCCGCGCGCGGCGCGAGTCCGTGCCGGCCGAGAAACGCCCGATAGTCGTCACCGGCGAGAAAGCACGCCTCCTGGCTCTCGGCGCGGCGCGCGGCGGCGAGACCTGCCCGCGCCGCCTCGCCGCGCGTCGTCTCCTTGTCCTGCTCCCCGAGCGGGAACCAGATGCGCTCGAGATGCTTGGGGTCGAGGCGCGCGAGCATGTACGACTGATCCTTGCTCTCGTCGGCGCCGCGGTGCAGCAGCACGCGGCCACGATGCTCTGCGATGCGCGCGTAGTGGCCGGTGGCGAGCCGCGTGCAGCCGGCGCGGCTCGCGAAGGCGAGCAGCTCTGCGAAGCGGAAGCCGCCGTTGCAGCGGATGCAGGGGTTCGGCGTCTCGCCGCGCGCATACCCGCGCAAGAAAGGCCCGATGACGGCGCGTCGGAACTCCTCGCGCAGGTCGAGCGTCACGTGCGGGAGCCCGAGCCGATGGCAGGTCTCGCGCGCAGCGATGACCGCCTCCGGCGAGCAGCAGGCGCGCTCTGCGTCGGGACCGGCCGGGTCGAGCCACAGCCGCAGCGTGACTCCCACCGCCCGGCGACCGCCGCGAAGCAGCGCGACCGCGCTGTCGACGCCGCCGCTCATGGCGACCGCCGTTCGCCCCGCCTGCGGCTCCGCTCGAAAGACCGGGCCGAGCGCGTTCGCGAGCGCGTCGACCGCGAGCGTCTCACCGCGGACCGCGGCAGCGTCGAGCAGGGTCAAGCCGGGCAGGGGCCGTTCGAGCCCCGGCGCGTCGGCCTCGACGATCCGGTCGCCGTCGACGAGCAGGCGAACCGCGGCCCACTCGCCGTGGCGCGTTGAGTCTCCGAAGGTCTCGAGCATCGAAGCACGGTAGCGCGAGGAGGCCCGAAGGCCCCCTCGCAAATCCACCCTGCCGATCAGTCCGAGCTATGTGAACCTGGCGAACCAGGTGGGTGCCACGCCGTTCCTCGGCAAAAAGCCTCAGTCGGGACGCCGGCTCCCTTCATGTAGGCGTTGGTTCTACATTGAAGCCCGGACCAACGCACAGGGTCGACTGTGTCGCACAGTAGCGCTTATGACGCAAAACGCCAGCGGATCGTCTGGGTGCCCTGGAGCCGGAGAAGCCTTGCGAGCGCCGGCGTGACGTCGAAGATCCTCCCAGGCGCGGTATGTCCGCGGTCGATTACCTGCGTGAGCACCTGACGCCCGTCGAACTCGATGTAGATCTTCACACCGCACGGCAGCACCGGGTGAGCGACTCCCCGTGTCTTCGCGCGGATCGTGACGCCGCAGGCGCCCTTCTTCGCCTTCGTCGACGACGTGTACGGCGCCGCGAGCGCCGTGTACCACTGGCCGGCCGGGGGCGGCAGAGCGTTGGCGTGACGATCCGAGCGATGCGAGACGGCGAGCGCGATCGCGATGCCCAGGAGGGCGACGCCCGCGAGTGCTGCCGCGCGCAAACCGGCGAACGCCGTCACCGCACCCCCACGAGCTCGCCAAAGCTGTCGCGGACGAGCCCGTCGAAGTCGACCGGCAGCGACCCGTCGGGCCCGGCGAACTCGCGCAGGTACAGGAGCAGGAACGTTCGCTCCTCGTCGAGCACGGCGTCGGTGCCTGCCGCTTCGCGCGTGAGCCGCTCGAGATCCCAGAGGTTCCACTGCCGCGCTGACGCACCGACGCCGATCGGTACGACCTCGGCTGAGCCGGGCTTCCACGCTTCGGCCTCGAGCTCGGGCTCGGGCTCCCGGTCGGGCTCCGGCGCAGGGTCAGGCACGGACTGGAGCACACGCACGGGCTCCGGCTCCGGCTCGGGGGCGGGCTCCTCGGCAAGCGGCGCCGGCGTGGGCTCTGCCTCGGGCTCGGGCTCCGGCTGCTCGGGCTGCGCGGTGACGACCACGACCGCGGCGACAGGGTGTTCCGGCGCCGGTACCGCGACGGCAACGGGCGGCGTGGAGGGCGGATGCCTTCCGAGCCTCGGCAGCTCCCCCCTCCAGAGCACCGCCTCGAGCACGAGGATCAGGAGGTAGCCGACCGCGCTCGCCGCGACGATCGCGTACGCGCCGAGCCCGGCCGCGAGCGCGCCGACCGGCACGGCGACGAGAAACGCAGCCTCGAACGCTGTCCTGGGGCCGAAGGCGCGGCGCATGTGCAGAGCCTACGACTCGGAGCGGTGCTGCTCCTCGCCGTCGGCCGAGGCGTCGTCCGGCTGCGGTGCCGAAGCGTCCTCCGCTTCGTCGGGCGGCGGCGAGTCGGGCTCGACCGTTGCCGGCGGCCCCGCCAGCGCAGCGGCGGGCGGATGCGGCCGCGCCTGCTCCGCAGTCCGCTCGGCAGCCTCGACGATCGCGCTCGCAACCTGGGAGATCGCATTCTCGCCGAGACCGGCCGCGGCGAGGAGCTGCTCGGCGCCGTGCTGGGCACGGGCGAGGATCGCCGTCGCCTGCGCGCGAGCCCACTCGAGCGTCGCCTCGACCTCGGCACGGGCGGCGTTCGTCAATTCGGTTGCCTGGTGGCGCGACTGCTCGAGCAGGCGGCTCCCTTTCGCCTCTGCCTCCTGAAGCTCGCGCGTCGCGTCGGTGTGCGACTTCGCGAGGAGCTCGCGCGACTCGTTCCGGGCCGCGTTCAGCATCTCGGCGCGCTGGCGCTCGCTCTCCTGGCGGTAGCGCTCGACCTCGGCCTCGCGCTCCTGGAGCTCGGTCTGGCGGCGGCGAACCTCTTCCTCGGTCTTCGAGAGCTGCGCCGCGGAGGCGTTCTGCGCGTCACGCTCGATCGTGTCGGCGAACTCGGCGGCTCCGCGGATGAGGTGCAGCGCGTCCATGCGGACGGCGTGGCCCGTCGGCTCGACGGCCGCAGAGCGTCCTGCCGCCTGGAGCACGCGGAGCTGGGCCTGGAGCTGCGCCGCATGGCGGCGGAACGCGTCGAACGCCTCGCGTGTGCGCTCGGGATCGAGTCCGTCCCCGGTCGTGGGGATGTCCTCGAATCTCGGCAGGGACGTCAACGACGGGGCGCCTACCCGACCCGGGCCTTCGGTGGCCATTCTGTCTTGCCTCCCTGTCTACGCGTAGACGCGCGGCGCGCGCATTTCGAAGTATGACTTCTCCACCGACGGTCAGTTGCCTGCGCTCGAGCCGCCGGGCTCGACGATCGAGGCGATTCCGAGCTCTCTCAGGACCGAATCGGGCATCGGGGTCGGCGCCCCGGTAAGTGGGTCTCCCCCGCTCGAGACCTTAGGAAACGCGATCACCTGGCGAATGTCGGGCTCGCCGGCCATGAGGGCGAGGAAGCGGTCGATGCCCATCGCGAAGCCGCCGTGCGGCGGTGCGCCCATCCGGAGGGCATCGAGGAGGAAGCCGAACTTCGCCTGCTGCTCGTGCTCGTCCATCCCCATCACCCGGAAGACGGCCTGCTGGACGTCCGCGCGGTGGATCCGGATCGAGCCCGAGCCGAGCTCCCATCCGTTCCAGACAAGGTCGTAGTGCTGGCCGAGGACGCCTCCCGGATCGGACTCGATCCGGTCCTCCGCCGCGGGCACGGCCGCGGTGAACGGATGGTGGAGGAAGGTCCAGAGGCCGGTGTCCTCGTCGCGCCCGAAGAGCGGAAAGTCGATCACCCAGTGGAAGGCGTCCGGTTTGCCTTCGGCGAGGCCGAGCTCGCGACCGAGGTGTGCGCGCAGGCCGCCGAGAACCCTGCTGACAAGCACCTCGTCCCCGGCGGCGAAGAGCACCGTCGTGTCAGCGACCCGGAACGTGTCCAACTCGTCATCGGAAAGGAACTTCGCGATCGGCGAACGGATGTCGCCGGCCTCGTTCACGAGGTAGGCAAGCCCCTTTGCGCCCCACTCCTTCGCGAGCTCCTCGAGACGCGCGAGTTCCGCGCGCGAGAACACGCGCGGGACGACGATGTAGCGGACGACGGGAGCGTCGGCGAAGACGCCGAACTTGGAGCCGCGGGTGAGCTCCGTCGCGTCCTCGATCTCGAGCCCGTAGCGGAGATCCGGCTTGTCCGAGCCGTAGCGCAGCATCGCGGCCTCGTAGGTGAGCCGCGGGAAGGGCGTCACCGGAGGGTCGCGGCCGACCGCGGCGAAGCTCGCAACGACGGCGCGCTCCATCACGTCGAGCACGTCCTCGCGGTCGACGAACGACATCTCGAAGTCGAGCTGGCGGAACTCGAACTGCCGGTCGGCGCGAAGATCCTCGTCTCGCCAGCACGTCGCGATCTGGTAGTAGCGGTCGAGGCCACCGACCATGCACAGCTGCTTGAAGAGCTGCGGCGACTGCGCGAGCGCGAAGAACTTCCCCGGCTGGAGCCGCACCGGCACGAGGAAGTCCCGCGCCCCCTCGGGTGTTCCCTTCGTCATCGACGGCGTCCACAC
>JBGQKY010000106.1:0-8160 GCA_041499745.1 Gaiellaceae bacterium
AGCACACCGAGGTCGGGCGCGAGCTTCTCGCCGGCTCCGGCAGTGAATTGCTGGAGCTCGCGGCGACCGTGGCCTGGACGCATCACGAGCGCTGGGACGGCCGCGGCTATCCGCGCCGGCTCGCGGGCGGCGACATTCCGCTGGAGGGTCGCATCGTGGCCGTCGCCGACGTCTTCGACGCGCTCTCGACGGATCGGCCGTATCGGCCGGCGCTCTCGACCGAGGAGGCGCTCGACGTCGTTCGCGCGGACAGTGGTCGGGCATTCGATCCGCAGATCGTCGAGGTCTTCGTCCGCGCGCTCCAGGAAGTTCTCGTATGAACATCACGTGCGTCATCGCGGACGACCATCCGCCGGTCCTCCGGTTCCTGTCGCGCTACCTGAGCAACAAAGGCGTCACGATCACCGCCAGCACCAGGGACGGCGAAGAGGCGCTTCGCAAGATCGAGGGGACGCGGCCGATGGTCGCCGTGCTCGACGCGCGCATGCCGGGTCTCTCGGGGCTCGAGGTGCTTCGCGCGGTCACGGCCGCCGCTCTCCCGACACGCGTCATCCTCTACACCGGCTACGGCGACGATGCGCTGATGAGCGATGCGCTCGACGCCGGGGTCGGCGGGGTGATCGACAAGGAGGCGCCGCTCGACGATCTCGTGCGCGCGATCCGGACCGTCGCCGAGGGCGGCACCTACCTCGATCCGACCGCGGCGGCCTCGCTGATCGCGCAGCGCCGGCGCAGTCCGAATCGGGAGCTCACCCAGCGCGAGCGCGATGTGCTTCGCGAGCTCGCCGAGGGCAAGTCGAACGAGGAAGTCGGCGAGGTGCTGTCGATCTCTCCCCAGACCGTGCGCACGCACTTGCAGAAGGCGATGGAGAAGCTTGGCGCCAACACGCGCGTCCAAGCTGTCGCCATCGCCCTCCGCGAGTCCTTCATCTCGTAGGGGCGGGCTCTTACGCGCCGCGAGACCAGCCCGCGGGAAGAAAACCGAACTTCACGCCGCCGAGCAGCGCCGCGAGAGCGACCACCGGCAGAAGACGGATGGCCATCAAATACCAACGCATGCACACACCTCCTCTCAGAACTGGACATCTTGCAAGGACTCCGCCGCGCGGCGGTAGTAGTCGGCCGCGGTGTCGACGTCGCCCAGGGTGCGAATCAGGTCTCCGCGCGCGACCAGAGCGGCGGCACGGTGACTTGTGGAGCCAACTGTGTTGAAGCTCTTGTCGGCGGCGTCGAGCCACTCGCCGGCGGACGCGGTGTCGCCTTCGGCCGCGAGCGCGCGGGCAACCGTGAGCTGTGCGCTGCCGAGCTCGTCGAGGTAGTCCGACCTTCCGGCGAGCAGCTCGGCCGCACGTTCTGCGCGGATGTGCGCCTCCGCAGGCCGGCCCGTGCGCAGGCAGAGAAGTGCGAGCGAGTTGACTGCTTGCGCGAGGTCGGCGTCACTGCCGGCATCGGCGGCAGTTGAAATCGATTCGATGAGGCGTCCCTCGGCTTGCGTGTCCGCGCCGAGCAGCATGTCGATGCCGCCGAGGTTGTTGAGGATGCGTGCGGTCACGAGCGTGTTGCCGTGCTTGCGGAAGACGTCGAGCGCCCGCTCGCCGTAGAACCGCGCCATGAGCAGGTCGCGGCTACGCGCGGCGATGAGCGACGCCTGGAAGAGGGCGCGGCCCTGGGCGAGCTCGTCGCCCAGGCGCGTAGCGAGGTCGAGGCTCCGCTCGGCGTCTCGGCCGGCGGCCTCCCAATCCCTTCTCACCTGATAGCACCGTGACCGCCAATCGTGGGCGTTGGAAGCGAGCAGGAGCCGCGGGCGGGGAGCGTGCTCGTTCGCCTCGAGTGAACGCGTGAGCAGGGTGATCGCCTCGGCGACCTGATGCTTCTGGAACGCGACGCAGCCTTGACCGAAGGTGACCTCCGCCCGGTCGCCTGCGTCGAACCGAGGCGACTTCGCGATTCCCTCTGCGTGGGCGAGGAGGTCGCCGGCGCGCTCGAGGTTACCGCGGTACAGCTCCGACCAGGCGAGCGCGAGGCGTTGACGTAGCGCGAGTGTGGCGTCGTCTCGCGCCTCCTCCCAGAGCTCCTCGAGCTGCTCGACCGCTTCGTCGTGGCGGTTGGCGACGACGAGGGCCTCTGCCCGTGCGAGCTCTTCGACGAGATCGTCGCGGACGAGTGCGAGCGTCGTCACAGGGGGAAGCTCGTATGATGCTGTTGCCGCTGCCATTGCACACAGCATCTGCGTCCTGGCGCTCTTGTCGATTCCCGGCACCGTTCGATCTTCGTCACCCCTTCGAGCCGCGCTACGCCTTTTTTGCGGGCAGGTCACCCAAATGCAGCAGCCCGATCGCACGGGAGCGCGACGGCAGGTCTGCCCGGGAACGCGACTCGATGCGACCCCTCTGCGACGAGGCTTGAAGGGCGATGCTCAAGCGACTCCTTCT
Organism: Gaiellaceae bacterium; assembly: GCA_041499745.1. Taxonomy (GTDB): domain Bacteria; phylum Actinomycetota; class Thermoleophilia; order Gaiellales; family Gaiellaceae; genus Palsa-739. Next base: position 2,433 of record JBGQKY010000106.1, read on the forward strand.
CCCCCTTGTCTTTGCGCTCGCCTTCGCGCCGGGCGCGCAGGCTGCCGGCGGCCACTACGGCTTCGACGGCGGCACGCATGCTCAGCAGGCGCAGGTGACCGCGGCCCTCAACGCAAGCAGCTTCAACTGGAGCATCGTGCCGGGGCCAGTCGTGATCCACATCGGCGCCAAGAGCTCTCCGCATGCAGTGGCCGGCGAGATCTGGCTCGACGCGCATCTCCTAACGGCGGGACGGTTCTCCTGGGGAGTCGTCCAGCACGAGTACGCCCATCAGGTCGACTTCGCGGTGCTGACCGACCCCATGCGCGCCGAACTTTCCGGGCTGCTCCAGGGAACCTCCTGGTGGGGCTCCATCTCAGACCATGCGCAGCTCGACTGCGAGCGGTTCGCCGACTCGCTCGCGTGGGCCTACTGGCAGTCGCCGGACAACGTGATGAAGCCGGATGGTCCCGCCGTCGAGGGCAGCCAGGTCGCACCGGCGGCCTTCCGCGCCACGCTCGACAAGCTCCTCAACCTCGAGCATCCGAGAGCGCTCGCCGCTCGATCGTCGAACGGGCATCCCCGAAAAGGGTGAGACGAGTCGCGCGAATGTGCGCATCCTGGTCGACGCCGGAGATGGCGATGACTAGAGCATGATTTCCCCCACGGGCTCTCACAACCGGTCGGCAACGACCTGCGTTCTGGCAGACGACCATCCGCCGATCATCGACTCCCTCGCCCGCTACCTCTCCGGGGTCGGCTTCACGATCGTCGCGGCAGTACTGGACGGGCAGGCCGCCCTGTCGGCCGTCGAGCAGCACCGGCCGCTCGTCTGCGTCGCAGACGTGCGGATGCCCCGCATCGACGGCCTCGAGCTCGCCCGCCGCGTGGCGGCGATCGTTCCCGAGACAGGCGTGCTCCTCTACTCCGGCATCTCAGATTGCGGCCTCGTGTCCGACGCGCTCGACGCCGGCGCCCGCGGCTTCGCCCTCAAGGATGCCCCGCTCGACGATCTCGTCCGGGCGGTCGACACGGTCGCCGCTGGTGGCCTCTACATCGATCCGGTGCTTGCCGCGTCGCTCGCGACTCGCAACAAGGATCACCGCAAGTCGCTGTCCGAGCGCGAGCGCGAAGTTCTTCGGCTCCTCGCCGAGGGAAGCTCCTATGCCGAGATCGGCTCGAAGCTCTTCCTCTCACCCGACACGGTGCGCGCCCACGCGCAACGTGCGATGACGAAGCTCGGCGCAAAGACGCGGACACAGGCCGTCGCGGTCGCGCTCCGAGAGGCCGTCATCGGCTGATCCAAACCGCCTGATTCGCCGGTCGATTCGGACCGTTTGCATCGGCGATAGGGACCGGTAATACTCCCGCAGCTTTTCGGTCGTTCGGCGGCGCGCGGCCCGCGGCGCGAGAGAGCTCGGAGGGGCCCAACGCGGCGAGCCCCTCCGGGTACCTTCTGGGGTTACGCAGCGCTGTAGCCCTCGCGCCGCAGCAAGGTGCGCGCGAGCTCGGCGTTGTCGCCGCCCGCGATGAGGATGACGACGACGCCGCCGTATTCAGGCGAGACGTGTCGCAGCTCGAAATCCTCGATGTTGATCCCTGCGGCGCCGAGCGTCTGCGTGATGCGGGCGAGATGTCCGGGCTGGTCGGGAATGCGGACGCGGATGCGGTTCAGGCGCTTCGCATCCGTGCGGTAGGCGTACTCGAGCATCCTGCTCCGTGACTGAGCGATTCCCTCGATCCAGCTCTCGAAAAACGCGCGGTCGCGGTCGCGCAGGGCGCGTTCCACGTCTCCGAGTGCGTCGCGGTGCGCGACGAGCGCGTCGGCGATCAGGTCGCCGTTCTCGACGAAGATGTCGGCCCACACGGCCGGGTTAGCGCCGGCGACACGGGTCATCTCCCGCAAGGACGCACCGGCGTAGCCCAGCGCCTCGTCGCCGGCGGCTGCGACGGCCTGCATCAGCAGGTTTGCGAGCGCGTGGGGGAGATGCGACGTGAGCGCGAGCACCCGGTCGTGCGTCTCGGCGTCGAGCCGGATCGGTCGGGCGCCGAGCGAGGTTACGAAGCGGTCGACGAGGTCGACGCGCGACGCGTCGCTTCCCTCGAGGGGGGTGAGGAACCAGGTCGCGCCGTCGAAGAGGTCGGCCGACGCGCGAGCCGGGCCGCCGCTTGCGCCGCCGGCGAGCGGATGACCGGGAACGAAGCGCGCGTCGGCGATGTCGCGCGCGAGGCTTCGCTTCGTCGAGCCGACGTCGGTGACGGTCGTCTCGGCGGGTGCGGCGGCGAGCACGTCGCGCGTCGCCTCGACGAGTGACCCGACCGGCACGGCGACGACGACGAGCTCGACTCCTGCCACGGCCTCGGCGAGCGACCCCGCACCGGTGTCGAGGGCCTTGGCGCCGGCGGCTTCGCTCAAGGTCGCCTGATCGGTGTCCCAGCCGGTCACGCGAGCCACCCCGGCACGCTTCGCCGCAAGCGCGACCGAGGCGCCGAGCAGACCCGTTCCGATCACTGCAAGCGAGCCCACGGCGGGCTCGAGCCGACGGGCGACGGGCGGCTCGAGGCGGCTTTCGCCGCGGACCTCTTGCTTCATCACGTCGAGCACGGCCGCGAAAACTGCCTGCACAGCGCGCTCAGAGAGGGGGCCGGCGTTCGCTTCCGTCAGCTCCCGAAGGAGGCTCGCCTCGCGCTCGGCGTCGATCATCGGTGCGCCGACGTCTTGCTTGTGCCTGTTGATACGATGTACGAGCTCGAGGCGCCCGTTGAGCGCCTCGAGGACGGTCCGGTCGAGCGCGGCGATCTGCTCGCGGAGGCGTTCGAGGTCGTCCATCCGGCCCAGTTTGCACGGTTCCCCACCGCCTCCGTCCTGTCCCTACGCTTGAATCCACAGCGCTACCGCAAAAACCAGGAGGTTTCCGCAATGCCAATGACGCAGACGCAGCTCGCCGACGCCGTCGCCGAGAAGGCCGGTCTCTCGCGCGCCGACGCGAAGAAGGCGCTCACCGCGCTCGAGGAAGTCATCCTCTCGGAGATCGGCAATGCCGAAAAGGTGAAGATCGGCGGCGTCGTGCAGCTCGACGTGCGCGTCCGTCCGGCCTCCGCCGAGCGCCCGGGCCGCAACCCGGCCACCGGCGAGGAGATCACGATCTCGGCGAAGCCGGCATCGGTCGCGGTGAAGGCACGGCCGCTTGCGAAGGCGAAGGCCGCAGCACCGCCGCTCTCGCGCGTCCAGAAGTAGCGATACGAGTTGTGGGCCGCGCCCGGGCGCTCCGGGCGCGGCCACGCCCGACAGTCAGCCGGCGAACCGGAACGCCGGACGTCCGTGGATGCCCGTGTCGAAGCTGAAGAGGCTGCCGGCGTGCGGCTCGCGCGCCTGCGCATCCTCGCTCAGCCCCGTGCGCGCCGACGTGACGTAGAGCATGTGCAGCTCGGCTCCGCCGAAGATGCAGCTCGAGGCCTGGCTCACGGGCAGGCCGAGCTCCAGCAGCAGCTCGCCGTCCGGTGCGTACCGGCGCACGCATGAGCCGCCCCAGATCGCGACCCAGATCCCCCTTCGGTGTCGACTGTGAGCCCGTCGGGAACGCCGTCCGCAGGAGCGATCTCGGCGATGCGCCGGCGTTCCGACAGCGCACCCGTGTCTTCGTCGTACGAGAATGCGTCGATGCCGTGCGCGAGGCTGTCGACGTAGTACATCGTGCCGCCGTCGAGGCTCCAGTCGATGCCGTTCGAGATCGCGATCCCGCCGACGACCGATTCGACGTGCCCGGTCGGCTCGAGGCGGTAGAGAACCCCTGTTCGCGGCGCGTCGTCGGGCGCGACCGTGCCGGCCCAGTAGCGGCCGGCAGGATCACAGGCCCCGTCGTTCATCCGCGGCCCCTCGGGGCAGACGTCCGTCGCGAGCGGCACGAGGAGGCCGTCCTCTAACAGACTGAAGCTCCGTTCGTGAGCGATGACGAGGCCGCCGCGCTCGCGTAGCCCGACGGAGCTGATGCGCGTGCTGTAGGTCGTGCTCGTGCGCTCGCCGGTCGCGGGCCAGAGCGTGTGGAGCGTGCAGCCGTCGATGTCGACCCAGTAGAGGCACTGCTCGCGGTCGTCCCAGAGCGGGCCTTCGCCGAGCAGCGCACGTTCGTCCCAGACGAGAGTTGCGGTGGCCACTGCGGAGACCTTACGGTTTCGGAGATGAGCGGCACCGCAGTCGCCGAGCTCGCCGCCCTCGCCGCCGACGCGGAGAGGCGCTACGTCGAGCGCAATCCCGAGTCGCGGCGGCTGCACGAGGCGCGCGCGAGCGTGATGCCCGGCGGGAACACGCGCTCGGTCATCCACGTGCCCCCGTTCCCGCTTACGATCGTCCGCGCCGCCGGAGCGCGGATCACCGACGCCGACGGCCACGAGTACGTCGACTTCCTCGGCGAGTACACGGCCGGCCTGTACGGCCATTCGCATCCGGTTATCCTCGAGGCGATCCGCGACGCGCTGAACGACGGGATCGTGCTCGGCGCACCGAACCGCTACGAGCTGAAACTTGCCGAGGCGATCTGCGATCGGTTCCCTTCGCTCGAGCTCGTGCGATTTTGCAACTCGGGCACCGAGGCGAACCTGCTCGCGATCTCGCTCGCGCGGGTGGTGACCGGCAAGCCGGCCGTCATGGTCTTCGAAGGCGGCTACCACGGCGGCGTGTTGTTCTTCGCGACGGCGGACGGCTCGCCGATAAACGCGCCGTTCCCATTCGTCGTGGGCCGTTACAACGACGCGGAGAGTGCCGCGCGTCTGATCGCCGAGCATGCCGACGAGCTCGCGGCGGTGATCGTCGAGCCGCTTCAGGGCTCCGGCGGCGTGATTCCCGGTGAGCCGGCGTTTCTCCTGGCGTTGCGCGAGTCGACGGAGGCGCACGGCGTGCTTCTCGTGTTCGACGAGGTGATGACTTCCCGGCTCTCCACGGGCGGCCTCCAGGGTGTGCTCGGAATCACGCCCGACCTGACGACGATGGGCAAGTACCTCGGCGGTGGGCTCGCGTTCGGTGCGTTCGGCGGCCGCGCCGACCTGATGAGCAGGTTCGACCCGTCGCGGCCCGACGCGCTGCCGCACGCGGGGACGTTCAACAACGCGGTGCTCACCATGGCGGCCGGCGCCGCAGGCCTCACCCGCGTCTACACCGGTCAGGAGGTCGCGCGCCTCAACGCTCTGGGTGACCGACTACGCGATCGTCTCAACGAGTTCGCGGCTCGCAACGATCTGCCGTTCGTCGCGACCGGCTACGGCTCGCTCGTCGGGCTGCACTTCACGAAGGGACCGATTCGCCGCATCGCCGACGTGCCGCCGGCGCCCGAGCTGCGCGCACTTCTCCATCTGCACCTGCTCGAGCGCGGCTACTCGTACGCGCGGCGCGGCTTCATCGCTCTCAGCCTGCCGTTGACCGAAGCCGAGATCGACGGCTTCGCCGAGGCGGCGGAAGAGTTCCTCGCCACGGAGATCGCCGCCGGCTGACGCCGCCACAAGGCTAAGGTCGAATGCTAGTGATGTAACCGGCAACGTTCGCCGGGCCCCTGGCTCGCGATCACGCGGCGCGCTGGGGCGTCCTCAGTCGCGCCGATAGTTGAACTATCGGCGCTCCCTGCGTCCTTCCATCGCTTGGTGCTCGCGACCCAGGAACCGGGCAACGTTACCGGCCACATCACTAGTCGCCTTTCTTGCAGCCGTGAGCCGAGCCCCGGCATGGAGCGCGACCTTTATCGGCCCGACAATCTGCGTC
>JBGQKY010000107.1:0-8141 GCA_041499745.1 Gaiellaceae bacterium
CCTGATGTCGCGCGGCCTCTCCCGCCCCGAGGCGGAGCGGCTGATCGTGCGCGGCTTCTTCCAGAACGTGCTCGACCGGATCGAGCTCGAGCCCGTGCGCGAGGCCGTCACGTCTGCGCTCGAGGCCCGCATCCCGCAGGTGTAGCTTCTTCCGGGTTGTACGCGGCAGGCGACCGCGATAGCTTCGGGGGCTGTGACGCGCGGCGTTGGAACTGTCCCCGCGGCGGCCGGCGTGATCTCGGCCGTGACCGTGCTCAGCCGGCTGGACGTGCTTCCGGTACGCTCGCTCGCCTCGACACCCGGGTCGCTCGTCGACGGTCGCTTCTGGCTCCTTGCCTCGAGCGCGCTCGTGGCCGACCGGCCGGCATTCGCGTCGATCGCCGGCTTCCTCGTCGTCGGCCTCGCGGCCGTCGCGCTCTGCGGCGCCCGCGCCGCCTGGCTCGCGGCCGTGTTCGGCCACATCTGCTCGGCGGCGATCGTCTATACGGCGATCGACTTCGCACGAAGCGTCGACCCCTCGGCGTTCGAGAACGTCATCCGGTACCCGGACTACGGAACGTCGGCGATCATCGCCGCCTGGATCGGCGCCGTCGCCTACCGGCTCTGGAGCCGCGGGATGCGGCGAGGCGCGGTAGCGCTGCCGATACTGGCCGGGCTCGTCGGCTGGCTCTTCAAGGGCACGCTGACCGTCCTCGACCTGGAGCACGCATTCGCGCTTGCCTGCGGCATCGCCGTGATGCGGCCCCTCAGCATCCGCGCAGTGCGGTCGCCGGCGGAGAACCGCGTCGCCGTCACTCAGTAGTAGATCGTGCGCGTCAGGTGGTGCGGCCGGTGGGTCTTGTGGAACGGGACCCAGAGCCGTGCGTCGATGTGAGGCACGATCACCTGAAGCTCCGGCGGACGGAGCTCGTTCACGCGATCCGTGAGCAGCGAGGCCGCATAGATCGTGTGTGCGCGGAGCTCGATCTCCTGCGAGGCGCCGGCCTCGATGAGCTGCCCGGCCGCGATCGCGCAGTCGAGCTCGTCCGAATAGCGGAGGATCCCCATCGCACGCATGCCCGCGGGGACGATGTAATCCGCGAATGCCGTCAGCCGCCCGAGGTCGGCCAAGCCGAGCCCGCCCTGCTCACGGAGCGTCACCTCGAGGATCCAGACCGCGAGCTGCGCGAGCTTCCAGAACCGGACCTCGCGCCCTTCCCACTCGGCGACATCGTGGAAGCGCGGGAAGTCGCGCGTGAGTACCTCCAGGAAGCCGCGGCCGTTGTCGTAGAGGGCAGGCGAGGACGACGCGAGGACGTTCGAGAAGCGCCCGTCGTAGCGCGCGACGAGCGTCTCGCCAAGGCCGCGAAGGACCGCCGCGCGCTCGTCCAGCAACTGAAGCTCCGACGTCCCGCCGCGAAAGACTCGGCGTAGGTCGTCGGCCGATACACCGGCGAGGAACGACCCATCGAGAACCGGAATACCTTCGCCGAGCGCGCGGTGGAGGGCTGCGTGCAGGCCGTCGGCATCTGCGTACACCCGGCCGTCCACGACTAGATCCCACCGCTTCCGCGTCGCGAAGTCCGTGAATGCGAAGTTGAGCGACGACGCCACGAGCACGAAGTCGACGATCTCGTCGCGCGGCAGGTCGAGCGGAAACGGCAGGAAGTACGACGGGGCGGGCAGCTCCTCGTAGGCGAGCCAGGACGCCACGTCGGCCAGCCGGCCGAGGTCGGTCTCGACGTCGCGCGAGCCCTCGACCACGGGCAGCACCGAGTCGAGCACCGGATTCGACCTGGGCTCGCCCACCTCCGCGACCCTACCCGACTTGTAAAACGTTCTCCGTCTCACCCAGAACTTAGAGGACCCTGCACAATGCATAGGGAGCCAGCGACGAGGGGAGACGACGTGAATCCGGCCGAGATCAGCGAACGCCTGGAGCAGGCGCTCTTCGAGATCAGGCGCGTCATCGCAGGGCAGGATCAGATGCTCGAGCGCGTCCTGGTCTGCCTCCTCGCGCAGGGCCATCTGCTGATCGAGGGCGTTCCCGGCCTCGCGAAGACGCTGACGATCAAGACGACCGCCGGAGTGCTCGGCGGGACGTTCGCGCGCGTGCAGTTCACCCCCGACCTCGTCCCGTCCGACCTTGTCGGCACGCGCGTCTTCCGGCCGGATCAGGGAACCTTCGACACCGAGCTCGGGCCGGTCTTCTGCAACTTCCTGCTCGCCGACGAGATCAACCGCGCTCCGGCCAAGGTGCAATCCGCGCTGCTCGAGGTGATGCAAGAGCGCCAGGTGACGATCGCGCACACGACGTATCCCGTGCCGGATCCCTTCCTCGTGATGGCCACGCAGAACCCGATCGAGTCCGAGGGCACGTATCCGCTGCCGGAGGCGCAGATCGACCGCTTCATGCTCAAGATCCTCATCGACTACCCGGAGCACGACGAGGAGCTCACGATCGTCCAGCGACAGCTCGTGCCGCACCCCGAGCTCCGCGAAGCGCTGAGCCTCGACGAGTTGCGCGCGCTCCAGAAGGCCGTCTTCGACGTCTACGTCGACCCGTCGCTCGTCAGCTACTCCGTCCAGCTCGCGACGGCGACGCGCAATCCCACCCGCGTCGGTCTTCCCGAGCTCGACGAGTACATCGCGTTCGGTGCGAGCCCGCGCGGGCCGATCAGCATCACGCAGTCGGCGCGTGCGCTCGCGCTCGTCCGCGCCCGCGACTACGTGACGTCGGAGGACGTGCGGACACTCGCGAAGGATTCGCTCAGACACCGGCTCGTCCTCAGCTACCAGGCACTCGCGGAAGGAGTCACTCCGGACTCGATCCTCGACAAGGTTCTCGCCGCCGTGCCCGTGCCGGAGGTGAGCCTCACGCGGCCGAGCGTCGCGTGAGCGTCGAGCGGCTGCTTCGCTCGACCGCGCCGGAGCGCCCGGGACCCGGACCGCTGCCGGCGGAGGCGCTGCGTGCGCTCCAGATCGACGTCGGACGCCGCTTGCACGGAATGCTTGCGGGCGAGTTCCGCTCCTCGCACTACGGCGATGGAACCGAGCTCGCGCAGGTGAGGCCGTACGTGCCCGGCGACGACGTCCGGCGTATCGAGTGGAACGTCACCGCGCGAACCGGCGAGCCGCACGTGCGCGTCAACCTCGCCGAGCGCGTGCTCGTCACGTGGCTGCTGCTCGACACGTCGCCGTCGATGCACTTCGGCACGGGCGACCGGCGCAAGGCCGATGTCGCCGACGGCGTCGCGATCGCGGTCGGGCATATCGCGACGCGGCGCGGAAACCGGCTCGGCGTGCTCACGTTCGGCGACCGCAAGCCTGCGACGCTGCCGCCTCATCAGGGCCGGAGCGGCGTGCTCGGCCTGCTCGAGGCTCTTCAGCGCGAGCCGGAGCAGGAGCAGGTCGGCGCCACGTCGCTGGGTGACGCACTCCGGCGTGCCGCGGCCGTCGCGCGGCAGCGCGGGCTGGTGGTGATCGTCTCCGACTTCCGAGGCCCGCTCGACTGGCGGAAGCCGCTGCTCGAGGTGATGGGCCGCCACGACGTCCTCGCAGTCGAGATTCGCGATCCGCGCGAGCAGGAGCTTCCGGATGTCGGCGAGCTCTGGCTCGTCGACCCAGAGACCGGTCGCGAGGTTCGTGTCGACACGCGCAACCGCGATCTTCGCGACCGGTTCGCTGAGGCCGCGGCGGAGGAGCGGACGGGAGTCGCGCGCGTGCTCTCGGCACTCGGCGTCCAGCACGGAGTGCTGTCCACCTCCGGCGACTGGCTGCGAGCGTTCGCCGTCTTCCTCGGAAGGCGTCGGTGAGCTTCGAGCATCCGCTGGCGCTGATCGCGCTGATCGCGGTTCCGGCGCTCGTCGCGCTCTGGCGTTTCCAGGAGCGGCGGCGGGCGGCCGGCGCCGCACGCTTCTCGACGACGGCGCTGATCCCGAATCTGATTTCGGACACGCCGGGCCGCCGCCGCTTCATCCCGCTCGGGCTGCTGCTCCTTGCGCTCACGGCGCTTATCGTCGGGACCGCGCGTCCGTACGCCGACGTCAGCGTGCCGCGCAAGGAGGCGACGATCGTGCTCGCCGTCGACATCTCACGCTCCATGACAGCGACCGACGTGCGGCCGTCGCGGCTCGCCGCGGCCCGCAACGCAGCCGGCGCTTTCCTCTCGAAGGTTCCGAAGGAGTACAGCATCGCCATCGTCGGCTTCGGCACGCGGGCGTATGTCGCGCTGCCGCCGACGACCGACCGCGTGCTCGCACGCGATGCGCTCGCGTCGCTCAACCCGAGCGAGGGGACGGCCATCGGCGATGCCGTCCTGCTCGCCGTGCGGCTCGGGACGAAGCAGCGCGCGAGCGACGGCGTCGTGCCGCCGACGTCGGTGCTCCTCATCTCTGACGGCGCCCGCGACGGCGGCCAGACCGCGCCGCTCGACGCTGCACGGCGCGCCCGGGCAAGCAACATTCCGGTCTCGACCGTACTCGTCGGCACCGCCAACGGCGTCGTCACGAACAAGCTCGTCGGCGGCTACGAGGAGCAGATCCGTGTTCCCCCGAGCCCCGGAACGCTTGCGGAGATCGCGAGGACGAGCGGCGGCGAGTTCTTCCGCGCCCGCACCGCGGACGCGCTGACCCAGGTCTACAAGAAGCTCGCGACCCGCATCGGGCACAGGACGCAGAATCGCGAGATCACCGATCTCTTCGGCGGCGGCGCGATCTTGCTGCTCGTCGCCGGAGGCGGCCTCTCGGCTCTCTGGTTCCGGAGGGCGGTGCCGTGAGGAGAACGTTCACGCTCGCGGTCGTTATGGGAGCCTGCGCGGTCGCGGCGGCCACCGCGGGCGCGACGAACGAGTGCCGCGGCCTCATGGTCTGCGTCCCCGTCGTCGGCCCGTGGGTCTCGACCGGCGCCGCCCGGGTCGAGTTCCAGCTCGTATGCCCGCCCCGGTACATCGTCGGCGGGCTCGATGCCGAGCTCTCCAGCCGCGGGATCGAGGTCGGGTTCGTCGGCGCGCTCGGAAGCCCGGTGAACCCGGGGATCACGACGGCGAAGGAAGCGCTCTTCCTGGGCCAGCACGTTCGCGGGCGCGACGCCGCACCGAGCTTCCGGCCGCTCATCGGCTGCGTGCCGGCTCAGAGCGGCGGCCGGCGAGCGCCCACGGCGTACCGCGCCTTCCCGCCCGGCAAGCCGACGGTCCGCCAGGTGAAGACGGTCCGGGTTCGCTCCGGCGCCACGACGCGCGCGGTCGCGCGCTGCCCCAAGGCGCAGCGCCTGATCTCGGCGACGCACGCCGTCGGGTTCTACGGCTCGATCCCGCCCACGCCGGCGGCCGTCCGGGCGGTCACTGTGAAGCAGCGGGTCGCCGCCGGCGTGGTCAGGCTCAGCATCCGTGCGACAAGCGCGATCGCGGAGACGCCGACCATCGTGCAAGTCGACCTACTCTGTGTGCCCCGATGACGTTCTCCCATCCACTTCTGCTGCTGACGCTGCTCGTGATCCCCGCGGGGCTCGCGCTCTACCGAGTGATCGTCGCCCGGCGCCGTATGCGCTACGCCGTTCGTTACACGAACGTCGACGTGCTCGCGGCCGTCGTCGTTACAGGGCGGCCGTGGCGACGCTGGGTCGCGGCCGGTGCGTTCCTGCTCACGCTCGCGACCCTGTGCGTCGCCGTCTCGCGGCCACACGTGCATCGGCTGGTCGCGAGCGACAACGCGACCGTGATCCTCGTGCTCGACGTTTCCGGATCGATGCAGGCGCAGGACGTGAAGCCGACGCGGCTCGTCGCTGCACAGAAGGCAATGCATGCGTTCCTCGACAAGGTGCCGGCGCGGCTCAAGGTGAGCCTCATCCTCTTCGCCGGCGAGGCCGAGGTCTCGACGCCGCCGACGACCGATCACGACCTCGTCTCGGCGGCGATCGACCAGACCGGCTTCTTCCGCGGCTTCGGCGGCACCGCGATCGGCGATGCGCTCGCGCTCGCCGTACAGGTCGGGCTCCGCTCGGTCGGCGTGCAGGGAGAGTCGGTGTCGGCGTTGCAGCAGGGGCGCTCGCTCGCCGCCTACACGCCCGTGGCGGCCGCCAAGCCGGGCCGCTCCGCGAGCACGCTCGTCTCGATCCTCTTCCTCTCCGACGGCCACCAGACGCGAGGCATCCTCGCGCCCCTCCAGGGCGCCGCCAAGGCGCGCGCGGCGGGCATACCCGTCTACACGGTCTCGCTCGGCACGACCGGAAACACGACGCTCAGGGGCTTCCCGGGCGCATTCCCGGGAGCCGGGGGCGGCGGCGGGTTCGGGCGGCGCGGGCTGGCGCCGGATCCGGCGACGCTGAAGGCGATCGCCGACACCACAGGCGGCAAGTTCTACCGCGCGAAGTCCGCGGGAGCGGCCGAAGCGGCGTATCGCTCGCTCGGCTCCAAGCTCGGCCGCAAGAGGGGCTCGATCGAGGTCACCGACCTGTTCCTCGCGGGCGGCGCGGTGTTCCTCGTGCTCGCCGGCGCACTGTCGTCGCTCTGGGCGCCTCGGCTGCCGTAGCGAGGCACCCCCTTTAGCCGAGGAGTGCGGCCGGCCCGGCGGCTTCTCGACCGGCGGTGGAGCGCCTACGACCGCCGCCGGGGCCAAAAAACGACCACGCGCGTCACCGATGTTGCACGGGCCGCCGTCGTGACACGACAATTGACGCGTGACTGTGTCACAGCCGACGGGGACGGTGACGTTTGTGCTCACCGACATCGAGGGCTCGACCAGGCTGCTCGAGGAGCTAGGGACAGACGCCTACCGGGACGCCCTCGCCGAGCACCGCCGGGTAATCAGGGACGCATGCGCTCGTCATGACGGGTACGAGGTGAACTACGAGGGCGACGCGTTCTTCTACGCATTCCGGTCAGCCCAGGCGGCGGTCGGCGCGGTTGCGGAGGCGATGGCGGGGTTGGAGGACGGCCCGATCCGGATCCGCGTCGGTGTCCATACCGGCGAGCCGGGGCTCGATCCACCCAAGTACGTGGGGATCGACATACACCGGGCGGCCCGCTTGATGAGTGCGGGACAGGGCGGGCAAGTGTTGCTGTCGCAGTCGACGCGAGAGCGTGTCGACGTCTCCGTGACCGATCTTGGCCAGCACCGCTTCAAGGATCTCGCCGCTCCGGAGCGTGTGTTCCAACTCGGGGAGGCGAGCTTCCCGCCGATACGCAGCATGTACCGGTCGAACCTTCCGGTTCCAGCGACACCGTTCCTTGGGCGGGAGCCGGAGCTGGCGGTGGTGGCCGCCATGCTCGCGGATGCCGACGTGCGCCTCGTGTCGCTGGTAGGCCCCGGCGGCACGGGCAAGACGAGGCTCGCACTGCAGGCGGCCGCCGCAGCATCGGATGCCTATCCGGACGGGGTCTGGTGGGTGCCGCTCGCCCCCGTACGCGATCCGGCGCTCGTGCTCACCGCCATGGCAGCCGCGGTCGGCGTGGCTGAGAGCGCGGACGGGTCGTGGGTGGACGACCTCGTCAGAGGACTTGCGAACCGCCGGCTCCTCGTGGTCGTCGACAACCTGGAGCACCTGATGCCCGCCTCGGCCGACGCGATCGGCGCGTTCGTGGCGGCCTGCCCAACCGTGACAACGGTCGTGACGACGCGAGAACGACTGCGAATCCCCGGTGAACGGGTCTACGCGACGCCGCCGATGAGCGAGCCCGACGGCGAAGCGCTGTTTCGCAGCCGTGCGGCCGACGCCGGCGTCCAGCTCGAGAGCTCCGACGATCTGCGCATGGTATGCGCGCGCCTCGACAACCTCCCGCTCGCCCTCGAGCTGGCGGCGGCCCGCACCGCCGTCCTCAACCCTGCGCAGCTGCTCGACCGGTTGGCGCGCGGCCTCGATACAGTCGCTGCTGGACAAGAGCCTGCTCCGCCGCCGCGACACCACTGGCGGGCCGCGTTTCTGGATGCTGGAGACGATCCGCGAGTTCGCGGCCGAGCAGCTCGGCGCTGCCGGCGAGGCCGACGACGTGCGACGCCGCCACCTCGAGCACTACGCCACCCTCGCCAGCGACTGCTACGACGAGACACTGCAAGGGAACGACGATCTCGACCGGCTCGAGCAGGAGCGCGAGAACCTGCGACTGGCACTCGACGATGCGCTCGGCACAGATCCCGAGCTGGCGCTCGAGCTGGCAGTGAGCCTCG
>JBGQKY010000108.1:0-7879 GCA_041499745.1 Gaiellaceae bacterium
CCCAAGCGATCCGGTCGCGGCCGGAGCCTGCGTAGTTGAACAGCCGCACGGCGTAGCTCTTTGCGTCGCCGAGCTCGGGAACGTCCTTCTGAACGAAAAAGTTCTCGTGCATCCACGCGAGCCATTCCGGATCGCCGAGCTCGGCGATCAAAGGATCGTCGGAGGCAGGCCGCTCGACCGTCAGCGTCAACAGTGCGAGCTCTCGCGTGGCCTGCCCGTCGTAGCTCTCGAGGGCGCCCGCCTCGAGGATCGCGCGCGAGGTGCGCAGCCGGAACCAGGCGTCTCGAGGGGTCCCGATAACCCGTGCTCGAACGGGGGACGCGGGAGGTTGACGCCTGCACCTACTCTGGAAGGTTCATGTCTTCGCCCGCGAGAACCCTCGAGATCGTCTGGCAGCAGGACCCGACCGCCTACGCGTTCGTGCGGGCCGGCGACGGGACGCTGTCTGTCGACGGGCTGAGTGTCGGCTCGCGCACGTCCGCCGATCTCACGCTGGCTCGGGGGATCGACGCCCGGCGCGTCGGCGTGCGCGACCTCGTCGCTCTAGCGGCCGACCCGCCGGCCGGCCTCGAGCCCGGCGGGAGCGCACGAGCCGTCTTCGCGATCGTCGAGCTTGCGCACCGCTCCGTCGCCGAAGGGCTCGTGCATCCGTACCTCGACCACGGCGACGGCGGCTGGCACGCCTTCTGGGGCGCGACCCTCGACACGACGGTGCAGGCGTCGCTCGCCGAGATCGCGGCGGCGCTGCCTCCGATCGCGGCCGACGCCTTCGACGGCGACCGCGACGCGACGGTGCACGACCTCTACCCGGTCGTCGTCGACCAGATCGCGCGCGACCGTCTCCGCGCAGATCGCGTGAGCCTCGTCGTCGGGCTGCCGCGGCGTCCGGCGGCGCTCGAGCTGTTCGTCGAAGGGCTCGCCGGGGCCGAGTCGCTGCTGCCGCCGCACTCCGGCTACGCGGTGCTGAAGCGGCAGCTCGCGGAGTGGGTGTACGACGGTCTCGGCGCGCTCGCGCGCGGCTCCGAGGCGTCGTGGAAGCTCAGCATTCACCTCGACGAACGAACGGTCGGCGGCGAGACGGACCTCGTGCTCGAGCTGTGGCTCCAGGCCGAGGACGACCCGACGCTCAGCCTGCCGGCATCGCTCGTGTGGGAGGGCGGCGAGGACATCTTCTCCTTCCTGCGCGCGCGCGATCCCCGCAAGGATCTGATCCGGCAGCTTGCCGAGCTGGAGCCGCTGCTGGCTGAGTACGGGATCCGGTTCGAGGGCGCCGAGTCGACCGAGGTGAAGCTGGACGTCGACGCGGCCGGCGTCTTCCTGCGCGAGTCGATGGCGCAGCTCGAGGAGAAGGGCGTGCCGGTGCTCTTGCCGGCCGCGTGGGTGCGCGCGCCGAGCCGGGTGCGCGTGAACCTGACGGCGACGAGCCGCCGCGACCCGACCGTGCGCTCGAGCGGGCTGCTCTCGACCGCGTCGCTCGTGCGCTTCGACTGGCGGCTCGCCGTCGGCGATGCGTCGTTGAGTGAGCAGGATCTGCTCGAGCTCGCGAAGGCGAAGGATCCGTTCGTCCGCGTCGCCGGCCGCTGGCACGCCTTGCGGAGCGCCGATGTCGAGCGGGCGCTTCGCTTCCTCGAGCGTCGCCGGAGCGGTTCCGGAATCGTCGATCTCGTGCGAGCCGTCTCGGGGCTCGACACCGACGAGGCGGGCCTCGAGCTCGGCGAGGTGACGCTCGACGAGTCGCTGGCGGAGCTGCTCGGCGACGACGAGCGGCGCTTCCACTCGCTGCCGACGCCCGCGTCGATGGCGTTTGCGCTGTTCCCGTTCCAGGAGCGTGGCCACGGCTGGCTGCGGATGCTCGGCGATCTCGGCGTCGGTGCGATCCTGGCCGACGACATGGGTCTCGGGAAGACGGTGCAGGCGATCGCGATGCTCGCCTCCGAGCGGGAGGAGACGCAGGATCTCGGCCCGACGCTCGTCGTGTGTCCGATGAGCGTCGTCAAGCAGTGGGTCGCCGAGATCGAGCGGTTCGCGCCGTCATTGCGCGTGCTGTCGCATCACGGCATCGCGCGCCTCACTGGCAACGGGCTCATCGAGGGTGTGCGGACGTCCGACGTCGTCGTCACGTCGTACGACATCGCGACGCGCGACATCGAGACGCTCGCACTCGTCAGGTGGGACCGGCTGCTGCTCGACGAGGCACAGGACATCAAGAACCCGGCGACGAAGCGTGCGCGCGCGCTGCGCCGGCTGCGCGCCAGGCGGCGGGTGGCGATGACGGGGACGCCGATCGAGAACCGCCTCGGCGAGCTGTGGGCGATCATGGACATCGTCAATCCCGGGCTGCTCGGCGGGCGCGACTGGTTCGATCGAACGTTCGCGCGGCCGATCGAGGTGTTCAACGACGAGAAGGCGCTGGAGCGGTTGCGCGCGATCGTGCAGCCTTTCGTGCTGCGGCGGGCGAAGGACTCGCCGGAGGTAGAGCTGGAACTGCCGCCGATCACGATCGAGAAGGACTACTGCCGGCTGACCGTCGAGCAGGCGAGTCTCTATCAGGCGACGGTCGACCGCTGGATGTTGCGCATCGAGGAGCAGCGCGGCAACTTCGGCCAGCGCGGGTCGGTGCTCGCGATGCTGAGCCAGCTCAAGCGGGTGTGCAACCATCCGGAGCTGCTGCTGCCGACCGGGCAGGCGTTGGACGGTCGCTCCGGGAAGCTCGACCGGCTCGTGGAGCTGCTGGGGCGCGTGCCGGAGGGCGACAAGGCGCTCGTCTTCACGCAGTACCCGGGCTTCGACCGGCTCGTCCCGCACCTCGCGGAGCACCTCGGCAAGCGCGTCGGGTTCTTCCACGGGCGGCTCACCGCGCGGCAGCGCGACGACGTGCTGCGTGCCTTCGAGACGGCGGACGGTCCGTCCGTGCTCGTGATCTCGATCAAGGCGGGCGGCCGCGGGCTGAACCTGCCGGCCGCGAATCACGTGATCCATTTCGACCGCTGGTGGAACCCGGCGGTCGAGCAGCAGGCGACCGACCGCGTGCATCGCGTTGGTCAGCGCAAGCCGGTGTTCGTGCACAGTCTCATCTGCGTGGGCACGCTCGAGGAGCGGATCGACCAGCTGCTCGAGTCGAAGCGCGAGCTCGCGGCGAAGGTGATCCACGGCGGCTCCGAGGACTGGCTCGGCGACCTCGACATCGGCGCGATCCGTGCCGCCGTCGCCCTGTCGCCGGACTGGATGGAGGCGGCGGCATGATGAGCGCCTGGCCGGGTCGGGGCCCGTGGGCGCGGCTCCTGGCCAGCGCGGTCGTGCGCGACGAAGGGTCGGCGGTCGCGGAGCGGGCTCGCGCACTCGTGCGCGAGGGAGCCGTCGGCGCCGTCGAGGTCGAGCAGGGAACGCTTTCGGCGAGCGTCGCCGGGTGTGTCGTCGCGATCACGGCGAAGCCGGTGCCGCCGCGCATCTGGACCGCGATGACGCGCGTCGCGCGAGGAAATCGCCGGCTCGAAGAAGCCGTCGAGGGCCGCACGCAGTCGGTGCACCTGGAGCACGTGATGACCGAGGACTGGAGCGAGCCGCTCGTACCGCGCCCGTACGAGCTCGGCCGAAACTGCTCGTGCGACCGTGACGGGGAGCTGTGCGAGCACGTCGCCGCGCTCGCATATGCAGTCGCGGACGGAATCGACGCCGATCCGTCGCTCTTGCTTAGCTGGCGCGGCTGTGTCGCGGCATCGGAGTTGCCCGAAGAGGCAGCGATCGTGCCGCCCCTCGAGCCGACGTTCGACCTGACTGACGACGCCCCGTGGCGCGCGGGCGTTCTCCCGGAGCCTCGCCCGCTGAGACCGCTACCGGTAGGTGCCGTGCTCAAGCGGCTGGGCCCGAGTGGGCTGAGGCTGAACGGCGAAGATCTTGCAGCCGTGCTGCAGCGTGCCTACGCGTCGTTTGCGGAGTCCGGCGAGAGTTAGACGGCGGTTGGTTTGTACGCGCGCTGCTTGGCCGGGCGGCTGTCGAGCCGCTCGAGGTAGGAGCGCAGCGCCGGCGAGTCCGGTAGGAGGTCGTAACGCCGCGCGCTATCGAGCACGCCGCCGACGACGATGTCGGCGATGGTGAACCGGTTTCCGACGAGGTAGTCGCGACCGTCGAGCGCGTCCGCGATAGCGTTCGCCGCTTTCTCCAGTCGCGCTTCCGCCTTCTCGGTAGCCTCGGCGTCCGAGCCGCGGCGGGCGAGGTATGCGCGCACCATCGCCGTCTCGACCTCGGTCATCGCGAAGAACGCCCATTGGTAGACCTCCCCGCGCTCCTGCGTTCCGCTCGCGGGAATGAGCTCCGCCTGCGGATGGAGATCGGCGATGTGCAGACAAAGAGCGGCCGACTCGAACAGCGTGCCGTCATCCGTCTCGAGGGCCGGCACGCGCCCGAGCGGGTGACGCCGCGCATGCTCCTCGCTGCTCGCGGCCTCAGAGTCCATGACGACGTAGTCGTAGGGGACCCCGGCCTCCTCGAGCGCCCAGCGGACGCGGGGTGGCCGGCCGGCTCCTTCGCGGTGGTAGAGACGCTGCATGTTGCGCACGATATGCGTCACGAGGCACTGGCGCGCCGCTGCCAGCGCTCGTTCCAGCCGTCCCGGCTGAGCGCGGAGATGACCGCGCGCCGAAGGAGCCGGCCGCCGCGGCCGCGGCCGAGGACGTGCACCTGCATTGCGTGCTCGGCGAGCGGTACCTCGACGGTCGTTTGAGACGCCGGGAGCATCAGCGTCTCGCGAACGAGATAGGCGCCGCGGGCGCTCTCGCGCTCGCTGAAGCGCACCTCCCAGCCCGTCACGGCCGCAGCAGCGTCCCAGGCGAGCATGAACCGGTCGTCGCTCGTCTCCCGCCGGACGTCCATGTTCCCGGTGATCGTCGGTCGCATCCGAAGCAGCGGGCGGCGCGAGGTTGCGGCTTCGGCCGGACGCTCCGGCGGGCGTGCGACAAGAGCGCGTGCCCGGCGAATCGACAGCACGCGTTCGAGCTGCTCCAGCGCGCGGCGCTCGACCAGATCGATCGCTGCGAGCTCGTCGGGCATCTCTCGCCGAGCTCGGTCGATGAGAGCTCGGAGGCGAGGACCCGGCTGCGAGTCCGGGTCTTTGCCCGCGGCGACCTGCGCCCGAGTCTCGTCGATCAGCGCCCTGCACGCGCGCGTGAGCGCTTCGATGTCGCCGCCGGCGGCCGCCATAGGGCGACAGCATGCCCGTCGACGGAGTACGGTCGTCACGAGATGCCGGTTCGCGAGCTCCCGCCGCTGCTCGGAACGAGTCACTTCCGAGTCCTGATCGGAAGGCGCGAGCTGGGCTTTTCCGAGGTCGGCCGGCTCAGCTCCGAGACCGACCTGACACTTTTGCCGGGGGAGCGGTCGCACCGATTCGAGACGGTCGTCCTGCGGCGGGCGCTGACGCGTTCGACCGAGCTCTACGACTGGCGGAAGAAGATCATCGGCGGGAAGGACGATCGACGCCCGGTCACGATCCACCAGCTCGATGCGGCCGGGGGTGGAATCGTCAACTCGTGGCGGCTCGAGGGGGCATGGCCGTGCCGCTGGTCGGGGCCCTCCTTCAATGCCGCAGGAAATGACATCGCGATCGAGGAGCTCGAGCTCGCCTACGACGGCCTTGTCTGGCTTGCAGAACCGGACACGCCGCCGCCCACCCCGTCCCGTTCCCGCAAGCAGACCGAAGGAGCCTGAGATGGCCGTGCAACGCGAGCGCCCGTATGCGCAGTTCAACTTCCTCGTCGATCTCGGCACGGGCGTGACCGACGGCCCGCAGGCCGGCTTCCAGGAGTGCAGCGAGATCGGCATGTCCGTGGATGTGATCGAGTACCGGAACGGCAACGACAAAGAGAACAGTGTCCGCAAGCTCACGGGGCTCGCGCGCTACCCGGACGTGACGCTCAAGCGCGGGATCATCGGCTCACTCGACCTGTATCAGTGGCTCGACGAGATCCGCAACGGCAACGAGGCGGCGTATCGCACCGTGACGGTGCAGCTGATGAACGAAGACCACACGAGGGTTGTGCAGACGTGGAAGCTCCTTCGTGCGCGTGCGGTCAAGCACGTGAGCGGCCCGTTCAACGCAAAGGGCACCGACGTTGCGATGGAAGAGCTCACGCTCGCGTACGAGCGACTCCAGCTGGAGTAACTCGGCCGAATCGTCGCTAGGCCAGGACCGGCGCGATGAGCCGCCCGTCGCGCATCGAGATGCGCCTGGGTGCGCGTTCTGCGAGTCCGACGTCGTGCGTGGCGACGATCACGGTCGCGCCGTGCTCCGCGGCCATGTTGGCGAGCAGCTCGATGATCTCGCCGCCGGTGGTCGAGTCGAGGTTGCCGGTCGGCTCGTCGGCGAGCACGACGCGCGGTTCCACCGAGAGCGCCCGCGCGATCGCAACCCGCTGCTGCTCGCCGCCCGACATGTGAGCGGGGAGATGGATCGCGCGCCCTGCGAGGCCGACCTCGTCGAGCAATGCGAGCGCGCGATTGCGGAGATCCGGATTGCGGACGCCGGTCGGGGCGAGCTTCGCCTCGACGTTCTCGACGGCGGTCAGCGTCGGGATCAAATTGAACTGCTGGAAGACGAACCCGAACGAGCGGAGGCGCAGGCCCGCGAGCTCGCGGTCGGGCAGTGCGGCGAGGTCGCTCCCTTCGAACAGCACCCGGCCGGCACTCGGCCGGTCGAGTGCGCCGAGCAGCTGGAGGAGCGTGGTCTTCCCGCTGCCACTCGGCCCCTCGAGGGTCACGAACTCGCCGGCGTCGATCTCGAGGTCGACACCGTCGAGCGCGCGAATCGTCGTCGGGCCGCGTTGGAAGAACTTCGCTACGCCGTCGAGCGAGTAGAGCGCCATTACTCCATCTGCCTCAGTGCGTCGGCGGGACGCAGGCGAGCGGCGCGCAGCGCACCGGCCGCGCCGGCGATCAGGCCGCCCATCAGCGCGAGGCCGAAGCCGGTAGCGAGAACGGCCAGGCCGACCGGCGCGGTGAGCGTCACGGCGCTCGTTGCGGTGCGGACTGTGCCGGCTCCGAGGAGCGCAGATCCGCCGCCGGTGCTTGCACTCGCGGTCAACGTTGGGCCGAAGGTGTTGATCGCGAGCGCCGCGACGACGCCGAGCACGATTCCGAGCACGCCGCCGGCAGCGCCCTGAGCCAGCGACTCGCCGGCGATCTGCCGAACGACCATTCGCTGCGTCCAGCCGAGAGCCTTCAGCGTTCCGAGCTCACGCACGCGCTTCCCGACCGACGAGAGGGCGAGCAGGGCGGCGAGTAAGAACGCCGCTGCCGCGGCGACGATCGAGAGGACGAGCCCGAGGTCGTGCGAGAGATTCGACGCGTCGACGAGCGAGCCGCTGATCTTATCCGCCACCTGCTTCGAGCTCGCGATCTGCGCCTGCGGCAGAGCCCGCTTGATCGCAGCCTCGACGGCGCCGACCTTGGAGCTGCCGGTCGCACGCACGAGGATCACGTTGGCGAGCCCCTTCTCGCTCGCGAGGCTCTGTAGTTGCGCGAGCGGCAGATAGACATCTGCGCTCTGGCCGCCGAGCGGTGGGTTGACGAGACCGACGATCGCGAACGACGTGCCGTTCAGGTGGAGCATCGAGCCGACCTTCAGCTTGTGCTTCGCCGCGTAGGTCGCCGACACGAGCGACTCCTTGCCGCCGCTCGGTGCGAGGAAGCGGCCCTTCGTGACCTGGGCGACCGTCACGACGCCCATCGACGGCTGAGTCTGATCGACGCCGCCGATCGTGTACGAGGTGGTCGTGATGTTCGTCTGCGGGGGGTTCAGCACCTGGGTCAGCGTCTGCCGCGGTGTCGTGAACTGGGTGCGCAGGCGGCGCAGGCTCGCGGGAAGGCATTT
Source organism: Gaiellaceae bacterium (assembly GCA_041499745.1). Taxonomy (GTDB): domain Bacteria; phylum Actinomycetota; class Thermoleophilia; order Gaiellales; family Gaiellaceae; genus Palsa-739. The sequence continues at coordinate 7,865 of JBGQKY010000108.1, forward strand.
CGCGAAGGCGCCGCG
>JBGQKY010000109.1:0-7676 GCA_041499745.1 Gaiellaceae bacterium
ATGCGCGTCGTCCGCGACGAGCCGGGCCCTCGGGCGCTCGTCTGGCTCCTCGGCGTCGAGTCGTTCGCGATCGGGGCCCTCGACGTCCTCTACGTCGTGCTCGCGGTGGGCGTGCTGCAGCACGGTGGGTCGACTGCCGGCTATCTGAACGCGGCGTTCGGCGCCGGCGGGGTCGCCGGTGTCGCCGTGACGGTGGCGCTCGTCGGCCGTCGACGTCTGGCGCCCGCGCTCCTGGCCGGCCTCGCGTTGTGGGCTGCCGCGCTCGCCGTGCTCGCGGTTGCGCCGTCGCTTCTCGCTGCGATCTTCCTGCTCGGCGCGGCGGGCGTGGGACGCACGACCGCCGATGTCGCCGGACGCACGTTGCTTCAGCGCGTCGCGCCGCCGGACGCGGTCGCCCGGGTCTTCGGGCTGCTCGAGGGCGTCTCGATGGCCGGGCTCGCGGCCGGCTCGATTGCGGCGTCCGGGTTCGTCGGCGTCGCCGGTAACCGCGGAGCGCTCGTGTGCCTCGCCGTCGTGCTGCCGCTCGCTGCGCTGCCCGTCCTCCGGAGCGTTCTCGCCGCGGATTCAGCGATCCTGCCTGTTGTCGAGATGGCCCGCCTGCGGGCGCTGTCGATGTTCGCGCCGCTCGGGGTGCCTCCGCTCGAGGTACTGGCCAGGGCGCTCGAGCCGGTCGAGATCGCGGCCGGCGCGACGGCGGTGCGCGAAGGGGAGGTGGGAGACCGCTTCTACGTCGTCGTCGACGGCGAGCTCGAGGTATCCGTCCGCGGCGAGCCGGTCTCGAATCTCGGGCGCGGCGACTGCTTCGGCGAGATCGCGCTCCTCCGCGACGTGCCGCGCACGGCGACCGTGACCGCCCGCACCGCCGTCAGGCTCGACGCGCTCGACAAGGTCGCGTTTCTCTCGGCCGTCCTGGGCTGCGACCCGAGCGTGCGCGCCGCCGAACAGCTCGTGCACGGGCGGCTCGAGCGTGCGACGATCGCGCCGTGATCGACCCGCTCGAGCGCTGGCGCGAGTACGGCGAGAAGCCCGACTACGCCGGGCCGGTGAGCTTCGGCGGTGTGCCGTACACGCAGGACGCCGCGCTGCTCGGCGGCTTCGACGTCGCGATCGTCGGGGCGCCGACGGACGACCTCGTCTCGGACCGGCCGGGAACGCGGTTTGCACCGCGGGCGATCCGCGCAGCGAGCTGCCCGCCCGGCCCGCATCTCGAAGCCGGGATCGATGCCTTCGCCGAGCTGCGGATCGTCGACTACGGCGATGCGCCCGTGCTGCCGGCCGACGCGGCCCGCTCGCACGAGGCGATCGAGAGGACCGTCGGCGAGGTGCTCGCCGCCGGCCTCGTCCCGATCGTGCTCGGCGGTGACCACTCGATCGCCGAGCCTGACATCCGCGCGTGCGCGCAGTGGCACGGAGCGGTCGGGCTGGTCCATTTCGACACGCACACGGACACGGGCAAAGAGGTGTTCGGAGTCGAGGTGTCGCACGGGACGCCGATGTACCGCCTCGTCCGCGACGGCCACGTCGACGCGAAACGGTACGTCCAGATCGGCCTCCGCGGCTACTGGCCGGGCGCGGCCGAGTTCGCGTGGCAGGCGGAGCAGGGCATCACGGCGCTCTTCATGCACGACGTGCGCGACCGCGGCATCGACGCCGTGGTCGAGCGTGCCGTCGAGATCGTGGGCGAGGGCCCGGTGTTCCTCTCGGTCGACGTCGACGTGCTCGACCCGGCGTTCGCACCCGGCACGGGCACGCCGGAGCCCGGGGGCATGACGAGCGTCGACCTCTTGAAGGCCGTGCGCACCGTCGCCGAGCGGCTCCAGCTCGTCGGCGCAGACGTCGTCGAGGTGATCCCGACCGCCGTCGGCTCCGCGGACGTCACGGCGCTCGTCGCGGAGCGCATCGTGCGCGAGATCCTCACCGGGATCGCGCTCCGCCGCCGCGCGCGCTGAACGCTCCCTGCGGACGGTTGCGCCTCTGCCCTTGTGACAAGTTGTTGCTTGGTGGTTCTCGCGACCCTGACGCGCGAGCCGCACCGCGCCGCCGTGCTCCTACACTGAGCGCGTGCAGGAAGTCCTGGAGGTCCCGAACGAGGTCGCCGCCGAGCTCGCCGGCATCGGCGACGGCGTGCTGGGCGCGCTTCGCGAGCGGCTCGGCTGCACGATCAACCTCCGCGGCAACCGGCTGACGCTCCAGGGCGACGACACGAAGGTCGTCGAGGCGAAGGCGATCCTCGAGGAGATCGTCGAGCTCGTCGAGGGCGGTCAGGAGATCGGCGCCGGCACGGTCGACACGATCCTCAACGCGATCGACCAGGCTGAGGACGTACGGGACATCTTCGAGGACGTCGTCTGGTCGCACCGCGGCAAGCGGATCACGCCGAAGACGGTGATTCAGAAGCAGTACGTCGACGCCATTCGGAAGTGCACGGTCACGTTCGGCATCGGGCCGGCCGGCACTGGCAAGACGTACCTCGCGATTGCGCTGGCCGTCTCCGCCCTCTCCGACCGGCAGGTCGGGCGGATCATCCTCACCCGGCCCGCGGTGGAGGCCGGCGAGCGCCTCGGGTTCCTGCCGGGCGACGTGCTCGCGAAGGTCGACCCGTACATGCGCCCGCTGTTCGACGCGCTCTACGACACGATGGATCCGGAGAAGCTGAACGCGTACATCGAGCGCGGGACGATCGAGGTCGCGCCGCTTGCGTTCATGCGCGGTCGCACCTTGAACGACAGCTTCATCATCCTCGACGAGGCGCAGAACACCTCACCCGAGCAGATGCAGATGTTTCTCACGCGTCTCGGCTTCGGTTCGAAGGTGGTCGTGACGGGCGACGTGACGCAGATCGACTTGCCGCGCGAGCAAGCGTCGGGCCTCATACAGGTGCAGGACATCCTCGGCTCGATCGACGGAATCGAGTTCGTGTACTTCAGCCACCAGGACGTGGTGCGCCACAAGCTCGTGCAGCGCATCGTCGAGGCGTACAAACGCCACTCCGAGGAGTCCGGGACCGCTCGGCGCCGGTGATCGAGATCGAGGTCGACAACCGCTCCGGTATCGAGGTCGACGAGGAAGGCGCTTGCGAGCTGGCGCGCAAGGTGCTCGCCGCCGAGGGAGTCGACGCCGGCGAGCTCGGGCTCGTGTTCGTCGGGCCCGACGAGAGCCGGTCGCTGAAGCAGGAGCACCTCGGGATCGACGAGGCGACGGACGCGCTCGCGTTCCCGATCGACGCGCTCGACGACCTCCCCGACGGGCTGCCGCGGCAGCTCGGCGACGTCGTCGTCTGCCCGCAGGTCGCGGGCGACGACTGGCGGGCTCCGCTCGTGCATGCCGTTCTGCACCTCGTCGGGTACGACCACGGCCCGGAGATGGAAGTGCGGGAGACGCTGCACCGGTGAGCATCGAGACGCCGCCGCGCCGCACCTCGCCCCCGCCGGCACCGAGCCGTGCCCCGACGCTGCTCGACAGCTTCAACTACGCCTTCGAGGGGATCATCCACGTCCTGCGGACGCAGCGGAACTCACGCATCCACTTCGCGGTGGCGATCATCGTGATCGGCGCGGCGGCCGCGCTCGGGGTCGACCGGCTCGAGCTGATTGCGCTGCTGATCGTGATCGCGTTCGTGCTCGTCGCGGAGATGGTCAACTCGGCGATCGAGGGCGCGATCGACATCTCGACGACCTCGTTCGACCCGAACGCGAAGCTCGCAAAGGACATCGCCGCCGGCGCCGTTCTGATCTCGACGGTGACGGCGATCGCGGTCGGCTACCTCGTCTTCGCACACGCCGCTGCGCACCGGACGTCCCGGTTTCTCGATCGCGTCCGCGACGCGCCGGCCGAGGTCACCCTCGCCGCCCTCGTGCTCGTGCTCCTCGTCGTGATCGCGACGAAGGCATGGACCGGCCGCGGTACCCCGCTGCGTGGCGGCCTGCCCTCGGGGCACTCGGCGCTCGCGTTCGCGGGCTGGATGGCGGCGACCTACGTCACCAACGACGACCATCGCTTTCTGATCTCTTCGTTGACGTTCATCATGGCGATCCTCGTGGCGCAGACCCGGGTCGAGTCCGGCGTGCATTCCGCGCTCGAGGTGCTCTACGGCGGCGTGCTCGGCGCGCTCGTCACGCTCGTCGTCTTCCAGGTGCTCTCGTGACCGGGGGCGAGCTCGTCGCCCGCGCCGAGTCGGCGGCGGAGCATGCGTACGCGCCGTACTCGCACTATCTCGTCGGCGCGACGCTGCTGCTGAAGGACGGCCGGCTCGTGGACGGCGTGAACGTCGAGAACGCGGCCTATCCGCTCGGTGTATGCGCCGAGCGCACCGCGATCTCGAGGGCAGCGAGCGACGGCGTGCGCCCGGGGGACATCGACGCGATCGGCATCACGGCGTCGCCCTGCGGAGGCTGCCGGCAGTGGCTGCACGAGTGGCGGATCGAACGGGTCTACTTCCGCCGCGAGGACGGCTCGATTGCCGAGTACGCGCCCGCCGGGCAGCTGCTGCCGGACACGTGGAACCTGCCGGAGGCATGAGGTCGGGCTTCGTCGCCGTGGCAGGACGGCCGAACGTCGGCAAATCGACGCTCGTGAACGCGCTCTGCGGCGGCAAGGTCGCGATCGTCTCCGACAAGCCGCAGACGACCCGGCAGCGGATCTTCGGGATCGCGAACGGGGACGACTACCAGCTCGTGCTCGCCGACCTGCCCGGCTTTCAGCGGCCGCGCGACGCCCTCACCGAGCGGATGCAGCACACGGTCGACCGCGCGTTCGAGGACGTCGACGTCGTGCTCTTCGTCCTCTCGGCGCGCGAGCGGATCGGGGCGGGCGACCGGTTCATCGCCCAGCGCGTCTACGGCCTCGGGGTTCCCGTCGTGATCGCGCTGAACAAGGTCGACCGCCTGAAGCCCGGTCACATCGCGCAGCAGATGCAATCCGCCGCGAACCTCGGGCCGTTCCACGCATTGCATCCCGTCAGCGCGAAGACCGGCGACGGCATCGCGGAGCTGCGCGAGGAGCTCGTCACGCTCCTCCCGGAAGGGCCGCTGTACTTCCCCCAGGAGCAGCGCACGGATCTCACGCTGGAGATGCAGATCGCCGAGCTGATCCGCGAGAAGGCGCTGGGGCTGACGCGCGACGAGGTGCCGCATGCGATCTCGGTCGAGATCGAGGAGCTGGACGACAAGGTGCTCAGGGCGCACCTGCTCGTCGAGACCGACTCGCAGAAGCAGATCCTCGTCGGCAAGGGCGGTGCGATGGTCCGCGAGATCGGCACGCGGGCGCGCCCGGAGATCGAGGCGCTTCTCGGGCAGCCGATCTATCTCGACCTCGTCGTCAAGGTGCGCCCACGCTGGCGGCGCGACGAGGCGACGCTCGAGCGCCTCGGCCTCTGATGGGCTAACAGCCCAACCCGAGCCACGCCTTCAGCGCGCGAACGCTCGCGATCGCCTTCACGAGTTGCGCGGGGTGGTCGCGCACCAGCTCGACGTAGCCGGCGTGCGCGCTCGGGCCGCTCGTGTACAGCAGCAGGTCGGCACCGGCCCGAATCGCCCGTGCCGGTGCGTGCGGCGTTCGGGCAGGTGCCGGGGCGTCGAGCGCATCGGTGACGACGACGCCGTCGAAGCCGAGCTTCTCACGCAGCAGTCCGGTGACGATCGGGCGCGAGAACACGGCCGGCGTGCCCGTCGGGTCGAGAAGCGGGTAGGAGGCGCTCGCGACCATCACGAGCTTGACACCGGCGGCGATCGCGCGCCGGAACGGGCCGAGCTTCGAGCGGCGCAGCTTCACGGCGTAGTCGTCGGTGTTCCTGTGCGACGCGCCGAGGCCGGGAAAGTGCTTTGCCGTGGCGGCGACGCCGCCCGCCTGGACGCCTCGGATGAACGCAGCGGCGAGCCGGCCGACCTCCGACGCATCGGAGCCGAACGACCGGCTCCCGAGGAAGCCCCCGCGCGTCAACGTGTCGGTGACGGGAGCAAGGTCGACGTCGATGCCCGCGATGCGGAGCGCCGCGGCCGTGGCGTAGGCCTCGTTCAGCGTCCGTGCCACGCCGAGGCGTCCGAGCTCGCGTGCCGTCTGCTTGGGCGCGGCCCAGGTCAGCCGGCGAGCACGGCCGCCCTCCTGGTCGACGAGGAGAAGAAGCGGCCGCCCGATTGCGCACCCGGCTGCGTGCAGCCGCTGCGTCGTCGCCCTCATCTCCGCCGGGGTCCACCGTCCGACGAGGATCACCCCGCCCAGCTCTCCGGCGTGGACTCGCGCGAGGAACGACGGCTTCGGCGGCCCGGCGAGCGCGCCGACGATCACCTCGCCGGCGGGCGCGGCCGAGGCGGGCATTGCGACGACGAGCGCCGCGAGACCAGGCGCGAGCCGGCGCGGGAGCCGCCGCGCGCTCGATTCGGAGGCCGGTCGCCGGTCGAAGAAATGGAAGCGCGACGGGTCGACCGTCAGCCGTTCCTGACGCCGTCGAGCAGGATCTCGACCACTGCGGTGGATCTATACCGGACCCGTCGGTGGGACGCAATGGCATTGACCACTTTTCCGACGGTGGCTATAGTCGGCGAGCGGTGAGCACTCAGCGAATCACCAAGCAGAGCGCGACGCGGCGGCAGGTGCTCGATCTGATCGAGCCGCTCGGCGTGGGCACGGCGATCCCGTCCGAGCGGCAATTGAGCGCCGATTTGGGGGTTTCGCGGCTGACGCTGCGCGCGGCGCTCGACGACCTGGCGCGGGAGGGGTACGTCGTTCGCAGGCGCGGCAGCGGGACGTACGTCCAGCAGCCGAAAATCTCCCAGGAGCTGACGATGACGTCCTTCAGCGAGGACATGCGCCGGCGCGGCATGACGCCCGGTAGCAGGACGCTCTCGATGGAGACGGAGTTGGCGGGCGCCCGGCTCGGCCGTCTGCTCCATCGCTCGCCGTCCGAGGAAATCCTGGTCGTCAAGCGCCTCCGGCTCGCGGATGGGGAGACGATGGCGATCGAGACGCTGCACCTGCCGCGCCTCCTCGTGCCCGGTCTCGAGGCGAAGGATCTGAGCGGTTCCTTCTACGAGCTCTACCGCGACCGCTACGGGATCGTGATCGCGAGCGGGACGCAGGCGATCGAGCCCACGGTCACCGACGAGGAGGAGTCGAAGGCGCTCGGGGTGCCGCTCCACTCGCCCGCCTTCCTCTTCGAGAGGACGAGCCGGGACCAGGAGGGCCGGACCGTCGAATTCGTCCAGTCGGTGTACCGCGGCGACCGCTACCGGATCGTCACCGAGCTCAGGCGGCCACCGGGCTGACCCGGTCCATTGACATGACCGGTTCGGTGTGTAGTACCCAACTGGTACAGATCAATCTGGGCATCCGTCCAGGCGCTCGCGGCGGATCGCGTTCGGGGTAACCGCGGGCGCGGTAAGGGGACAAATGGTATCGACCAGTATCCGAGAATGCGAAAGGATCCACCGGTGACCCGGCACCCGCGCGCGGTGAGCGCCGGCAGCTCCTACTTCGGCGTCCGAATCGTCCGGCACGTACGACGGGACATGGCCGACCTCGCCGCGCGCGGCTATTCCGGGGTGCTGCACACGTTCTCGGAGAACGACCTCGCGTACTACCGCGGGACGATGGCTGAGATCGTCGCGGCCTCGCACGCCGAGGGGCTGACGGTGCAGGCGAGCCCATGGGGCCTCGGCCGCACCTTCGGGGGCGAAGCGGAG
>JBGQKY010000110.1:0-7579 GCA_041499745.1 Gaiellaceae bacterium
CGCGGTCGACGTGGAGACCGGAGAGGTCCGGGTCGAGCGCGTCGCAGCGGTGCACGACGTCGGTCGGATCGTCAATCCGCTCGGCGCGCGCAGCCAGGTCGAAGGCGGGATCATCCAGGGACTCGGGCACACGCTCTCCGAGCAGCGGCTGCTCGACCCGGAGACCGGCCGGGTCCTCACGACGACACTCGACGCGTACCGCATGCCGACGATCGCCGACGTCCCCGAGATCGTCTGCGAGTTCATCGACAAGCCCGACGAGCACCTGTCGAACCTCGGCTCGAAAGGTCTCGGCGAGCCGCCGATCGTTCCGCTCGCCGCGGCCGTCGCGAACGCGATCCGCGACGCGACGGGGGCCGACGTACGCGAGCTGCCGATCTCGCGCGAGGAGCTGCTGCGAGCGCTCGCGGCTGCCAAGGAGAAGGAGCGGCGTGGAGCTTCTGCGGCCGTCTAGCCTCGAGGAGCTCGACACCATTCCCGCAAGTAACAAGTTGTTACTTGCGGGTGGGACGGAGGTCGTGCCGCTGCTCAGGGACGGGATCCTCCATGCCGACACGCTCGTGGACGTGCGGCGGATCGTGCCGCGCGGCGTGCGCGGGACCACGATCGGGGCGGGCACGACGCTCGCCGAGCTCGAGCTGGACGCGCAGATCCCGGAGGCGCTCCGCGAGGCCTGCCGGCTCGCCGGCTCGCCCCAGCTTCGCAACATGAGCTCGATCGCCGGCAACCTGCTTCAGTCGACGCGTTGCTGGTACTGGCGCTTGAAATACCCCTGCCGTCTCCACGGCGGCGACCGCTGCCATGCCCGGGACGGCGAGCACCGCGAGCATGCGATCTTCGCGAACGACTTCTGCGCCTCGGCCCACCCGTCCGACGTCGCCGCCGCGCTGCTCGCACTCGGAGCGACGATCCGCACCTCGCGGCGCGAGCTGCCGCTCGCCGAGCTGTACCGACTGCCCGACGAGGCGAACCGGGACGTCGTCACGCTCGAGGCGGGCGAGCTGATCCTCGAGCTCGAGCTGCCCGCGGTCGAGGCGAGCGCCTACCTCAAGGCGATGGACCGGAGGCGCTGGGCGTTCCCGCAAGTCGGCGTCGCGGCGGCCCGGACGGGCGGCGAGGTTCGGCTCGCGCTCGCCGGGGTCGCACCGATCCCCTGGCTTCTGACCGGCCCCGACGACCTGGACTCCGCGACGCCGCTTCCCCGCACCGCCTGGAAGGTCGAGGTCGCACGGGCCCTCGTTCGGCGCGCTGTCGCTCTCGTCTGACGCTCTAGAATCACTCCCCGGATGGCGCTGCGGATGGTGTGCCTCTTCGCCGTCGCCGGCGCCGCGTGCGTCGGGGCGGTCGCCTCGGCGGCTCACGGAACTCGTGCCGTCGCCGCTTCGGCGCGGATCCCTGCACTTCCCGCCCGCACCGAGTCGAGCACGGGGCGCTGCCCGATCCCGGCGAGGTTCCGCCCGGCGTTCGAGCGCGCGGCGCACGACGCGGGCCTCCAGCTCTCGATGCTCGTCGCCGTCGCGCAGGTCGAGTCCGAGTTCAAGCCGGGCGCCCGCTCGCACGCGGATGCGCACGGGCTGCTCCAGGTGATGCCGACCACCGCCGCCGAGCTGAAACTCGACGTCGACAAGCCGTCGTCGAACGTGCTCGCGGGAGCGCGGTACCTCAAGTTGATGCTCAACCGGTTCCTGCGCACGGACCTCGCCCTGGCCGCCTACAACGCCGGCCCGACAATCGTGACCAAGCTCGGCCGGGCACCGACTCGGGAGACGCAGACGTACATCGCGAACGTCCAGCAGCGTTGGGCCGCGCTCGCGGGCTGCGATTAACTAAGGCATGGTCTACGCCGTCGTGCTCGCCGCCGGGGCGTCCTCTCGATACGGAGCCTCGCCGCCGAAGCAGGTGGAGCTCTTGCCCCGCGTGCTCGCCGCGGTGCAGGCGTCCGCGCTCGACGGCTTCGTCGTCGTCTCCGGAGCGCACGAGCTCGACCCGGGCAGCGTCCATTGCCCCGACTGGGAGCGGGGCCCCGGCGCATCGCTACGCTGCGGGCTCGCCGCGCTGCCCCCCGAAGCCGAGGCGGCGGTCGTAGTGCTCGCCGACGGGCCCGACCTCGACCCGCGCGCTGTCGACCGCGTCGTCGACTCGTGGCGGAGCGAGGGCGGAGACGTTATCGCTGCCTCCTACGGCGGCGTGAGGCTCCATCCCGTCCTCATCGCTCGGGACGCATGGCAGCTCGTTCCGGACGCGGGCGCGCGAGGGCTCGAAGCGCGGCTCGTCCCCTGCGACGATCTCCCGCCGCCGGGGGACGTCGACGTCCGCGGATGACTAACGGAAGGGCCGCGGTGGAATATGGCGAAAACGGGAACCCCGTGATGGAAGGCGCACGCAACCTCGAAGCAATCGGTGAAGCGGACGAGTCGCCGCTCGCCCGCGCGCGGCTGCACAGGCAGCTGACGGTCGACGAAGCAGCCCGGCGCGCGAACGTGGCGCCGGAAGAGCTGCAATGGCTCGAGGAGGGCCGCCTCTACCGTTTTCCGACGCCCGACCGGGCGCTGCTCGCGGCGATCCTCTACACGACCGCGCTCGGAATCGACCACCGCGACGCGCTCGAGCTCGCCGGCCTACCGACCCCGCCGCTGCCCGCGAACCCGATCCGCCGGCTCGGCGCGTTCGCGGCGGTCGCAGCGCTCGTCGCCGCCGCGGCCCTGGCCGTCGTGCTCGCGCGCAGCAGCTCGCACACAACGCCTTCGGTGGCAGCGTCGGCCGCGCCGACGCTCCCGGCGCCGTGGGCCATCAAGGTCGTCGTGCTGAACGGCAGCGGCGACATCGTCTACACGCGCCTGGTCGCGAGCAGGATCCAGGCGCTCTCGTACCGCGTCACGCACGTCGGCAAGGCGTCGAGCTTCAACTATCCGCAGACGCAGGTGTACTACCCACCCGGGGGCGAGGCGATCGGCCTGCGGCTCGCACATGAGCTCGAAGTTCCCGCACAGCCGCTGCCGGGCGGGATCGACACCCGCCGGCTCGTCGTCGTCGTCGGCCCTGCGCGGTCCGTCGGGAACTGAGCTCTTCTCCATGGGCTTGCTCGACCGAGATGGAACGGTGCTCGTCGTGGTGGACGTCCAACCCGGATTCCTCGCGCAGACGTGGTTCTCGAATCAGGACGCTATCGCTGCGCGTGCGGCGTTGGATCGCACAGTCTGGCTTGTCGCGCTCGCAGCCCAGCTCGGAATCCCGATCGTCGTGACCGAGGAGGAGCCCGAACGGAACGGCCCGACCGAGCCCCGCCTGACCGAGCGCCTGCCCGCAGAGACGCCCGTGCTCTGCAAGCCGACGTTCGGGCTCGCAGGAACGCCCGAGATTCTCGCCGCAGTGCGCGAGACCGGGCGAGGGACAGCGGTCGTCGTCGGCTGCGAGACCGACGTCTGCGTCGCTCAGTCGGCGATCGGCCTGCGCGAGGAAGGCTTCGACTGCGTGGTCGTCGTCGATGCGACGTTCTCTCCCGGCGAGATGCACGCACGCGGCCTCGACCGGCTGGCAGCGGCCGGCATCACGCGTAACCACACGAAGGGCGTCACCTACGAGTGGCTCCGCACCGTAGAAGACGCGCACACGGTGCTGGGCGAGGCCGGCCTGCCGACGCCACCCTTCCGCCTCTGAACGACTCCGTCTTAGTTCAGCGGGAGCCGGAGTGCCGCGAGCTTCTGCTTAAGCGCCGCGGGCATCGGTTCCGAGACAACCGTGTGCACGTAGGTGCGCAGGCTCTCTTCGAACCGATACCGGCGCCGGCACCAGTCGCACTCGTCGAGATGCAGCTCCGCCTCGACCCGTTCGGCCTCGGTCAAGATGTGATCGAGGTACGGTTGCATCATCTGTTCGCAGTGCGCGCAGGGATCGTCTCTTGTTTCGGTCATGACTCATCCTCCGTTACGGAATCCGCGAGCTCGCGCTTGAGGATTCGGCGGCCCCTGTGCAACCGCGACATCACCGTGCCGATCGGGATGTCGAGGATCTGCGCGGCGTCCTGGTAGCTGAAGTCGCCGATGTCGACGAGCACGATCGCATCGCGGAAATCGTGCGGCACAGCGGACAGCGCCGACACGATGTCGTCCTGCGACAGCCGCTCCACGACGCGCTCTTCCTCGACGGGTATTCCGTCGGCCTCGGCGAGCTTGTCGTAGAGGTAGTAGTCGTTGGCCTCGAGGGCCTGGGTCTGCGGCGCGCGCTGGCTGCGGCGGCCGCGGTCGATGTTGAGGTTCGTGAGGATGCGGAGGAGCCACGCGCGCATATTCGTACCCGGCTGGTACGAGCGCCAGCTGCGGAACGCGCGGGCGTACGTGTCCTGCACGAGATCCTCGGCCTCCTCCGTCGAGCCGGCCAGGTGGCGCGCGACGCGGTACACCTGATCGGCGAGCGCGAGCGCTTCCTCCTCGAAGCGGACGCGGTCGCGCGCCTCGGCTGCGATCCGCGTCGCGTCCGGCGTCGTCTCGGCCATCACGGCCACGTTACCACTGTGCATGCAAGAGTCAGAACGACCGCGCAGTCGAAGCGATTCCCGCATTCGCCACCGAACTGCGCGCCGTCAGACGACGGCGACTTCGCGAAACCCGGCTTGCGCCATCGCGTCGAGCAGCGCCTCGCGGCTCGTGCGCTCGTCGTCCCAGGCGAGCGTCACCTGGCCCATCAGGTTCGCGTTCGCGGCCTCGAGCCCGTCGTGCCCCGTGAGCGCGCCCGCGAGCCGGTTCACGCAGCGTTCGCAGCGGATGCCGCTCACCTGGATCGTCTCGGTCACGATCGCCACGATCGGCAAACTAGCGTGCGCGCGACCAGGTCCGCCGCAGGATCGGCGGCGGCGAGCTGGGCGAGCGCCTCGGGCTCGGGCGGCTCTGTGCCGAGCAGCTCCCGGGCGAGCTCGCGTGCGGAGACGACCCCGCCGCCGGACGGATGGAGGAGCTCCGCGTCGAGCCCGTGTCGGGCAGCCGCCCAGCGATTCTGCGCGTAGTCGCCGCGGTCGGTCGTGCGCGCGGGTGCGGCCGCGACGAGTGTGCGCACCAGTGCGACGATGAGTGCCGTCCGCTCGAGGCTTGTCGGCTGGTCTGCGACACGCACTTCGAGCGTGCCGAGCGTCGGATGCGGTCGGACGTCCCACCAGATGCGGGTGTGATCCTCCATCACGCCGAGCGCGACGAGGCGCTCGACCCATGACTCGTACGCGTCGTACGAGCCGAAGAACGGCGGCGTCCCGCCGCGAGGGAGCTCGGCGAGGATGCCCGCACGGTTGGAGAGCATGCCGGTCGACTCCCCGTCGAGAAACGGCGAGTTCGCCGAGAGCGCCAGCACAACCGGCAGCCAGGCCAGCACCGCTTCGAGACGCTCGCAGCAGCGCTCCGCGCTCTCGACCCCGATGTGCACGTGCAGCCCGTTCACGCCCTGCCGCAGCGCGGCTGGGCCGATGCGCTCGACCATGTCGAGGTAGCGCGGCTCCTCGACGATCGGAAGGGAGGCCAGCGGGGCGGTCGGATGCGCACCGGCGGCCGCGATGACGAGGCCGTTCGCGCGAGCGATCCGGTCGGCGGCCGCGCGAAGCTCGCGTAGGGCGTCGACAGCCTCTTCGACGTCCGCGCAAATGCCCGTCGTCAGCTCGACGACCGAAGCGTGCAACTCCGTCTTCAGCGTGCCGGGAAGGTCGAGCTCAGCCGCGCCGCGCACGAGGGTCTCCACGGCGCCGGCCGGCCGGCGCGTCTCGGCCTCGAGGATCATCACCTCCTCCTCGACACCGACCGACAACGGCGCAGACTCGCCGAAGTGCCGTTCGATCATGTCTTGCCGCGGATGCCGTGCACCGGCCGGCCGGCGGCCTCCCACGCGTAGTACGACGCGCTGGGACCGAACCCAGCCTCGTACGACACGACGCGCGGATTGCGCCCGACCTCCTTTGCACGACCGGCGTGGCGAAGCAGGTTCGGATCGTCCCGCTCCTGCCACACGAGCACGAGGTGCGCGGCGGTCATGAACACCGCCACGAACCCGCACCCCGGCGCCGGACAGGGAAACGGATCGGTGCGCACGCAGTACCAGCCCGCGTGGGTCTCGCCGTCCTCGCCCCGCCAAAGCTCCTCGTCGACGTCCGGCTCGGCGGTCTCGACCATGCCCGCACGCCCGAGTTGGAACTCCTCCCGCCGCTCCACGGCCCGAACGGTAGCTACGCGGGGGGAAGCTTCGGCGGAGGTCCGCCGCGCTGGAGGTTCTTCGAGCTCTCCTCGGCCGCGCTAAGGAAGAACTGGAGCTGCTTCGCCGTGTTGGGACCGAAGCTGTAGACGGCGGACAGGACGTTGCCGTACCGCTGGTAGGCGCTGTACGAGATCTGGTCCACCTTCTTGCCGTTCACAGTTCCACGAACCCGCACGCGAACGGCGAGGTAGCCCTTGAGGAGATTCGGGTCCTTCAGCTGCGTGATCGTGAAACGCAGAGGCGGGAGCGTAGGATCGCTCGTCTTGATCGGGGTGCGCGGACAGTTCTGCGTGTGCTGAAGCACCTCCCGCATCGCGAGCTCGGCCCCTCCAGGCTTGTAGGTGACAACCTCGTTGGAGAGCCCCGGATCCTTGGCGGTCTTGAGGTAGTTGACCTGAAGACGCGTCGTGCGCAGCTTCTCGCTCGTGTACCCGTTAAGGCCGCAGACGTCGAGCGTGATCGTTCCCTTAACCCCCGCGCCGTCCTTGCGCTGGTAGACCGAGTATCCCTTTCCGACCTGCGCCGGCTGAAGAAGCAGCTTCTGGACGTCTGGAGCGCCCGCCACGGCAGCAACCGCGATGGCGAGAAGAATCCGCATGCTCAAAGGTTACGCGTCCCCCGGGCCTTCTTGACGCCCGGCTTCCGAGGGTGCCAGAACCCGCGCTTCTGCTTGAATCGAGGCATGGCGCAACCTGACGAGCTTCGAGTCGGCGACACGACGTACTCCATCTACCGGCTCGATGCGCTCCAGGCGACGTGGGACGTCGCCCGTCTGCCCTACACGCTGCGGATCCTGCTCGAGAACGTGCTCCGAAACGGGACGGACGAAGGGGTCGAAGCGGTCGCCGGCTGGGTTGCCGCGGACGAGCCCTCCCGCGAGATCTCGTTCGAGCCTGCGCGGGTGCTGCTCCAGGACTTCACCGGGGTCCCGTGCGTCGTCGACCTCGCCGCCATGCGCGACGCGATGCGCGACCAGGGCGGCGATCCGAACCGGATCAACCCATTGATTCCGGTCGAGCTCGTCATCGACCACTCCGTACAGGTCGACGAGTTCGCGTCACGGCTCGCGATCTCGCGCAACGTCGAGCTCGAGTTCGAGCGCAATCGCGAGCGCTACGCGTTCCTGCGCTGGGGCCAGACTGCGTTCGACAACTTCGCGGTCGTGCCGCCGAACACCGGCATCTGCCACCAGGTCAACCTCGAGTACCTCGCGCGCGTCGTCGAGGTGCGTGACGGCGTGGCGTTCCCGGACACGCTCGTCGGCACGGACTCGCACACCACCATGATCAACGGCCTCGGCGTCCTCGGCTGGGGCGTGGGCGGGATCGAAGCCGAAGCGGCGATGCTCGGC
>JBGQKY010000111.1:0-7525 GCA_041499745.1 Gaiellaceae bacterium
CAGCAGGGGCGGCAGGACTCGAACCTGCAACCCCCGGTTTTGGAGACCGGTGCTCTACCAATTGAGCTACGCCCCTGGGCGGACGGGATTGTACCCCCGGTTTTCGGGCCTTCCCGCGGCACGACCGGTCTGCCGGCGGGGCGTGAGGGGGCGTTGCCGGCGAAGTAACGTTCGGGCGTGCAGCGGCGGGCGCTCGCAGTCCTTTTCGGCATCATCGCCGCGGCGCTGGTCGTGACGGCCGTCTCGGCGATAGCAGGCGCCGGAAACGAGGCGGGCGGCTGGATCATCGCCGCCGCCGCCCTCGCGATTGCCGGCTGGCTCGGCTCGCTCGCCCTCTCGGCCTTCAGGCGCTGAGGAGAACGCCTGGCTACGCCGTATTCTCTACCTCGTGAGCAGGGCGGACGACACCCAGAGCCTTTGGCATCAGTACCGCAAGACCAACGACCAGGGGTTGCGCGACCGGCTGATTCTCACCTACGCGCCGCTGGTCAAATACGTCGCCGGTCGCCTCGGTAGCGGCCTGCCCGCTCACGTCGACGAGGGCGACCTCGTCTCGTACGGCTTGCTCGGCCTGATCGGGGCGATCGAGCGTTACGAGCCCGATCGGGACGTGAAGTTCGAGACGTATGCGATCGCACGGATCAAGGGCGCGATCATCGACGAGCTTCGCGCGATGGATTGGGTTCCTCGTTCGGTGCGTTCGCGCGCGCGGGAGATCGAGCGTGCGATCTCTGCGCTGGAGGCGAGGACGGGGCGGGCTCCGACCGATGAGGAGATCGCGAAGAAGGTCGGGATCACGGTCGAGGAGCTGGACGAGAGCCTGACGAACATCGCCCGCTCTTCGATCGCCGCCCTCGACGAGCTCTGGACGGTGTCGGGCCAGGGCGACCAGATCGCCCTCATCGACACGATCGAGGACACGGACGCGCCGGATCCGCAGGGCACGCTCTCGCAGACCGAGTTGAAGGAGGCGATCGCCGATGCGATTGCGCGCCTGCCCGAGCGGGAGAAGCTGGTGGTGACGCTCTACTACTACGAGGAGCTGACTCTCCGCGAGATCGGTGAGGTGCTCGGGGTGACCGAGTCGCGCGTCTCGCAGCTCCACACGAAGGCCGTTCTGCGCCTGAAGGCGCGTCTCGCCGGCTCGCCCGCCCGCGCGGGCTTCGAGTCCCAATAGACGCATTAGGATTCGCCTCCTAGTCGAGACGAAAAGGAGGACGAGCACTCGTGCCAGCTGTTAGCGAGCCGGGCAAGATCCGCAACATCGCCGTCGCAGGCCACCGCGGGGTCGGGAAGACCTCGCTCGTCGAGGCGCTGCTCTTCCAGGCGGGGAAGACGAACCGGCTGGGCTCGATCGAGCAGGGCACGACCGTCGCCGACTGGGACGACGACGAGCACAAGCGGCAGATGTCGCTCTCCGGCGCCCAGCTGAGCGTGGAGTGGCACGACCGCAAGATCAACCTCGTCGACTGCCCGGGCGACGCCGGCTTTCAAGCAGACACCTTTGCGGCGCTCCGCGTCGTCGAGGGCGCGCTCGTCGTCATGAGCGCAGTCATGGGCGTCGAGGTCAACACGATGCGTGTCTGGAAGCGCGCCGACGAGTACGAGCTCTCCCGCGTCGTCTTCGTGAACATGCTCGACCGCGAGCGCGCCGACTTCTTCCGCGTGCTCGACGCGGCGCGCGAGCAGCTGTCAGACCGGTGCGTCGCGATTCACCTGCCGATCGGCTCGGAGCACGAGGTGAGCGGCGTCGTCGACTTGTTGCACATGTGCGCGTACTCGGACCCGGGCGGCGGCAAGGAGGGCGGTCCGCAGCCGATCCCCGCCGAGCTGGCCGACGTCGTGCAGGAGTACCGCGAGAAGCTCCTCGACGCGGTTGTCGAGACGGACGAGGAGTTGATGGCGCGCTACCTGGAAGGCGAGGAATTGGCCGCTGAGGATGTCGCTCACGCGCTGAAGGACGCCGTGACCCGCGACGAGCTCTATCCCGTCGCATGCGGTGTCGCGACGAAGAACCTCGGTTCGACCGCGCTGCTCGA
Organism: Gaiellaceae bacterium; assembly: GCA_041499745.1. GTDB lineage: Bacteria > Actinomycetota > Thermoleophilia > Gaiellales > Gaiellaceae > Palsa-739. The sequence goes on from JBGQKY010000111.1 coordinate 2,040, forward strand.
CCTCCTCGTCGAAGGCGTGCCGTCACCAGAGAAGAAGGGGACGACGATCGAGTTCGGCGACGCGAAGCAGGCGGTGTTCGTCTACAAGACGATCGCCGACCCGTTCGCAGGACGGATCAGCTGTTTTCGAGTCCTCGCGGGTCCCGTCACGGGTGACACGACGCTCGTCGACCCGCGAACGCACGCGAAGGAGCGGCTCGGCCAGATCCTGCTCCTGAACGGCAAGGAGAACGCGCCTGTCGAATCGCTCTGCGTCGGGGACCTCGGCGCCGTCGCGAAGCTGAAGGATGTCGTCACCGGCGACGTGCTCGTCGACCACGAGGTGCCGGTGGAGCCGCCGCACATCGACTTCCCGGAGCCTGTGATGAGCTTCGCGATCACGCCGAAGGCGAAAGGCGACGAGGAGAAGATGGCGGCGGGCCTGCGGCGCCTCTCGGAGGAGGACCCGACGATCTCGCTCCGGCGCGATCAGCAAACCGGGGAGCAGCTCATCTCCGGGCTGACGCAGATGCAGGTCGAGGTCGCGGTCGACCGCTTGAAGAGCCGCTTCAACGTCCCCGTCGAGCTGCACCCACCGCGCGTGCCCTACAAGGAGACGATCCGCAAGGAGGCGCGCGCCCGGCACCGGTACAAGAAGCAGACGGGTGGCCGCGGCCAGTTCGGCGACTGCGAGATCGTGATCGAGCCGATGCAGAACGGCGAGGGTGAGGCGGAGTACGAGTTCGTCGACAAGATCGTCGGCGGCGTTATCTCCCAGGGCTTCCGGCCGGCGGTCGACAAGGGCGTCCGCGAGGCGATGGAGCACGGCGAGCTCGCCGGCGCGCCCGTGTACGGGATCCGCGTGACGCTCGTCGACGGGATGATGCACCAGGTCGACTCGTCGGAGATGGCGTTCAAGATCGCCGGCTCGATGGCGTTCAAGGAGGCCTACCAGAAGGCGGACCCGGTGCTGCTCGAGCCGATCATGGAGCTCGAGGTGACGGTGCCGGACGACGCCGTCGGCGCGGTGAACGGCGACCTCAACTCGCGGCGCGGCCGCCTGCACGGGATGGAGCCGGCCGCCGGCATGACGACGATCAAGGCCGAGGTGCCGCTGGCGGAGGTCCTCACGTACTCGCCGGCGCTCACGTCGCTGACCGGTGGGCGAGGCGACTACCACATGAGCTTCCTCCGTTACGAGGAAGTTCCGACGCACGTCGCACAGAAGATCATCGAGCAGACGAAGAAGGAGCGGGAAGAGGCGAGGGCCTAGGGCCAGGCACCGCGTAGCAGTGCCCGGCCCAGCTCCCTGTCATGTCTGCTCCGAGGTTTCACTCCTGTCGCGCAGGTGCGCGATCAGATCGGCGATGTCGGCGAGCTCCTGCTCGAGATCGCGCTGGTACGACTCGAGCCGCGCGAGCAGCTCCTGCCGGTTCGGGAACGGCCGGTGGAAGTGGAGCCGTCCGTGCCGGTGGTGACCGTGATGCATGTTCACCTCCTCTCCTCGTAGCGTTCGAGAAAGCGTGCGGTGCGGTCCTGCGAGCTGCGGAGCGCCTCGACCCACTGGTCGAGCAGGTGCAGCCCGTGCTCGGTGATCGCGTAGCGGCGCTTGGCGGGACCTGCTGAGTCCTCGTCCCACTCGGAGGTCACGAGCCCTTCCTCCTCGAGGCCGCGCAGCAGCCGGTAGAGGTTTCCCATCTCGACGCGCTGCTCGCCCGTCAGCTCGGGGAGATGCTCGAGCAGGTCGTAGCCGTGCGCGGGGCGCTCGCGCAGGAGCAGGAGGATCGCCGGCTCGGTGAATCGCTCGACCCGGGCGAAGACGCGCCAGCGGCCGCCGTGGCGGCGCCGGGAGCGAGGACTGGGTCTCATCCAGCTAGGTGTAAAACACACATGTAAGTAGACGGTAGCGCGCGGGACCAGGGCTGCGCAAGCACGCTGCTAAGGTCGCCGGGTGGTGCGGGTGTCGAAGGTCGGAGCGGTGCGCGTCTGCGCGGTCTGCGAGCGCACGCTCCTGATGGGCGAGCGTGCGGTTCGCTTCGCTCCGGAGGAAGACGCGGAGCTCGTGGACGTCTGCGCGCTCTGCCAGGAGATCGCAATCGAGCACGGGTGGCTCAAGGAGGGCACGCCGAGCACGCCGACGATCGTCGGCGACAGGCGCCGGCGCCGGCGCGGCCTGCCGGAGCTTCTCGGCCTCCGGCGGTCGAGCGGCGAGGCTGCCGTCACGCCGGCGGAGCCGATCCTCCGGCGCCTCTCCGAGGACGAGGTCGCACTCCTCGAGGCGGCGGACCTCTTCAACGGCAGCACGTACCGCCGGACGGTCGGCGGGATCCGCAAGAGCCTCGGCGACGCGCGCGCGAGCATCGTGCCGCTCTCCGGCACCGCCGGCGAGATGGCGGTCACCGTGGCCTGGGATCTCTCCTGGTACCAGTACCGCGTCAGCCCCGACTCAGGGCAGCCGGTGCGCCTCGAGCGCCGCGGGCACGAGCTCGACGAGCTCGAGGAGAGCTTCAAGACCTGGAACGCGCACGTCGAGGACGAGGGCCGGCTCGTCCCGGAGATCGCGCGCCTGTAGAGCGCAGGCCTGGCGTAAACCGCCCGCCTCCCTACAATCAGAGAGCGATGATCTATTGCGTCATTCCACCCGAGCTCGAGGCCGAGCTCTACGACAAGATGGTCGACTACTACAAGGACAACCCGAACGTGACGGTGATCCTCGTCCGCCGGGAGGGCCCGGACCGCCGCGCGGGCAAGCCCGACCCGGAGACCCTCGAGAAGCGGGAGATCCGCGATCGTAGGCGGGCTCGGATCCCGGGCACGTTCCCGGAGACGGACGTACCCGGCTAGCGACTAGATTCGTCCCCATGGTCGGGACGCAGACGTTCGAGAGTGTGAGCCCGGCGACCGGCGAAGTCCTGGGCAGCGTCCCGGAAGGCGACGAGCCGGCCGTCGCCGCAGCCGTCGAGCGGGCGAAGGTCGCCTTCGAGACCTGGCGACTCGTCCCGGCTCCGAAGCGCGGCGAGATCCTCTACCGCTTCGCCCAGATCCTCGAGCGCGAGAAAGCGGCGCTGACCGACCTGATGACCCGGGAGATGGGGAAGGTGAAGGCGGAGGCGGGAGGCGACGTCCAGGAAGCGATCGACATGACGTACTACATGGCCGGCGAGGGACGCCGGTTGTGGGGGCAGACGACGCCGTCGGAGCTGCCCGACAAGTTCAACATGTCGGTGCGCCAGCCGATCGGAGTCGTCGGCGCGATCACGCCGTGGAACTTCCCGATCGCGATCCCGTCGTGGAAGCTCGCGCCCGCACTCGTCTGCGGCAACACCGTCGTGCTGAAGCCGGCGGAGGATACGCCGCTGCTGGCCGAGCGCTTCGTCCAGCTCTTCGGCGAGGCGGGCCTTCCCGAGGGCGTCGTGAACATCGTCCACGGGTACGGCGAGACCGCGGGCGCGGCGCTCGTGCGCCACCCCGACGTCCCCGTGATCACGTTCACGGGGTCGCGCGAGACCGGCATCGCCGTCACGAAAGCGGCCGCCGACCACTTGAAGCACGTGCACCTCGAGCTCGGCGGCAAGAACGCGATCATCGTGCTCGAAGACGCGGATCTCGACCTCGCGGTGGAGGGGATCATCTGGTCGGCCTTCGGCACCTCGGGTCAGCGCTGTACCGCCGCGTCGCGCGTCATCGTGCACGAATCCGTGTACGACGTGCTCCAGAAGCGGCTCGTCGAGCGCGCGGAGGGGATGCGGCTCGGGCCGGGGTGGGAGGACGAGACGGATGTCGGCCCGGTGATCAACCGGGCCGCGATCGAGAAGATCCACGCCTACACGAAGATCGGCCAGGACGAGGGCGCGAAGCTCCTCACCGGCGGCGAGATCGCGACCGAGGGCGACCTGGCGATGGGCTTCTTCTACCGGCCGACGATCTTCGGCGACGTCGACGCGGGAATGCGCATCGCGCAGGAGGAGATCTTCGGGCCTACGACGGCGCTCATCAAGGTGCGTGACATCGATGAGGCGTTCCGCGTTGCGAACGGGATCAAGTACGGCCTCTCGTCGGCGATCTTCACCCGTGACGTGAACAAGGCCTTCCGCGCGATGCGCGATCTCCAGACCGGCATCACGTACATCAATGCCGGAACGACGGGCGCCGAGGTGCACCTCCCGTTCGGCGGCACGAAGGAAACCGGCAACGGCCACCGTGAGGCGGGGCAGACCGCGCTCGACGTCTTCACCGAGTGGAAGTCGATCTACGTCGACTACTCGGGCAAGCTCCAGCGCGCCCAGATCGACAACAGCTGAGCGTGAAGCTCCACAAGCTCGTCTGGTTCGTGCCTGAGGAGGCGCTTGACGTCACCCGCGAAGCCGTCTTCGCCGCCGGCGCCGGGCGCATCGGCGACTACGAGCGCTGCTCCTGGTACGCGATGGGCACCGGCACATTCCTTCCGCACGAGGGCGCCGATCCGGCGATCGGCGAGGTGGGGAGGGAGGAGCGCGTGCCGGAGCTGCGTGTCGAGACCGTCGTTCCCGTCGAGCGCGCAGAAGAGATCGTGCGCGCGCTCGTCGCGGCTCATCCGTACGAGGAAGTCGCATTCGAGCTCTATCCGCTCGTGGAGCTCGACGCGTGAAGGCGAAGCTCTTCACCGACGGCGGCTCGCGCGGCAACCCGGGGCCGGCGGCGCTCGGCTACGTGCTCGAGGCGCACGACGGGACGGTGCTCGCCGCGCACGGCGAGCGGATCGGCGTCGCGACAAACAACGTCGCCGAGTACAGCGCGCTCATCGCCGGGCTCGAGAAAGCGCTCGAGCTCGCGGTACCGGAGGTCGAGGTGATCTCGGACTCGGAGCTGCTCGTGAAGCAGATGACCGGCGAGTTCCGCGTGAAGAACGCGGCGCTGCGCGAGCTCTCGCTCGAGGCCTCGCAGCTGGCGCGCCGGCTCGGAAACGTGAGCTATCGTGCCGTCCCCCGCGAGCAGAACGAGCTGGCCGACCGCCTCGTCAACGAGGCCCTCGATGGCCCGTAGCCCTGGCTATACTGGCCCCCGCCCGCGGATGTAGCTCAGTTGGCTAGAGCGTCTGCTTGCCATGCAGAAGGTCGTGGGTTCGAGTCCCATCATCCGCTCTAAGAAAAACCCGCTCAGCGGGTTTTTTGTTGCCGGAGCTGTTACCAGAGCTGCAGTTCACCGAACGTCCTCCGTACAGCAGTAGTCGCCGGGCTCCGTGCGCGCGTCGAAGCCGGTGTGCTCCGTGTGCGCATCGGCGGTCGCGTCGTCGACGCCTTCCGTCGCACGGCCGTCGACGAGCGCGACGTCGCGCATCGGACCGACGCCGACGCGCGCGACGCCGGCACGCAAGAGGTTCGTCGCGGTCGGAGACGAGCGCGGCGTCGCGAGCACGAGCGCCGCGCCGTCCCAGTACTGGGAGAGCGGGACGAGATGGGCGTTCCCCATCTCGTCCGCGCTCGCCACCCAGCAGTCGACCTCCGTGCGCAGCAATGCGAGCGTGTACG
>JBGQKY010000112.1:0-7478 GCA_041499745.1 Gaiellaceae bacterium
CGAAGAGGTCGACCGCTGCCGGCGGATGTCCGTCCACGCCGCCGAGCTCTTCCGTGCCGGGACACGAGCACTGACCCACTGCAACGCCGGGGGTCTCGCAACGGGCGGCTACGGCTCCGCCGTCGGTGCGCTTCGCGCGGCATGGGAGCGAGGCCTGCTCGAGCGCGTGCTCGTCGACGAGACCCGCCCGCTCCTCCAGGGATCGCGCCTCACCGCCTGGGAGCTCGAGGCCGTCGGCATCCCGCACGCCGTGATCGTCGACTCCGCCGCGGCCTCGATGATGGCGCGCGGCGAGGTCGACCTGATCGTCACCGGCGCCGACCGCATCGCCGCGAACGGCGACACGGCCAACAAGATCGGCACGTACGGGCTCGCCGTGCTCGCGGCGCACCACGGGATCCCGCTCTTCGTCGTCGCACCGACGTCGACGGTCGATCGCGCGACGGCCACGGGCGAGGACATCCCGATCGAAGAACGCGACCCGACCGAGGTCTCGGCGCGGTTCCCGGCGAGAAACCCTGCCTTCGACGTGACCCCGGCGGCGCTGATCACGGCGATCGTCACCGAGGACGGCGTGCACCGGCCTCCCTACGCTGAGACACTGGCCGCGTGAAGGCGATCATCCTCGCGGCCGGTTACGCGACGCGACTGTACCCGCTCACTGAGACGATGGCGAAGCCGCTGCTGCCGCTCGCCGGGCGGCCGATGGTCGACTACCTGCTCGATCGGATCCGTGAGGCGGACGAGATCGACGAGGCCCATGTCGTCACCAACCACAAGTTCGCCGGCGCGTTCGCCGACTGGGCGAAGACGCGCGACGTTCGCGTGCACGACGACGGCACGACGAGTGAGGACGACCGGCTCGGCGCGATCGGCGACATCCAGTTCGTCATCGAGACCGCCGGCCTCGTTAATGACGATCTGATCGTGATCGCGGGCGACAATCTCTTCGACTACAGCGTCGCCGACTACGTTCGCTGGTGGCGGGAGAAGGGCGAGGCGAACGCGGTAGCGCTCTACGACGTCGGCGACCTCGAGCTCGTGAAGAAGTACAGCAGCGTCGACGTCGACGAGAGCGAGCGCCTGCTCGCCTTCACGGAGAAGCCCGAGGATCCGACGTCGACGCTCGTCGCGACGGCGGCCTACATCTACCACCGCGCCCACGTCCCCGACATCCGGCGCTACCTCGACGAGGGCAACGCCCACGACCAACCCGGACGGCTCGTCGCCTGGTTTGTCCCTCGCGTGCCCGTCTACGGCTATCGCGCCGGCGGGGAGTGGCGCGACATCGGCGACGCAGAGCAGCTGCTCGAGGCCGACAATCGTCTCCGCGAGCTCGCCGGGAAGCCCGTCCGGGACTCCTACTCCGTCGAATAGACGGCTAGAGTGCCGCCCGTGACGAGCACGGAGCTCCAGGCCGAGGACATCCGTTGGGATCTTTCCGACCTCGCACCCGACGCCGAAACGGCACGGGCGCAGTGGACGGCACTCGTGAACCGCGCGCAGGATCTCGCGTCACGCTACCGCGGCACGATCGCCTCGCTCGACCCGGAGCCCATGCGCGCGATGCTCGACGAGGCCGACGAGCTCGAGCAGGAGCTGTCGCGGCTCCAGGTCTATTCCTATCTGCGCCTCAGCATGGCGGCGGCCGAGGTCGAGGCGAACGACCTCGCGACGTTCTCGCGCGACCGCGGCGCCGAGGTCGAGAACGCGCTTGTGTTCCTCGGGCTCGAGTGGATCGCGGTCGACGACGACCGGGCCGAGGCGTTGCTCGCGTCGCCCGAGCTCGAGCCGTACAGGCACAAGCTGCGCGTCGAGCGGCAGGAGAAGCCCTACGTCCTCACCGAGCTGGAAGAGCAGGCGCTGAACGCGCGCCGACCCACGGTTTCCGCGTGGCAAGCGCTCCACGACCGGCACGTCTCGACGCTCGAGGTGCCGTTCGACACCGGGGAAGGCGAACAGCCGCACACGATCAGCCAGCTCCTCTCCTATCTCTATCGCCCCGAACGCGACATTCGCGTGCGAGCGGTCACGGCGTTGTTTGACGGCCTCACGCCGCGTGCCGACGTGCTCGCAGCGGCTTACGACGCGCTCGTCGGCGACCGCCTCGCCATCGACCGCCTGCGCGGCTACGAGAATCCGATGCAGCCCACGAACATGAGCAACGAGCTCGACGACGAGACGGTCGAGGCGATGATGACCGCGATTGAAGAGGCCTACCCGATCGCGCGCAAGTGGTTCGTGGCCAAGGCGCGCCTCCTCGGGCTCGACAAGCTCGAGCTCGCCGACCAGTACGCACCGATCGGCGAGGCGCGCCACTTCTCCTGGGCGGAGGCGGTCGACGTCGTCGACTCCTCGTTCAGCCACTTCTCGCCGCGGCTCGCCGAGATCTTCCGCGCCTGCCTCGAGGCCGGCCACGTCGACGTCCTCCCGCGCGCGGGAAAGGCCGCCGGGGCGTATTGCACGTCGGTGTCGAAGACGATCCTGCCGTACGTCCTGATGAACTACACCGAGCGGCTGCGCGACGTCAGCACGCTTGCGCACGAGTTCGGTCACGCGACGCACAACGTGCTCTCGCTCGAGCAGCAGACCTGGCGCTCGCACCGCACCGGAATCCCGATGGCCGAGGTGCCGTCGACGTTCGCGCAGGCGCTCGCCGACGACTACCTGCTCGAGAACGAGGCCGATCCCGGCACTCGTGCCGCCCTTGCAGCCGACCGCCTCGAAAACGCCTTCGCGGCGATCTACCGGCAGACGGTGCTCGCGCGCTTCGAGCAGCGGGCGTACGCGCTTCGCTCCGACGGCCGCTCGCTCGCCGCAGAGAGGCTCAACGAGCTCTGGGTCGAGGAGAACGGCAAGTACTACGGGGACGCACTCGTGATGCCGGACGGCTACGCGTACGGGTGGTCGTACATCCCGCACTTCATCCATGTTCGCTTCTACACGTACGCGTACTCATTCGCGCAGCTCGTCGCGCTGCTCCTGTACCGGCGCTACCGCCAGAACCCGGAGTCGTTCGCTCCGAAGTACCTCGAGCTGCTCGCGGCCGGCGGCGCCGCCTCACCGGCCGACCTCGTCGAGCCGTTCGGTCTCGATCTCCGCTCGGTCGAGACCTGGCGCGAGGCCTTCGAGGAGCTCGACGCGCTCCGCGAAGAGGCCGACACGCTCTCAACGAAAGCCGCGCAGTAACCGGGCGGCGATGCCCTCGATCGTCGCCTGCCCGTACACCTGGCTCGGGTTGCCGTCTGTGAGGACGGCAAGCGCGAACGCTCTCCGGCCGCGCACGAGCAGCGCGATCTGGTGGACGAGTTCGCCGCTCGCGCTCGACAGCCAGCCCCCCTTGAAGTAGACGTGCCAGCCGCGGGCGGCGCGCGGGATGCCCCAGCGTTGGTAGGAGACGATTGACGGTCGCCACCGACGAGCTTGTACGCGCGGCTCGCGGCGTCGTTATCCGAGACGACGATCATCTCTTCCAGCTCGTGTCGGGTGTCCGCACCGAGCCGAAGCCCGCGCCATGACGCCTGACGGAGATAGCTGACGAGGAGCATCGCCTTGACCACCGAGGCCGACGAGTACGCGCGATTCTGCCGCCAACCGTGAGACGTGCCTGCGGAGTCGACGATCGCAAAGGAGACGAGCCCTGCCCGGGAACGCGCAAACGTGACGGCCGCGGTCAGCGCCTTGGCAGACGGGACGACCGCCGGCGACGGAGGCAGCGGCGCCGGCCGGAAGCCGGATGTCGCAGCGGTAGCGATCAGCGCGAACAACGCGAGCGCGCTCTTCATTGTTGGGGGCGCTTCTAACACGTTTCTGGGCTCGTGCGCCGGAGAGCTGTGACTTCTGCGTCACATTCCGCCGATTAGCGTCGGCCGTGTGCTCGAGCTTCTCCTCCCACAGCGCTGCCTCGTCTGCGGAACGGGCGGGACGCAGCTTTGCCCGGCCTGCCGCGCGCGGCTGCCGCCGCTGCCGCCGCCCCTGTGCGAGCGGTGCGGTGCGCCGACGGCCTGGCCGGTGAAACGCTGCCGCGAGTGCGCGGGCCGGCGGCTCGCGTTCGAGACCGCCCGGGCTGCGGCCGCCTACGAGGCGGGGGTCGTGCGGCTCGTCGCAGCCTGGAAGGAGCACGGCCTCCGGGGCCTCGCCGACGACGCGGCGGCGCTCGTCGCCGAGCGGCTTCCCCGGCCGATCGTGGACGCCGTGACGTTCGTGCCGGCCGATCCGGAGCGACGCCTCGAGCGTGGCCACCACCCGGCGCAGCGGCTGGCCGAGGCGCTCGGGAGGCGCTGGGAGCTGCCGTGCGAGCAGTTCCTCTCCCGGACGGGGCCGTCCCGCCGCCAGCGGGGGCTGCCGCTCGCGGAGCGACGGCGCAACGTTCGTTCGGCCTTCGCGTCCGAGCTCGCCCACGGCACGGTGGCCCTCGTCGACGACGTCTATACGAGCGGAGCAACGGCAAACGCGGCCGCCGGGGCACTTCGCGCCGGTGGGGCCCGCCGCGTGGAGGTCGTGACGTTTGCGCGCACTGTTCGCTCTTCGCGAGTAGGGTTAGAGCGAGGGCGATAGCCGACCGTAGGAGGCGCGCCATGCAGCTTCAAGTCAAGGGCAAGAACCTCGAGGTGAGCGACTCGATCCGGACCTACGCAGAACGAAAGCTGGCCAAGCTCGAGCGGCAGGTGCACGATGGGACGCGCGTCGAGATCGAGCTCGCGATCGAGAAGAACCCTTCCGTCGCCGAGAACCAGGTCGCCGAGGCGACCGTCTGGCTGAAGGGGCACACGCTACGCGTGCGCGAAGCGACGCGCGACATGAAGGCCTCGATCGACGAGCTCACGGAGAAGCTGCTGCGCCAGATTCACGAGGAGCGCGACAAGAAGGTGCGCCGCCGCAAGGTCGACAAGCACGCACTCGACGCGGACGGCGTCGTACCGGACTGATAGGGGTGGGGTTCTTCCGGCGGCGCGAGCCGCTCCACGCGCGGCTCGCGCGTGAGGGCGGGCTCATACCCAGGCCGGAGCCGGCGCCGCGGCCGCTGTGGCAGGAACCCGGCATCTCAGGCCATTTCCGACCACGGGCGGCGGATGCAGTCGTCACCGTGGACGCGCCCGAGATCGGGGCCGATATGGTGCGCTTCGTCTCGCTCCCCGACGGCTCGCTCCTCGTCGAGGAAGGTCCCGACGACGCGCTCGACGCACTCGCCCGGGCAGTCGAGCAAGAGCTGCGCCCGCCGTATCGCGCGCGCGGCGTCCGGCAGGACGAGTCGCTCTGGGGCGTCGAGGCGAGCCGGATCGAGGTGTTGGAGCTTCCGGACGCGCCCGGCGGCGAAGTGCTCGACCTCACTCGAACGGCCGACGGGACGGTCGAGCTGGCCGTCGACGGGCAGCAGGTCTTCGGCACGGTGCCCGCCCTGATGGAGCGCGGGGAGCGCGAGGGACAGCAGTTCGCAATCCACGCGGAGCGCCTGGAAGGCGACCTCTGGGAGGTCCGGGCAGCCGCTCTCTAGTCGCTACCCTGTCCTCCGGATGGCCCAGCAACTCGGCTCCTTCGAGAAGGTTCTCCGCGTCGGCGAAGGCCGGCGTCTCAAGCGTCTCACCGTGCAGGCGAGCCACATCACCACGCTCGAGCCCGAGTTCGAGAAGCTCTCCGACGAGCAGCTCGCCGCGAAGACGGTCGAGTTCAAGGAGCGCGTCGAGAACGGCGAGCACCTGGACGACATCCTCTTCGAGGCCTTCGCGGCGGTGCGGGAGGCGTTCAAGCGCACGATCGGGGTCCGTCTCTTCGACGTTCAGCTGATGGGCGGCATCGTCCTCCACGAGGGCGACATCGCCGAGATGAAGACCGGTGAGGGCAAGACCTTCGTAGCGGCGCAGGCGCTCTACCTGAACGCGCTCACCGGACGCGGGACGCACCTCGTGACGGTGAACGACTATCTCGCGAAGCGCGACAAGGAATGGACCGAGCCCGTCTTCGAGCTGCTCGGGATGCGCACCGGCCACATCGAGAACATGATGCAGTTCGGCCAGCGCAAGGAGTCCTACGACTCCGACGTGACCTACGGGACGAACTCGGAGTTCGGCTTTGACTATCTGCGCGACAACATGTCCGTCTCGCTGGACGGCGTCGTCCAGCGCGGCCACCCGTTCGCGATCGTCGACGAGGTCGACTCGATCCTCGTCGACGAGGCGCGGACGCCGCTGATCATCTCCGGGGAGCCGGAGACCGCCGCGCAGATCTACTACGACTTCGCGCGCGTCGCGAAGCAGCTGATCCCGCATCAGGCTCATCCCGGCGATCCGAAGGGTGCCGCGGAGGCCGCGGGTGCCGACTACGAGTACGACGAGAAGCACAAGACCGTTGCCGTCACCGAGCAGGGGGTCGCCAAGGTCGAGCGGGCGATGCGGATCGAGAACCTCTACGCACCGCAGAACTCGCAGCTCGTCAACCACGTCGTGCAGTCGCTCAAGGCGGAGTCGCTCTACCACCGCGACATCGAGTACCTGATCCAGGACGGCGAGGTGAAGATCGTCGACGAGTTCACGGGCCGGATCATGGAAGGCCGCCGCTGGAGCGAAGGGCTCCATCAGGCAGTCGAGGCGAAGGAGGGCGTCGCGATCCAGGAGGAACACCAGACGCTCGCGACGATCACGCTCCAGAACTACTTCCGCCTCTACGACAAGCTCGGCGGTATGACTGGTACAGCGAAGACCGAGGAGAAGGAGTTCGTCGAGATCTACAACCTCGGCGTCGTCGAGATCCCGACGAACGTGCGGGTCGCCCGTCTCGACAAGCAGGATCAGGTCTTCAAGACCAAGGAAGGGAAGTTCGCCGCAGTCGCGCGCGACATCAGGGAGCGGAGTGAGAAGGGGCAGCCGGTGCTCGTCGGCACGATTGCCGTCGAGACGTCGGAGTACCTCTCTCAGCTGCTGACGCGTCAGGGCGTGAAGCACAATGTCCTGAACGCGAAGGAGCACGCGCGCGAGGCCGAGATCATCAAGGATGCGGGCCAGGTCGGCGCGGTCACCATCGCGACGAACATGGCCGGCCGCGGCGTCGACATCAAGCTCGGCGAAGGCGTGATCGAGCTCGGCGGCCTGTACGTGCTCGGCACCGAGCGCCACGAGTCGCGGCGCATCGACAACCAGCTCCGCGGCCGCTCGGGCCGTCAGGGCGATCCCGGCGAAACGCGGTTCTACCTCTCCGGGGAGGACGATCTCGTGCGCCTGTTCGCGGGCGACCGGATCAAGGGGATCATGGAGAAGTTCAAGATCCCTGACGACCAGGCGATGGAGGCGAAGATCCTCAGCCGCCAGATCGAGGGCGCGCAGAAGAAGGTGGAGGAGCAGAACTTCGTCATGCGCAAGAACGTCCTCAAGTACGACGACGTGATGAACGTCCAGCGCATGGTCATCTACGAGCAGCGCAACCGCGTGCTCCACGGCGAGGACCTCGCTGAGGACATCCGCGAGGAATGGCTGCCCGAGGTGATC
>JBGQKY010000113.1:0-7429 GCA_041499745.1 Gaiellaceae bacterium
CCCTCCTCGACCGCGTAACCAGCGGGCGGCGCGAGTTCGTACACCGTCGCGCGCGTGACCCCGGCCAGCAGCGGAAGCGACAGCGAGGGGGTGAAGAGCCGGTCGCCCTCACGGAACCAGACGTTCGACGTCGGCGCCTCGAGCACGGTGCCGTCGGGTGCGACGAGGAGCGCGTCGTCGGCTCCGCGCTCCGCAGCTGCGTCCTGCGCCGCGATGTTCTCCGCGTAGCTCGTCGACTTCGCCCCGGCGAGCGCCCCTGCCGCCCACTCGACGACGGCGAGGTGGAGACCTCGCTCCCGCAGCTCGTCGTGCCCGGGAGGGAGCGTCGAGACGAGTACGAGGCCGGTCGGCCCGCCGCCCCCTTCACGTCCGGCGGTCCACAACAGACGGACCGTCGCGTCGGGAAGGCCGCCGGCGGCGATCGCGTCAGCTACGGCTGCGGCAAACGCGTCCTGCGGCGGCGGGGCGAGCCGCAGACGTCCGGCGGAGGCCGCGAGGCGGGCGAGATGCGCGCCGAGCTTGAAGGGCCTGCCGTCGTACGCGCGCAGTGTCTCGAAGACGGCGCGCCCGCGCAGCACGCCTTCGTCGTCGGCATGCAGCACCGGGGTGTCGGGCGCGAGCACCCCGCGTCCGAGCTCGACGAGAGCGGCGAGGGTCACAGCACCGGTGCGGACAGAGGCGCACCGATCGCGGCGAGGAGCGGCCGCGCCTTCACCCATGACTCCTCGACCTCCTCGGCGGGATCGGAGTCCCACACGACCCCGCCGCCGACCCACAGGTGGATCCTTCCGTCTGCGACGGCGAACGTGCGGATCGTCAGCGCGAGGTCGAGGTCGCCGTTCGGATGGATGCGGCCGAGCGCTCCCATCGAAGCGCCGCGGCCGACGGGCTCCAGGGCCGCGATCAGGTCGAGTGCCGCGATCTTCGGGCAGCCCGTCACCGAGCCGCCGGGCAGCACCGCCTCGAGCAGCTCGGTGAGCGTCACGTCCTCCCGCAGCTCCGCCTCGACGGTCGCGACGAGGTGAGTCACGCCGGCGAGCTGGCGCTCTGCGAGCAGCTCGGGCCAGCGCACGCTGCCCGGTACGGCGACGCGGGAGAGATCGTTGCGCTCGAGGTCGACGATCATCACGTGCTCGGCGGCGTCCTTCGCCGACTCGATCGGGACGCCGGCCGGGCGTGTCCCCTTGATCGGCGACGTGCTGATGCGCGCCCCGCGCCGCGACAGCAGGAGCTCGGGGGACGCGGAGACGATCGCCCAGCCGGCGCCGCGGAGCGGGCGTGGCTCGAGTGGATCGAGCGGCGCAAGGGCCCGCGCGAGCCCGACCGGGTCGCCGTCGAACTCGGCGCTCAGGTGCTGCACGAGGTTCACCTGGTACACGTCGCCCTCGGCGATCGCGGCGCGCACGGCGTCGACCGCGTCCGCGTACTCGGCCTCGCTCCAGCTCGCACGCCAGGGCCCGACCGAGTAGCCGCCGCCGCGCGGCAATGGACGGTCCGGTGCGTCGATCGAGTACGCGACCGCAGGCAGCGGACACGGCTCCGGCGGCGGCGGCGTCCCCGAGCGGCGGAGCTCGCCGGAGCAGCCGTAGCCGATGTAGACGTTCGCGACGACGCCGTCGCCGTCGAAGAAGCCGTCCGCCGTGAGCGCGGGCTCGAGCGCCGCGAGCGAATCGAGCTCGACGGTCACGTGCAGACGGCGCGCGCAGCGTGCCGGAGCCAGTCGACCCCGAGCTCGAGGTCGGAGACCGGAACGCGCTCGTCGGCCGAGTGGATCAGCGTCGCTGCGAGCTCGGGCGCCATCGTGCGGTACGGGAAGAAGCCGTAGGCGACGGTGCCGAACGCCTCGCGCAGCCAGTGGCTGTCGGTAAAGCCGGCGCAGATCACCGGCACCGGCACGGCGCCCGGCTCGATCCCGGCGACGAACGACTCCGCGGCCGACCACAGCGGCGTGTCGAGCGGCGACCGCGTGCCGCCCTCCGCCTTCAGGAACGCGAGGTCGTAGGCGACGTCAGCGCCGAGCACCTCGCGCACGACCTGCTCGATCGCCTCCGGCGTCTGTCCCGGCAGCAGCCGGCAGTCCACGACGATCTCGCAGAGCGCAGGGATGACGTTCCGCTTGGCCGACGCGGCGATCATCGTCGGCGCGAACGTCGGGGAGAGCAGCGGCTCGATCAGCTCGGCGGCGGTCGTGTTCAGCGCCCGCGCACGCTCGACGACCGACTCGACAGGCGGCACCTCTCCGAGCACCGCTTGCAGGAACGCAGCGACCTCGGGCTGAATCTGCTGCTGCGGGCGGTAGGCGGCGATCCGCTCGATCAGCCGGGCGGCCTTGACGAGCGCGTTGTCGGCGATCCCGGGCATCGACGCGTGACCCGAGCGCCCGTGCACCGCGATGGTGAACGGAGCGGTCAGCTTCTCGGCCGTCGTGACGGCGTAAAACGTCTCGCCGCCGAGTACGAGGCGGTCGCCGCCGCCCTCGTTGACCGCGTAGTCGCAGCGGATCGCGTCCGGATGCTCCGAGCAGAGCCAGGAGAGACCGAAGTCCTCACCGACCTCCTCGTCGGCCGTCGCGACGAAGATGACGTCGCCTGCGGGCTCGAATCCCTCGCGTGCGAGCGACGCAATCGCGACGGCATTCGCCGCGACCTGGCCCTTCATGTCGAGCGCACCGCGTCCCCAGACCTCGTCGTCGCGCACCTCGCCGGAGAACGGCGGTACCGACCACTCGCCTGCGTCGGCGAGCACGACGTCGGTGTGTCCGAGAAACACGAGCGACGGCCCGTCGCCGCGTCCGGGGATCCGCGCGACGATGTTCGCCCGTTCGGGGACGCGTGCGTACGTCTCGCAGAGGAGCCCGTTCGCCTCGAGGTACCCGCGAAGCAACTCGGCGGCGGCGGTTTCGTTCCCTGGCGGGTTCGTCGTGTCGACGCGGATCAGGCGGCTGAGGAGCTCTGTCACCTCCGCGCGGAGGCTGGTCACGGCCACGCGCGGAGCATACTTGCGGCATGGGGGATCTCTTCTCGGACGCGGCGTCGCAGCGCGCGGGTGAGGTCGCTCCACTCGCGCAACGGCTTCGGCCGCGGACGCTCGACGAGTTCGTCGGCCAGCAGCACGTGCTCGGCGAGGGGTCGGCGCTCCGCCGCGCGATCGCGGAGGACCGCGTGCGCTCCTCGATCTTCTACGGACCTCCCGGCTCCGGAAAGACGACGCTCGCGCGCATCGTCGCCGCATCGACCGGCGCCGCCTTCGAGGAGCTGTCGGCCGTGTCGGCAACCGTGAAGGACGTGCGCGAAGTGCTCGCGCGCGCCCGGGAACGGCTCGGCACGAGCGGGAACCGGACGATCCTCTTCCTCGACGAGATCCACCGGTTCAACAAGGCGCAGCAGGACGCGCTGCTGCCTGCGGTGGAGGAAGGGCTCGTCACGCTGATCGGTGCGACCACGGAGAACCCTTACTACGAGGTGAACTCGGCGCTGCTCTCCCGCACGCAGGTGTACGAGCTCGAGACGCTCGCGTCGGAGGACCTCGCCGTCGTCGTGCGTCGCGGCGCGGAGGAGCTCGGCGCGAACGCGTCGGAGGAGATCGTCGAGCTGATCGCGCGCCGCGCAGGCGGCGACGCGCGCTCAGCGTTGAACATCGTCGAGCTCGCACACGAGACCGCCGACGGCGCGATCACCGAGGAGCACGTCGAGGATGCCGCACGCAAGCGTCCCGTCGTGTACGACAAGGCCTCCGATGCGCACTACGACTTCACGTCGGCGTTCATCAAGTCGATGCGAGGCAGCGACCCGCAGGCGGCCGTGTACTACCTCGCGGCGATGCTGGAAGGGGGCGAGGACGCGCGCTTCATCGCGCGGCGCATGATCGTGCTCGCGTCCGAGGACATCGGCAATGCGGATCCGCGCGCGCTGCTCGTTGCCGTCGCGGCGGCGCAGGCCGTCGAGCACGTCGGTCTGCCAGAGGCCCGGCTCAACCTCTCGCAGGCGGCGATCTATCTCGCGCGGGCGCCGAAGTCCAACGCGAGCTACAACGCGATCAACGCCGCGGCGAGCGACGTTCGCGAGCAGGGCCACGTAAAGCCGCCGAAGGCGCTCCGGGACAGCTCGTACTACGGCCGCCAGCTCGGGCACGGCGAGGGCTACGTCTATCCGCACACCGATCCGCGCGGCTTCGAGGTCGACCACCTCCCCGACGAGCTCAAGGGCCGCATCTACTACGAGCCGTCAGGAAACGGCGAAGAGTCCGAGTAGCTCTTGCGAGGATTCGGGCGCACATCTCTGACCCGTGACTGTCACCGTTCATGAGAAGCTCGCGGGAATGAGACTGAACGTTCACGAGTGGGGCGATCCGGCGGCGACGCCGCTCGTCTGCCTGCACGGCGTCACCGCGCACGGCGAGCGGTTCAAGCCGCTCGCGGAGCGGCGGTGGGCGTCTCGGTTCCACGTCGTCGCGCCCGACCTGCGCGGACACGGCCAGTCCGGGTACGAGCCGCCGTGGAACTTTCCCACGCACCTCGCCGACCTGATCGAGACGGCCGACGCGCTCGGGATCGAGCAGGCCGACTGGGTCGGCCACTCGTTCGGCGGCCGCCTGGTCCTCGAGCTCGCTGCGTCGCACCCGGAGCGTATCCGCCGCGTGGTCCTGCTCGATCCGGGAATCGACGTCCTGCCGCACGTCGCCCTCTTCGCCGCCGAACACGAAGGCAACGGCGTGTACGAGTCCTACGAGGCCTACGCGGCGAGCCGGAACGACAGCCCGACGACACCGCCGGAGCTCGTGATCGAGGACGCGAAGCTGTACTTCGAGGAGCTGCCCGACGGACGCGTCCGGCGGCGCGCGTCGCCGGCGGCGATCGTCGCGATCCTCGGCGAGCTGGCGACGCCGGCCCCGCCGCCCGAGACGCTCCGGGCGCCGGCACTGCTCATCCACGCCCCCGCCTACGGGCTCGTTCGCGACGAGCACCTCGCGGCCTACGCCGACCGGGTCGAGGCGATGGCCGTCCCGGGCGGGCACATCGTCATGTGGGACGCGTTCGACGAGGTCGCCGGCGCGGTCGAGCGGTTTCTAGATGATTGATGCCATCTAAAGAATTAGCGCCCCGAGCGCTGACGCGACGAGCTCGACGACGAGCTTGGCGGTCGCGTTCTCGCGGTCGAGCACCGGGTTCACCTCGACGACGTCGAACGAGTCGATGGCCGAGACCTCGGCGACGAGCTCCATCGCGAGATGCGCCTCCCGGTACGAGAGTCCGCCGCGCACCGGCGTGCCTACTCCGGGAGCGTGCTCCGGATCGAGGGCGTCCATGTCGAGACTCACATGCAGAAATGCGGCGCCGCCTGCATGCGCCAGCGCCTCGTGCATGCACGGCTCGATCCCGACCCGGTCGATCTCGCTCATCGTGAACACCTTGGCGTCGAGCTTCTTCAACAGCTCGCGCTCGCCCCTGTCGAGCGAGCGCACGCCCACCAGTGCGAGCTTTCCGGCCTCGATCGCCGGCAGCTTCCAGTCGTCGTAGGCGAATGCGTCCCCGCAGAGACCGAGCGCCGCAGCGAGCACCATGCCGTGCACGTTTCCGCTCGGCGACGTTTCGGGGGTGTTGAGATCCCCGTGCGCGTCGATCCAGACGACGCCTCCCGGGCCGTACACCGACGCCATGCCGACAAGAGCGCCAAGCGCCACCGAGTGGTCGCCGCCCAGCACGAGCGGCGTCCGCCCGTTAGCACGCGCGTCGGCGACGAGCCTTGCGACGCGGTCGCAGAGCTCGAGGATCGGCTGGAGGTACCGCGCGTTGGCGTCGCCGACCTCCGTCGACTCCGCAACCGGCGCATCGACATTGCCGAAATCGCTCGTCGAGATCCCGAGCTTCTCAGCGAGATGCTCGGCGAGTCCGGCGTACCGAATCGCCGACGGCCCCATGTCGACACCGCGCCGCCCGGCGCCGAGATCGAGCGGGACGCCGATCAGGGCGATCTGCCGTTCGGCAGGTTGCGCGCTCACGCGGCAAGGCTAACCGCGCTGGCTAGACTGGGCGCCGCCAGTGGCGAGGTAGCTCAGCTGGTAGAGCACTCGGCTGAAAACCGGGGTGTCGCCGGTTCGAGTCCGGCCCTCGCCATGACGCCGGGAGAACAAGCGAGCCCCCAACTTCGCAGGCGCGACTTTGGGGGCTCAGCAGGCGTCCGGACCGGTGTGACCGTGTCGCGAACTCCCTGTGGCCCGGAGACTAGCTCAGAGAGCGTCGACCTGGATCAGCAAATCACTGCCCTCCTCGACGCCGAGGAGCGAGGCGGCGCTGCCAAGCGAGACGGCGACCGCCGCGTTGTGATAGCTGTCCTCGTAGAGGATCAGGTCGCCCGGCCTCGCGTCGGCGAAGGTCCGAGCCGCGACCGCGTAGTAGCGGTTGCCTCTCGTCGCCAGCTCGACCCTGATCCCCGGGACGATCCCGAACGTATCCAGGTGCTCGCGCGTGACGTTCAGGGCGATGTTCCCGAAGCGGTCGACCCCGAGCACAGTGGCCCGGATCCGGGCCTGGCCGATCTCAGGCTCCGGCGTCTCGATGCGGACGAGCGCACCCGGATCGATCGGCGGACCGAGGTCGCCGAGAGCGACGCCGAGCGCAAGGTGCGCGGCGGCCGGAGAGAAGAGATCGCGACCGTGGAACGTGCGCGACACCGAGTCGAGCGCGTACGCCGGGTTCGCGAGCTCGTGCGCGTCCGTCACACCGCCGAACCGGTCGGCTGCTTGCAGCAGGAGCCCGTTGTCCGGGCCGACGTAGAACCGTCCCTCCGCGTCACGTAGCGCGAGCGGACGCCGCGAGCCGCCGACGCCGGGATCGACGACGGCGAGGTGGACGCCGGTCGGCATGTACGGCAGCGTGTTCGCGAGCATGAGCGCCGCCTGAAGCACGTGGCCGGGCTTGATCCCGTGCGTGATGTCGATGATCTGGGCCTCGGGCGCGATCCGCTTCATCACCCCGTGGCAGGTGCCGACGAAGTCGTCGGCGAGACCGAAGTCGGTGAGGAACGTGATGACCATTAGTGCCCCTTCAGGTGATGTTGCCACGCTTCTGGGGCGCGAGCACCAAGCGATGCAAGGACGCAGGGAGCCCCGATAGTCCAACTATCGGGGCGACCGAGGACGCGGCAGCGCGCCGCGTGATCCCGTTCCAGAAGCCTGGAGGACATTGCCTGAAGGGGCACTAGAGAGACGCTACTGCGTCGAGGAGCCCGTCGGCGTCCTGAGTGTCGGCGACCGCCGCGACCTCGAGACCGTGCTCGCGCGCCTCGGCCGCCGTCTGCGGCCCGATGGCGACGACGGGTATCCGCGAGCCGGTCGCGGCAAAGGCCCGCGCGGCCGACGCGGACGCGAGCAACGCGACGTCCCCTTCCGGTGCGGGCGGGTGCAGCTCGATCGTGCGGTAGAGCGGCAGGAG
>JBGQKY010000114.1:0-7171 GCA_041499745.1 Gaiellaceae bacterium
ACGAGCCGCCCGGAGAGCAGCAGCTCCGCGAGGAACCACACCTGGAAGATCGCACCGACCCGCGTCGTCCAGAACGTGACCATCCCGAGCGAGAAGTGGTTCATCGAGCGGATCACGTATGCGCCCCAGATCGCCACGAGGAACACAGCGACCTCGAGCGGCCGCGGATCGAGCGTCGGATGAAAGGCGAACGAGAGGCCGACGGCGATCGGCAGGTACATGACGACCCACGGGATCTTGTGGCCCGCGAACCAGGCGAGGTCGTAGTGGATCGGGTGCAGCGGGCGCAGCAGCTGTCCCGAGAGCTGGCCCTCGCGGAGCCGCTCCTCCCAGCCGAACGGCGTGAAGACGACGTTCATCGTCCTCACGAGCGTCCACACGATGTAGTACGCGGCGAACCCGCCGGGCCCGATTCCCTGGATCGTTCCTCCCTGTGACCGCGCGATCGTCGACCAGACGACGAGGTAGATCGTCGGCTCGGCGGCCATCCCGAGCGTGTACATGTAGGTGGCGACGCGATACTGGAACTGGGACTGAATCTGCGTGCGCATGGTCGTCGTGTAGAAGTCGAACATCGAGCGCAGCCACGACTCCTGGCGCCGCGGTATCGCTTGCGCGCTCACGGTGACTCCGTCGCGAAGACCTGCTCGATGACGTCCTCGATCGGTGGGTCTTCAACCGTCAGATCGGAGACGTCGTGGTCGGCCAGCAGTTGCGCCGTCGCCCGTGAGGTCTCCGCCTTCGGAACGCGCAGTGTCATGCGTTCGCCGTCCGCGAGCACCGCCTCGATCGTCTTGTATGCGGCGAAGCGGTCGGCGAGCTCGGAGAGCTCGCCGTCGAAGAGCAGGTGGCCGCGATGGATGATGATCACTCGCTTGCAGAGCGCCTCGACGTCGGCCATGTAGTGGCTCGTCAGCAGCACCGTCGCCTCGTAGCGTTGGTTGTACTCGGCGATGAACGTCCGGATGCGCTTCTGCATCGTCACGTCGAGTCCGATCGTCGGCTCATCGAGGAAGAGCACCTGCGGCAGGTGGAGCAACTGGCCGATCACCTCGACCTTCATCCGCTCGCCGAGCGACAGATTCCGCACGGGCTTTCGAACGAGATCGGCGACGTCGAGGAGCTCGATCAGCTCGTCGCGGGTGCGGCGGAAGTCCTCGCGCGGCAGGCGGTAGATGGCGCGGTTCAACTCGAATGAGTCGAGCGCGGGGAGATCCCACTGGAGCTGGTTCCGGTTGCCCATCACGAGCGTCATCCGGCGCAGGTAGTCGCGCTCGCGTTTCGACGGGACGTGGCCGAGCACGCGTCCCTCGCCGCTCGTCGGGTAGAGCAGGCCGGAGAGCATCTTCAGCGTCGTCGTCTTGCCGGCGCCGTTCGGGCCGAGGAAGCCGACGACCTCGCCGGCCTCGATCTCGAACGAGATGTCGTCGACCGCGCGCACCTCGCGCCATTGCCTGTTCACGAGGCTGCGCAATGATGCGCGCAGCCCGGCCTCGCGTTCGGGCACGCGGAAGACCTTCGTGAGGCCCGACACTTCGACGACCCCTGCCCCTGACACCGCCGGAGCATACGCTGCCCGCGTGCGGATCCTGCTCGTCTCGCAGATGTATCCCGGTCCGGATGCGCCGGACCTCGGCACGTTCGTCGCGCAGGTCGAGCGCGGGCTCGCCGCACGCGGGCACGAGGTCGACCGCGCGGTGCTCGACACGCGTGCCGGTGGGAGGCTGCGCTACCTCGAGCTTGCGGGGCGCACGCTGCGCTCGTCGCGGCCGGACGTCGTCTACGCGCACTTCCTCGTTCCGAGCGGGTTGATCGCGGCGCTCGGGTCCCGTGCACCGCTCGTCGTGACCGCGCACGGACGCGACGTGCGGAACATCGGCGAGCTGTCGGGTATCGCAGTTGCGACACGGCTTGTCGTGCGCCGCGCGTCCACGGTCGTGTGCGTGTCGGAGTACCTGCGCCGCGAGCTCGAGACGAAGCTGCCGGAGGCGCAGGGCAAGACCGAGGTCGTCTCGAGCGGGGTCGATCTCGAGCAATTCGTCGTCGCACCGGCGCCGGACGGGCCGTCGCGCTTCCTCTGCGTCGGCGCGCTCGTGGAGCGCAAGAACGTCGTACGACTGGCCGACGCATTCGCGCAGGCCGGCGAGGGGACGCTCACCTTCGCCGGCGACGGGCCGCTGCGCCCGCGGCTCGAGGGACGCGCCGGTGTCACGCTTGTTGGCCGCGTTCGGCACGACGAGATCCCGAGGCTGCTCGCGGAGAGCACCGTGCTCTGCCAGCCGAGCCTCATCGAGCCGCTCGGCCAGGCGCTGCTCGAGGGGATGGCGGCCGGGCGCTCGGTCGTGGCGACGCGGATCGGCGGCCCGCCGGAGTTCGTGCCGCCGGAGGCCGGCGTCCTCGTCGATCCGCTCGACGTCGAGGCACTCGCGGGCGCGCTTCGTCAGGCGGCGTCGCTTCCGTGCCCGAACGAGGCCGCCCGGGCGGCGGCCGGCGCCCACGACGTGCGACACCAGGTCGAGCGGGTCGAGGCGATCCTCAGCCGCGCGGCGGCAGGTCGGCGAGCCTGACCTCGACGAGCGGGCGGATGGCGTCCTCGAGCCCTGCCTCGCGGGCGACCGCGAGCGCCTGCTCCCAGCTTTCCCGCACCTTCTCCGGGTCGACGCCCTGCTTCAGCCGGTTGTCGCCCGTGACGAGGAGCTTCTGGATCCGCTCGCGGGCATCTTCACTCTTCACGAGCCGACCCTAAGCTACTCTGGGCCGGCGATGGTGAGCTTTCTCGCAGTTGCACAGGTGCTGCTCGTGTTCGTGCTCGTGTCGCTCGTGCTCATGCACAGCGGCCGCGACGCGGGTATGGGCGGGATGGGCTTCACGCCGGCGTCCCAGGGCGGTACGCACATCGTCGAGCGGAACCTGACCCGCTACACGATCGTCGTCGCGATCCTGTTCGTCGCGAACAGCGTGACCCTGTTCCGCTACCTCAAGTAGGCGCGCGAGCGCAAGCGCGAGCCCAGGCGCGCCTCGAATGCTTGGCGAAGCGACTCGCCCGTCAACGCGCCGGCCGGCACTCGGGCCACCGGTTCCGGCGGCAGCCGCTCGATGCTCACGATCTCGTGGCTCCGCGCGCCGTGGCAGCGGGCATAGGCTTCCGCCTCGCCGAGCGGCTGGAGTGCCGGTCGCCTGCGGTGGAAAAGACGCACGCCGACTGCGTGATAGCAGGTGGGCGGCGCCGCCGCCACGCACGCTTCGCGCCGCTACAATGCGCCGGCTCTCGCGCTGGTGGCGGAATTGGTAGACGCGCTAGGTTGAGGGCCTAGTGGCCGTATAGGCCGTGGAGGTTCAAGTCCTCTCCAGCGCATGATCGACGAGGGTCGCCCGGTGGGCGGCCCTCATTCCCTTTACGGGAATTCGCGGATGGCGGCGCGCCGGCGCGGGCGTACAACCACGGCGAGATGGGATTCGTCGTCGTCGGTGACCCCCGTGGTGCTGCGCTGCTCGAGCTCGTCGAGGAGCTGCGCCGCTCGCTCGACCGGCATGGGTTCGCGCTCGCCCCTGAGGGCGAGGCGCCGGAGCTCGTGCTGAACCTCGTCGATCTCGAGCGGCCACGGCCCTTCCGCCGGCGGTCGCGCGGAACGTTCGTCGCGGCGCTGCACCTGCTCGACGCCCCGCCGGCGGACCCGCTCCGCGAGGGGTACCCGGTGCTCGTGCGGGCGCTCGCGAACGTCTCGCTCACCTACGTTCCCGGCCAGGGCGTGTGGTTCACGACCCTCGAGCGCGGGAGCTACCTCGTCTCCTCCGAGAACGGCGCGGCTTCGCTCGCGGACGCCGTGGTCGCGCGCCTTGCGCCGCTGGCACGCTCGCGCCTGGTGATCGACAACGAGTTTCGTCCCGATCTCGAGCCGGAGCTGTGGAACGGGGACGAGTTGACCCGATCGATCGCGGAGGCGGGCCGGCGGCTCGACGGTCTCGGGTTGCTGCCTGCGCCGTTTCCCGTGGAGGAGCTCGTCGGCGAGCGCGACCTCCGCCACATCAAGCGTCTCTACGGGCTCGGCGGCCTGTCGTACGGGAATCTCTCGGCTCGGAAGGACGAGACGCGCTTCTGGATGAGCGCCAGCGGGGTCGACAAGGCGAAGCTCGAGACGCCGGGGCGCGACATCCTGCTCGTCACTGGCTACGACGCGGAGGCGGCGCGCATCGTCCTCAGCGTGCCGCCCGAGATCCAGCCGAGGCGCGTGTCCGTCGACGCGATCGAGCACTGGATGATCTACCGCGAGCACCCCGGCGTCGGCGCGATCCTGCACGTGCACGCGTGGGTCGAGGGAGTGGTGGCGACCGAGGTGAACTACCCCTGCGGCACCGAGGAGCTCGCGGTCGACGTCGCCCGCCTCCTCGCGGCGGAGCCCGATCCTGCCCACGCGATCGTCGGCCTGCGCAACCACGGCATCACGGCGACCGGCGGGACGCTTGCCGAGATCCTCGACTGGATCGCGCCGCAGCTGCTCCGCCAGGTGCCGATGAGCTGACGGCGGATTGACGCCGTCCGAAGGACTCTCTACTCTCTTGGCGAACACACGTTCGACCTGCCGACCCGACCCCTATGAGGAGAGACACCGTGGAGCTGACCGGCCGACAGCAGGAGATCTGGGAGTTCCTCGTCGAATACGTCGATCGCCACGGCTACCCGCCGACCGTCCGTGAGATCGGCGAGGCCGTCGGTCTTGCGTCCCCCTCGACCGTGCACGCCCATCTCGCGAACCTCGAGCGGCTGGGTCTGCTGAGGCGTGATCCCACGAAACCGAGGGCGCTCGAGCTGATCGGGCGTGACCGTGCAACCGGCAAGAGGGCTGTCGGCGAGTCGCTGGCCGCGCTGCCGAAGCTGCCGCTGCTCGGGCAGATCGCCGCCGGCGCGCCGCTGCTCGCAGACGAGAACGTCGAGGACGAGCTCGCCGTCCCCGAGACCCTCCGCGGCGATTTCCTGCTGCGCGTCAAGGGCGACTCGATGATCGGGGCCGGCATCCTCGACGGCGACATCGTCGTCGTGCGCCGCGCGCAGGACGCACGCAACGGCGAGATCGTCGTCGCGCTCGCGGGCGACGACGAGAGTGCCGACGAGGCGACCGTGAAGACGTACTACAAGGAGAAGGGCCGCATCCGGCTCCAGCCGGAGAATCCAGCCCTCGAGCCGATCTACCCGGACTACGTGCAGGTTCTCGGCAAGGTCGTCGGAGTGTTCCGGGAGCTATGAGTCACGTCACTTCTCTCCACCGGACGCTCGAGCAGGAACTGTTCGCGCTGCTGCGCGGCGCTTCGCTCGAGTGCCCGGTGTGCGGGGAGTTCGTGCTGCACGACGGCTCGGCTGTGCGCTGCCCGGAGTGCTCGATGACGCTGCACGGAAGGCCCGAGACGGCATCCGTCCAGGTGGAGCTCGACCTCCAGGCCGGGTGATCGCGGCCGGGACCCGGCCGGCCGGACTCCATCAGTGCTCGTCGACGTCTGTCCGCTCGACCAGCTTGTCGACCACGCGCTCTTCGACCGGGTTGGCCAAGAGTTCCTCCGTTTGCTTCCGCTGTGCGACTTCGACGCGGGCCGCCTGCCAGGCGGACCAGTGACCGGATACGAGAGCCCACAGCGAGAGCGCGGACACGTAGGCGACACTGTTGAGCCAGCCGATCTGATAGGAGATCGGGATCATTGCGATCCAAAAGACGGTTAACCAGCCGTTGACGCGGCGCATGAAGACCGGGTCGCCTTGGATCGAAGCCCAAAGGCTCTTCGCAACAGTCACGGGGAACCTCCTTGAGAGCGTTGCCTAGCTTGGGTTCTGCGGAGCCGTTGTTGAGCGGCTCGCCAAGAGACGCTTCAGGGGGCGTCGCTCGTTGAGCCCGGAGGCAGTGCTGCCTCCGGGCTCAACGGCTGCCGGAGTTGTCTAGTAGGTGGTCCGCTCCTCTATGACGGTCTCGCGGCGAGCGCCGCCGAAACCGCCCCAGCTCGACCAGAAGATCATCGAGAGCAGAGCGCCGATCGCGCCGACGACGAGCAGAATGATCCCGATCGTGTGAACGTTGAAGCCGTTGCCGCTCACGTGCACGGCGAACGCCATGACTGCACCAACTGCAATCAGGACGAGGCTGACTCCGATACCCATCCGACACTCCCTTTCTTCAACGTTGCTTGGGGTTAGAGGGCGCGACTTCGACCGAAGAAACCGAGCAGCGCCAGCACCAGAACGACAATCAGAACGATCCAAAGAATCGACATACCTGGCCCCTTCCTCGTCGTCTTGCGATTGCTTCCAGACGCAACAACGCAGTCAACGTCATCGAAGATACGGCTCGTGATCCAAGGCGTCGATCAGGGTCCGGTAGAATGGGACACGCAGGCTGGGTGATCGCGGCGTCTCTTCGGAGGCGTCGAGGAAAGTCCGGACACCGAAGGGCAGGACGCTCCCGAGAGGGAGGCGGCGAAAGCCGACGGACAGTGGCACAGAAAGCAAACCGCCGGCGGCGTGTTCTCCGGAGACGCCGCCGGTAAGGGTGAAACGGTGGGGTAAGAGCCCACCAGCGTCGTGGCGACACGGCGGCTAGCCAAACCCCGTTCCGGTGCAAGGCGAACAGGCTCCGCTGAGGCGGCCCGCCGAGGAGCCGGGTAGCTGCACAGATGGATGATCACCCTCGACAAAATCCGGCTTACAGGCCTGCTACGGAAAAAGCCCTGGCAACGGGGCTTTTTCTATGGTGACCTTTCGCTACGGACTCGTCACGCTACGGGTGAAGCAGCTCTCGGCGGTGTCTCTGGAACCGCTCGGCGCGGGCGCCCGGCCATCACCTCGATCGGCTGTGCCGGCGGCGTCGGCCGTCTCCGACCGTCCCCAGCGGTACCGGCGAGTACCGGAAAACCGAGGTAATCGCGGCCTCTTGTCCCAACGGGAGCGGGGGCGTACCAGCAACAGCGTGGATGGTCTGTTAGCAGCCGCGTGAGCAGTACGGAGGGCCGGTTCGGCAGGATCGGAGACGATGGCATGGGAGATCACGGATGACGAAGCGCGCGCTTCATTCGAGGTCGTCAACCTCGACGCCCTGCCGCCAATCGATCGCGCTGATATCGAAGTACTGCCCTCCGTCGGACGTGCGTGCGGCTGCTATTGGTGTCAAGCGGATTGGAAGGCCCTTTCAGC
>JBGQKY010000115.1:0-7043 GCA_041499745.1 Gaiellaceae bacterium
CCGGCCCGCGCGCTTGCTCGAAGGCATCCCGTGCCCGCTTGCAGGACGCGGTCCGGCGGACGTCGACATGCTCTTCGTGCGCGAGAACACGGAGGGCGAGTACTCGGGCGTCGGCGGGAGGGCGCACCGCACGCTCCCCGGCGAGGTGGCGATCGAGTCGAGTGTCTTCACCCGCGCCGGCGTCGAGCGGGTGCTGCGCTACGCGTTCGAGCAGGCCGAGTCGCGGCGCGGCGTCGTCACGAGCGCGACGAAGTCCAACGCCTCCCGCTTCGGCTACGTGCTCTGGGACGAGGTGGCGGAGGAGGTCGCCGCGGAGCATCCGGGCATCCGCTACGAGCGGGTGCTCGTCGACGCGCTGGCGGCCCGGATGGTGCGTGCCCCCGGCAGCCTCGATGTCGTCGTCGCCTCGAACCTGTTCGGGGACATCCTCACCGACCTCGCGGCGGCGATCCAGGGCGGGATGGGGATGGCCGCGAGCGAGAATCTCGCCCCAGGCACCGACACTCCGGGGCTCTTCGAGCCGGTGCACGGCTCCGCCCCGGACATCGCCGGCCAGGGGATCGCGAACCCCGCGGGCGCCGTTTGGAGCGCGACGCTTCTGCTCGACCGGCTCGAGGAGCGCGAGGCCGCGGTTGTCCTGATGACCGCGCTCGAGGATGTCTGCCGCGACGGGCCGAAGACGCGCGACATCGGCGGGACGGCGACGACGCGCGAGGTCGGCGACGCGATCGCCGAGCGCGTTGCGGCACGCGTCGCCTGACGGAAGCTCAGCGCGCGACGCCGATGAGCGCGCCGCCGGCGACGATCAGCACGCTCGCGACGACGAGCCGCGACCCGATCGCCTCGGTCCCGCCGAGGGCGATCGCCGCGAACGCGACCGCCCACAGCGACTGCGTCGCGTTGAGCGGGGCGACGACGCTGACACGCCCGTGCGAGAACGCCTCGAGCAGGCACACATAGCCGCCGGCGAGCGCGATCCCCGCCGGCACGAACGGCGCGGCGGCCGAGCGTAGCCTGCCCGCGAGGCCCCGGCGCCTGACGAAGACGAGGTAGAGCGCGACGATGGCCGCGGCGCCGAGCAGCGACGTCGCGGCCGCGACGATGGGAGGCGGGTGCTCGTCGCGCGCCACCCAGCGGACGGCGTTGTCGCGGACCGCGAAGAGCGCCGCGCAGACCAGCGCGAGCGCCGCTCCGAGCGCTCTGAAGTCGTGCGGCCGGACGCGCTCGCGTGTCAGCGCTGCGCCGCCGGCGACGATGAGCACGGTGCCGGCGACGAGCGTGACGTGGAAGGGCTCCCCGAGCAGCGTCAGCGCGATCAGCACCGAGATCAGCGGCGCGGTGCCGATCAGGACCGCGGCCCGCGACGGTCCCGCGTCTCGCACCGCAAGGACGAACAGAATCTGCGACACGCCGGGTACGAGCATCCCGACGAGCACGAATGCCCAGAGCTGCCCGGGACGGATGCTCGACCGGGTGGCGAGCGCGAGCGCGGCGGAGATCACGAACGCCATAGCGGCGGCGATCGCGGCGCCGGCCTCCGGCTCTGCGCCGCTCCGAAGCGCGATTCGCACCGTCACTGCGAGCGCGCCGAAGAAGACGCCGGAGAGCACGCCGAAGAGGACGGCGAGCACTTAATACTCTGTCCCGATGCGCACGGCGAGGATCAGGCAACGGATCATCCACGATCGCGCGTGAGCAGGACACGCCGTGCCGTGGTCGGCGGCTGCGCACTCGGTCTCGCGACCGGCTGGAACATCGCCAACACCGGCGCGGTCGCGCAGTCGCTGGCAACCACCTACGGCGTCGGCCTCGCGACGGTCGGTCTGTTCACGACCGCGCTCTTCGTCACGCATCTCGCGCTCCAGATCCCGGGCGGCAAGGCGAGCGACCGCTTCGGCCCGCGGCGCGTCGGCCTCCTCGGGCTCGTCCTGATCGCCGTCTTCAGCGCGATTTCCCTGATCGCGCACGACACCGCGCTCACACTCGTGACGCGCGCGCTGACGGGGATCGGCACCGGGCTCTCCTTCATCGCGGGCAGCGCATACGTCCGGGCGCAGGGAGGCTCGCCCTTCGCGCAGGGCCTCTTCGGCGGTTTCGGGCTCGCCGGCGGCGGGGTGGCGCTCGCGGTCGTGCCGCCGTTCGAGTCCTGGATCGGCTGGCGCGCCCCCTTCGCGACCTCGCTCGGCGTGGCGCTTGCAGCCCTCCTCCTGCTGGCGACGAGTCCCGGCGACGGGGCTCGACCCGAGGCGCCGGCGGCGCTCAGGCACGGCTCGGGAATCCTGCGCGACACGCGGCTCTACCCACTCGCCGTCCTCTACGCCGCGTCGCTCGGCCTCAGCATCGTGATCGGGAACTGGGTCGTGACGCTGCTCCACCGTCAAGGCGGGCTCGACAAGGGCAGCGCCGGCGCGATCGGGGCGCTGACGCTCGCGCTCGGGATCGTGACGCGGCCGCTCGGCGGTTGGATCCTGCACGCCCGGCCGGAGCGGATGCGCGCCGCGGTCGGCGCCAGCCTGCTCGCCGGCGCGGCGGGAACGCTGCTCCTCGCAGCCGCGACACCGCCCGCGCTCGCCACCGTCGGGGCGGCTCTCGTCGGTCTCGCAGCCGGGATCCCGTTCGCGCCGGCGTTCACCGGTGCGGCGCTGACGCGGCCGGACGCCTCCGCCGCGGCCGTGGGGCTCGTCAACGGCGCGGCGAGCGTCGTCGCGCTCGCCGGGACGCCGCTGCTCGGCCTCTCGTTCGCGCTGCCGGGCGGAGGACGCGCCGGCTTCGTCGTCGTCGCCGGGCTGTGGCTCGGCGCCTTCCTCTTACTTCCAAGTGCCGTGCGGCTGGGGGCCGCGCCTACAGCTACCGCAGTGACGCGATCGCCGTCAGCATGATCTCGGCCGCGAGCGCCGCGTCGGCGGGATCCGCGTCCTCGGCCGGGTGGTGGCTGATCCCGTCCTTGCAGGGGACGAAGACCATCGCGGTCGGGACGCGGTCGGCGACGCACATCGTGTCGTGCGCCGCCCCCGAGTGCATCCGCCGGTACGGCTCGCCCGTCGCGGCGGCGGCCTGCTCGAGCGAGTTCACGATCCGCTCGTCCATCGGCGTCGCCGCCAGCATCTGCCGCTCCGTGTACTCGGCACGCATGCCGCGTCGCTCCGCCGTCAGCGCCACGTGGGCCGCGATCTCGCGTGCGACCTTGCGATAGACATCGTCCTCCGGCCCGCGGATGTCGAGCGAGAACCGGACGCGGCTCGCAATCGCGTTGATCAGCCCCGGGTCGACCTCGATCTCCCCGATCGTGCCGACCGTCCCTCGCGCCGCGTCGCGTGCGAGCCGCTCCAACTCGATCGCCGTCTCCGCCAGAACAAGGGTGGGGTCGAGCCTGAGATTCATCGGCGTCGCGCCGGCGTGGTCGCCGCGGCCGTGGACGAAGACGTCTGCGTGCACGTAGCCGGCGATCGCGTCGACGATGCCGATCCGGTTGCCGGTGTCCTGGAGCACCCGTGCCTGCTCGATGTGCATCTCGATCCAGCCTGTGAGCCCGTCCAGCACCGCGGCGCACTCGCGCCAGCGCGCAGGCTCGTAGCCCGCTTCCTCTGCGTGCTCCCAGAAGCTGCGACCGTCGTCCGTTGCGATGACCCGCTCTCGCAGGTCCTCCTCGGTTACCCGCTGCGCGACGATCCGGCTGCCGAGCAGCATCTGGCCGAAGCCCGAGCCCTCTTCCTCGAGAAACGAGATCAGCCGCAGCGGCAGGCCGAGTCCGAGCTCCTCGTTCAAGCGACAGACCTCGAGCGCCGTGACAACGCCCATGGTGCCGTCGTACTTGCCGCCGTTCCGGTTCGAGTCACAGTGAGAGCCGACACCGAAGGCGGGCTCTCCACTCGGCCTGTTGCCGGCGACGAGCGTTCCGACGGCATCCTCCGAGACCGCGAAGCCGATTCGCTCCAGCTCCCGCGCGAAGTAGTCGAGCGTGTTCCGGTACACCGGTGTGTAGGCGTAGCGGCGGATCGCCTCGCTCGAGAGCGTGTAGTCCGCCGTTGCGAGGTGCTCGATGTCGCGCTCGATCCGAGCGGCACTCCGCTCACGGTCGATCACGCCGGCGGCTGCCATCGCTCTAGTATCGTCGTCGCCGTGGCGGAGAGCTGGCGTAACCGCAAGACCCTGATCCTCAGCCGCACCGACATGATGGGCCTCCTGACGCCGGCCGAGTACGTCTCGTGCGTCGAGCACGCGTTCCGGATGCACGGCCTCGGGCGCGTCTACATGGAACCGAAGGGCCACATCGTCCTCGACCGCTACCAGGGAGAGTGGGAGGTGATGCCCTCGTACATCGAGGAGCCGGAGGCGGCGGCGTGCAAGTGGGTCTCGATCCGCGAGGACAACGCGAAGTACGAGCTCCCTGCGGTCTTTTCGATCCTCATCTACACGCATCCGGAGACAGGCTTCCCGCTCGCCATCTGCGACGGCTCCTTCCACACGCTCATGCGGACGGGCGCAGCGGCGGCGGTGTCCGCGAAATGGCTTGCGCGTGAGGACTCGACGGTGCTCACGATCATGGGCACGGGGAGCGTCGGCCAGGGCACGCTCGCCACCTGCGACACGGTCTTCCGGTGGGAGGACGTCCGCATCTGGAGCCGGACTCAGGCGTCGGTCGACCGCTTCCTCGCGAGCGAGGCGCCGAAGTACCCGCACCTGAAGTTGACCGGAACGACGGACGTGCGTTCGGCGGTCGAGGGCGCCGACGTGATCGTCACCGGAACGCACGCCCGCGGCTGGATCGTCGACGATGCCTGGGTCAAGTCGGGCGCCCATCTCGCGGCGCTCGGCGCCGACCTGCAGGGCGAGCAGGAGCTCGATCCGCGGATCCTGAAACGCGCGCGCGTCTTCGTCGACGACATCCGCCAGTGCCGCGAGGACGGCGAGATCAGCGTCGCCCTTTCCGAGGGCCTGATCACCGAAGACGACGTCGCGGGGGAGATCGGCAAGGTGATCGCGGGTCTGCTCGGCGGGCGCGAGTCGGATGACCAGGTGACGGTGTTCGACTCCACCGGCATCGCGCTCCAGGACTCCGCCACCGTCCCCCTCGAGTACGAGCGCGCGGTCGCGGCCGGCGTCGGCATCGAGAAGAAGATGATCTCGACGTGAACGTCTATGCCGGCATCTCGTTCGAGGCACCGATGACGCGCGACCAGGCTGAGCAGCTCGCAAGGTTGATGGAGGAGGCGCGGCCCACGCGACCCGCCGGTGTGGTGAAGGCGTTGCTCGAGTTCTCCGACGGACGCGGGCGCCTCGTCGCCGTCTGGATCGACCGCGAGACGCTCGATCGCTACCTCGCGGAGGCTCCCGTTCCGCGTGGAACAGAGCTGATGCGCAAGATCGGCCTCGAGCCAGAGGTGCGGACGTTCGACGTCCTGGAGCTCGGCTGATCCGGCCTCAGGTGCTGCGCGGGACGAGCGGCAGACCCGTGACGAGCCGCTCGATTCCGCCCGTGCCCCAGTGCGTCTCGCCGTCTTCGCTGAGGAGCGTGGGGACGCCGCGCACACCCGCCGTCTCGGCTTCGGCCCGGATCTCGCGGATGCGCGCACTGAGCTCCGGCGAGTAGGCGGCGGCGACCGCCTGTGCCGGATCCAGACCGGCGCGGCCCGCTGCGCGCGCGATCTCGGCGTCGGTCGAGATGTCCTCGCCCTCGCAGAAGAACGCCTCGTAGAGGGCGTGCTTGAAGTCCCGAAGGTTGCCCTGACCGCCGGCCCACAGGCACGCTGCGAGCGTCAGCGTCGAGCGCGGCTGGTAGCGCGGGAGGTGGATCTCGATTCCGAGGGCGAGCGCGCGCCGGTAGACGTGCTGCGTCCAGTCGACACGCAGGTGGTCTCCCCGCGGCTCGAGCAACGGCCGCGGCGCGGGCCTGAGCTCGAACGGCAGCCACTCGATCTCGACGCCGCCTGCATCCTCCGCCGCCTCGACGGTGTGGGTCTCCATGTACGAGTACGGACAGACCACGTCGTAGTAGAAACGCACCCTCACCATCGGACGGGGAAGGGTAGTAGAGTCGCCGCGTGCGCGTCGCTGTTGCGCAGATCGAGCCGAAGCTCGGGGAGAAAGAGCGGAACCTCGAGGCCTGTCTTGCGCGCCTCGAGGCCGCAGCAGGTGCCGGTGCCGAGCTGCTCGTGCTTCCCGAGTGCGCGATCCCCGGGTACATGTTCGACAGTGCGGCCGAGGCGATGCCGTTCGCCGAGGAGATACCTGGCCCGTCGACCGAGGTGCTGGCCGCTGCCTGCCGGCGGCTCGGCGTCCACGTCGTCTGCGGCCTGCTCGAGGTCGACGGAGGGCAGCTGCACAACGCCGCGGTGCTGGTCGGCCCGGAGGGGCTGATCGGGAGCTACCGCAAGACGCATCTGCCGTTCCTCGGCGTCGATCGCTTCACGGTGCCGGGCGACGTGCTCCCGGTCTTCGACACCCCCCTCGGACGGATCGGAGTCGAGATCTGCTACGACCTGCGCTTCCCGGAGGCGACCCGCACGCTCGCTCTCGCGGGCGCCGACATCGTCGCGCATCCGACCGCGTTCCCGGTTGCCGCACGCATCCAGACCGAGCTGATCACGGTCGCGCGCGCGGCCGAGAACCGGATCTACCTCCTGACCGCCAACCGCGTCGGCAAGGAGCGTTCGGGCGAGTTTTGCGGCTGGAGCCAGATCGTCGATCCGTACGGCGTCAGGCTCGCCGAGGCCGATGCGACCGAGGAGGTGCTCCTCGTCGCGGACATCGACGTCGAGCTCGCGCGCGACAAGGACTACATCATCCCCGGTGAGTACGAGCTCTACCTCTTCGGCGACCGCCGGCCGGATCTCTACGGCGCGCTCGTCGAGGAGAGGCTGCCCGCAACGACGTAGAGAGGAGACCGTCGATGGCAATTGCAACCGATCGCGAGCTCGTTCCCGAGGCGATTGTCGACAAGGCCGGCCTCAAGGTGTCCAAGAGCCCATGGGGCCCGGACGACGAGATCGGCCGTCTCAACTGGATCACACCCGATACCAACGCGGCGATTCTCGACCACCTCG
>JBGQKY010000116.1:0-6901 GCA_041499745.1 Gaiellaceae bacterium
CGCTGTCTCCGACGTCCTCTCCCAGGGGATGCCGACGCTCGTCGCGAACGTCATCCTCCTGCCGACCGCGGTGATCGCGCTGCTGATCGCCGACTGGCGGCTCGGGCTCGTCGTGTTCGCGATCGTGCCGCCGGCGCTCGTGCTGACGCGCTGGTTCCAGCGCACCTCGCACGTCGCGCTCATCGAGACGCGCAACCGGATCGCGGTTGTCACGGCACAGGTTGCGGAGTCGCTCTCCGGCATGGCGGTCGTGCAGGCGTTCAACCGCGAGCTCGCCTTCCAGAGCCAGTTCGACGAGCTGAACGCGGCGAACCGCGAGCAGAACGTCTACACGCAGAAGATCTTCTCGATCTTCTTCCCGTCGATCGAGTTCCTCGGGATGATCGCGACCGGTGCCGTGCTCTACACCGGCAACGCGCTGCTGACCCACCATTCGCTGACGATCGGAACGCTGATCACGGCGCTCTATCTGCTCCAGCTCGTGTTCCAGCCGCTCCAGGAGCTCTCGGACGTCTACGGCCAACTTCAGTCCGGCGCCGCGGCGATGGTGAAGATCGCGACCGTCCTCGACGAGGAGCCGGGAATCGAGAGCCGGCGCGGCGCGCGCGAGCTGCCGCGCATCGAGGGCGACATCGCGATCGACCGCGTGGTGTTCGCGTACGGCGTGGAGCCGGTACTGCACGGCGTCGAGATCCATGTGCCGCCGGGTGGCTGCCTCGCGCTCGTCGGCGAGTCCGGCGGCGGCAAGTCGACGCTCGCGCGCCTGGTCGGCCGCTTCTACGATCCGGACGAGGGCGAGGTTCGCGTCGACGGCGTCGACCTCCGCGAGGTGAAGCTGCGCTCGTACCGGCGCCAGCTCGGCGTCGTGCTCCAGGATCCGTTCCTCTTCAGCGGCACGATCGCGTCGAACATCCGCTTCGCGAAGCCGGACGCGACCGACGCCGAGGTCGAGGCGGCCGCGCGCGCAGTCGGCGTCGACCGCGTCGCCGCCCGGCTCTCCGGTGGGCTCGACCACGAGGTGCGCGAGGGCGGCTCCGGCCTGTCCGCGGGGGAGCGGCAGCTGATCTCGATCGCGCGCGCGCTCCTCGCCGATCCGCGGATCCTGATCCTCGACGAGGCGACGTCGAACATCGACCGGCCGACGGAGATCCTGATCGAGCGCGCGCTCGACACGCTGCTGCACGGGCGGACGTCGATCATCATCGCCCACCGCCTCTCGACCGTCCGCCGCGCGGACGAGATCGTCGTCATCGAGCACGGCCGCATCGTCCAGCGCGGCACCGAGCGCGAGCTCCTTGCTGCGGACGGCCCGTTCCGGCGGCTCGCGCACGACCTGTCCGGCGGCGCCGGCGTCAGGACAGCGGCCGGGTAATCCACAGGCAGGGGCCAGGCCCCGTTACGGAATGCTCGCGGCTTTGTAACGCGCTGAGCGGGCATTTCGCCCGGCCCGCGGCGAATGCGTCACCCCTACGTCACGGGGCCCGGCCCCGGCCGTGGCTCCGTCGGCCTAGGCGCGAAGGTCGCTCAGCACGCGGACGGCGGCTTCGACGACGCCGGCGTCGAACTGGGTACCCGCGGTCTCGCGGAGGCGGCGTACTGCCTCCGGGTGGCTCAGGCGCTTGCGATACGGCCGGTCGGTCGTCATCGCGTGGTACGCGTCGCAGACGAGGATGATCCGCGACTCGAGCGGGATGTCGTCGCCCGCGAGCCCGTCGGGATAGCCGCCCCCGTCCCAGCGCTCGTGGCAGTGCCGCACGATCGTGCGCACCTCCTGCAGCCGGTCGATCGGCGCGATGATGCGCTCGCCGAGCTCCGGATGAGTCTCGATCACGGCGCGCTCCTCGGCGGTGAGCCGGCCGGGCTTCGAGAGGATGTCGCTCGGAATTCCGATCTTGCCGATGTCGTGGAGGAGAGCGCCGAGCTCGAGCCGCTTGAGTGCGCGCGTGCCCAGCCCGAACTCGCCGCCGACGCGGAGCGCGAGATCGGTGATCCACCGCGCGTGGGTCGACGTGTACTCGTCGTTCGCCTCGAGTGCGCTCGACAGCGCCTCGACCGTCTCGACGAACGTCCGCTCGAGCCCTTCGTAGTTGCTGGCGTTCGCGATCGCGAGCCTCGCCTGATGTGCGAGTCCGCCAAGCAGCCGAAGCTCCCGCTCGCCGAAGTCCCGTGCCACGAGCTCGGCCGCGATGCACCCGACCCGGCCGTCGACGAGAAGCGGTGCGATCGCGTAGGACACCGTCGAATCGAGCAGCTCGTCCTCGAACCGCGCCCACTCGTTGGGGCCGAGGACGAACGGCTCCTTGCCGTAGGCGAGGCGCCGAGACTGCGACACGGAGAAGCGGCGCGGCTCGACTCTTGCGCGCTCCTCATCGGTGTGCCCGTGGAGCACGCGCGGCACGAGCAAGCCGTCGGCGTCCTCCATCCAGAAGGACGTCCGTGGCGAGCCGAGCAGCGCGGCCGTCACCGCGACGACGCGCTCGAGCACGTCCTCGAGGCTCGATGACGTCGCAAGCTCGCGGCCGAACTCGAGTAGCGCGGTCGCGCTGTCGGCCTCGCGCCGGGCCGACTCGTAGAGGCTCGCGTTCTCGACCGCCACCGCCGCATGGCCGGCGAGCACCTCGAGCAGGCGCACGTCGTCCTCGTCGAACTGATCGAGCCCGAGCTTCGAGACGACGATCACGCCGACGACGCGCGCCCCGTAGCCCATCGGTACGGCGAGCAGTGACTCCTCGATCACCGGCGTCCCGGGAATGCGCGCCGCGAACTCACAGTTCGCAGCGTCGCCGATCAGCAGTGACTCCCCGGTCTCGGCGCAGCGGCCGGTGATGCCGCTCCCGATCTTCGTCCGCAGCAGCTCGAGCGGCAGCGCAACCGTGTCGCCGACGAACTCGCCGCGGAACGCGACCGGAACGAGCTCCTCGCCGTCGACGACGAACACGCGGCAGTTGTGGTAGGCAATCAGAGAGCGCAGCTCGGCAGCGATCTCGTCGCCGATCTGGCGCACGTCGTTCAAGCGGTTGAGCTTCCCGCTCAGGCTCTGGAGCATCTTCATGTGCGCGATCGAGCGCACGTCGCGCTCGCGGAGCGCCACGCCGGGCCGCTCGGTGTCCTGCTCGTCGTAGAGAACGATGCGGTTCTTGCCGCGCGACTTCGCGGTCATCATGCCCGCCTCGGAGCAGGCCGTCAGCTCGCGGGGGTTCATCGCGTGCTCCGGGCCGAGCGAGATCCCGATCGACACGGTGAGTGAGCCCACACCCGGGAAGTCGAGCTCCGGCAGACATTCGACGAGGCGGTCGGCGACGCGGATCGCGTCGACGCCGTCGCAGGAGCGCATAATGACGCCGAACTCGTCGCCGCCGAG
This sequence comes from Gaiellaceae bacterium, assembly GCA_041499745.1. Taxonomy (GTDB): domain Bacteria; phylum Actinomycetota; class Thermoleophilia; order Gaiellales; family Gaiellaceae; genus Palsa-739. The sequence goes on from JBGQKY010000116.1 coordinate 3,362, forward strand.
GCGGCAGACGACGTCGTCCGGCCGGACGCAGGTGCGAAGGGTGTCGGCGAAGGTGCGCAAGAGCTCGTCGCCGACACCGTGCCCGTGCACGTCGTTGACTCGCTTGAAGTCGTCGATGTCGAGGAGCAGTACGGCGACCGGCCGGTGCGTCGCGCTCGCATCCTGGAGCGCGGCGAGCAGCCGCTCGTGGAAGCTGCGGTGGTTGAACAGGCCGGTCAGCGGATCGGTCTGCGCCTGGTGCTCGAGCCGCGCACGGATCTGCGCGTTGTCGAGCGCGAGCGCCGCGGCGTCCGCAAAGCGCTTTGCGAACTCGAACTCGGCCTCGGTGAACCAGCCGTCGTCGCCGACGCGGTAGATGTTGAGCACGCCCTTGATCTGCGCGCGGGCGATCAGCGGGATCGAGATCAGCGCCTCGGGATCGTTCGGCGTTCCGGGCACGACCCGGACGCGCGGATCGAGGTGCGCCTGGTTGACGAGCGCCGCCTCGCGGTGGCGCGCCGCCCAGCCGGTGATGCCCTCCTCGAACCGGATCGGCGTTCTCATGATCTCGTCCGCGTACTGGTCGCGGGCGATGACGGGCTTCAGCAGGCCCTGGGCCTCGTCGGCCTCGTAGATCGTCAGCGTGTCGTGGGGGATCAGCTCAGCGAGCACGTCGGCGACGCGCACGAGCAGGGCGTCGAGGCTCTGCTCGGAGAGCACCTCGTGGAAGACGTCCGCAAGACGCCGGTACGAATCGACGAGCTCCGGCGCAGCGGGCATTGGAGCATCTTCCGGCAGGAGCCGAAGATGCGGGGTCAGCCGCACAACCATACGTAGCTAAGGATCGCGGCAGGGCCTTCCGCTCGTATCCCCCGAGTGAGGGAGCCTGATTCGAGGGGCCTCTACTGTGGAGCGGTGCCAGGCGCCGCTACGCGGAGCCTGGCACCGAAAACTCAGTCGCCCCAGTCGAAGTCGCGGGCGCGATCGACCTTCCAGAACCCGGAATCCTCGATCTCGCCTGCGGGCGCGTTCTCCGCGTTCACCTCGCCGGGCCAGGGCAGGATCGTCTCCGCAGAGTGGCCGACGAAGTCGGACGGCACGCCGTCCATCGTCTCCTCGAGGCGGGCCTGCTCCTCGGTCTTGAACAGCGGGTGGTTGTCGAACGGATCATCCGACTTGTAGCGCTCGATCGGCATCTGGTGATCGAGGTCGGAGTTCCGCTCCTTCAGCTCGAGGTGATCCTTGATCACCTGCGCGAATAACGACGGTGTCTCTACCGGCATAGATCCTTCCTCCACTTCGGGGACGTGCTCCTCGCGGTGCATCATACCCCGGTTTCGGCCCAGTTTCGGACCGGTTTCTCATTTGAGACTACTAAAAGCTCCGGACGGGCGCGTCGAGCTCGACCCGGTTCTTGCCGTCCCGCTTGGCCCGGTAGAGGGCGCGGTCGGCGGCCGCGAAGAGCGCGTGCTCGCCCTCGCCGACGCGGTGCTGGGCGACGCCGAAGCTACAGGTGACGGTCACGACATCACCGTCGCGCCCGAGAAACGAGCGCTCCGTGAGGGTCGCCCGGATGCGGTCGGCGAGCTGCGCGCCGCCGACAGCGTCCGCGCCCGGAAGCAGCAGGAGGAACTCCTCGCCGCCCCATCGACCGGCGAGGTCGGAGTCGCGGACCGTGCCGCGGAGCACCGAGGCGAACTCCCGCAGGACGTCGTCTCCGGTCGAATGGCCGTGCACGTCGTTGACGGCCTTGAAGTCGTCGAGGTCGCCGAGGACGAGCGTGAGCGGAGTTCCGAGTCGCTCGGCACGGGCGATCTCCGCCGTGAGCGAATCCTCACAGTGGCGCCGGTTCGCGATACCGGTCAGCGCGTCGACGAGAGCCTGCCGCTCGACGATCCCGTGCAGGCGCGCGTTCTCGAGCGCGATCGTCGCATGCGAAGCGAGCGAGTTCGCCGTAATCGTCTGCTCGACGTCGAAGGCGCCGACGAGCTCGAGCGTGCCGAAGGTCGTCCCCCCGGCGTTGAGAACCAGTTCGAGCCGCTGGCCTTCGGCGAACGGATCGCCCGTCTCGACGATCAGGCCGTCGTCGGCGACGAGCCGGGCGCCCGCCGCGCCGGTGGCCTCCACCGCCGCCTCGCAAATCACTTTCAGGAGCGTCTCGACGTCGTGGGTTGCGGAGAGCGCCTCGCCGAAGCGCGTGATCGCCCCACGGAGACGGCTGCGCTCGGCGTCCAGCTCCGCGAGCCGCGCCTGAAGCTGGTTCGCCATGTCGTTGAAGGCCGTGCCGAGCATCGCGAACTCGTCGCGACCGCGCACCGGCACGCGCTCGTCCAGCCGGCCGCGGGCAATTCCGTGGGCGGCCTCGGCCAGGCCGCGGAGCGTGCGCACGATCGAGCGGCCCTCGAAATAGGCGACGAGCGAGATGAGCGCGAGCGAGGCGAGCAGACCGAGCAGCAGGCGGTTGCGCGAGCCCGAGTTCGCGGCATCGATGAGCGCCTGGGGGGTCAGTACCGCGAAGCGCACGGTCGAGTCGTCTGCGACCGCGGGCGCGACGAGCGTCCGGAACCGCACGCCGCCGACGTCGATCGTCTTGATCTGCCCGACGCCCGCCGGCACCCTGCCGAGCACCGAGGGATGCGACGCGACGATCTTGCCGGCGTGGACGATCACGAGCGCGTCGGCGGGCGCGAGCCCGGAACGCTGCCGGAGGTGGTCGACGAGCGCCCGGTCGAACGGGACGGCGATGGTGACGTAGCCGACGAGGCCGACGCGCGTGAAGACGGCTGCCTGGCGGGTCGCCGCGAAGTCGGGCGGCCGGTTGAAGTGGAAGCCGTCGACGGTGGTCACGGACACATTCCTCGCGATCCCGGGCAGGTCGCGGGCCAGGAGCTGCTTCTGGAAGTCGGGCGATTGCGCGAGACGCAAGGCCTCCCGCTGCGCGCTGTCGACCCGTTCCTGGTAGGAGGCGAACGCGGCGCGAAGCCCCGCCTGAAGCCGTGCGTCGGCACGCCGCGTCTGGCTCTCCCCCGCGACTGTCGTGAAGCCCCAGAAGGCCGCGGCCATCGGCAGCAGCGAGAGCAGCAGGAAGTAGACGACGAGCTTGATCTTGAAGCTACCCACCGTGACGCCTTTCATTTCCGACAATGTTCAAGGTTTCCGTGTGCCTGCCGATACCTCGTTCGAGTGATGTTGTCGGCAAGAAGGCGAGGAACCATGAGCGCTATCGAACGGCTCGTCGCAGGCGCCTTGCTCCTGGCAGCGGTGGCAGGCACGGCCGCGTTCGCACACCACCTGGCAGTCTCACCGACCGCGCCCCAGGCGCTCAGCCTGACCGCGCCGCAGCGCCAGCATGGCTTGGCCCCCGAGGGCACCTGGGCACCACTGAAGACGCCCGCCCGCCCCCTGGCGCGGCCGATCCTGAAGGCCCCGGCGGCTCCCACGCCTACTCCGGTGAGCGCGCCTGCGGTCGTCGCGACCCGGGCGATCGTCGTGCCACGGGTCTCGACGCCGCGCCCCGTCGCGCCGGCCCCGGCTCCGAAGCCCGTGCCGACGCCCGCGCCG
>JBGQKY010000117.1:0-6844 GCA_041499745.1 Gaiellaceae bacterium
CCGAGCGCGGCGAGGTGGCCGAGCAAGGAGTTGCCTACGATGCCGCCGCCGATCACGACGCAGCGGGCCTTGCTGGGGAAGTCGTTCACGTTCGCCCTCACACGGTCAGGAGCACGCGATGCATCGCCTGCTCGAAGTCCTGGACATGCGCGCGCATCGTCTCGGCTGCCCGCTCGCCGTCTCCGTCGTTGATCGCCTCGAGGAGAGCGCGGTGCGCCTCCACGGCCGCCTCGAGCTCCTGTGCCCGATCACCATGCGTACTATCGAGGGCAATCGACCAGATGCGTATGGCGAGCACGTAGTACTGCTCCAGCGTCGCCTCGAGCAAGTCGTTGTGGGCCGCCCGGTAGACGGCACGGTGGATCCGCTCGTCGAGCCCGATCAGCTCGCTCCCGCCGGTGTCGAGCTCCGCGATCAGCGCCGTCAGCTCCGCCCGGTCGGCCTCCGTCGCCCGCTCCGCGGCGAGCCGGGCCGCCTCGGGCTCGAGCACCACCCTGACCTCGGAGAGGCGCGCCAGCTCGCGCACGTCGACCCCGGTCACGAACATCCCGCGCCGGGGATAGACCTCGACCAGCCGCTCCTGTGCGAGCCTGCGGAGGGCCTCCCGCACGGGTGTTCGGCCGATTCCGAGCCGCTCGACGAGGCCGCGCTCGTCGATCACCGCCCCCGGTGCGAGCTCGAGTGAGACGATCAGGCCGCGGATTGCGTGATAGGCCTTGTCGGCTAGGGACGACACGGGAGATATTTTAGTCATATTCTTTTCGTCTATCAGGCGAAGGAGGATCTGAGGTGGCCATGCACATGCCGTCGTCGCTCGAGATCGCCCAGGAGGCGGAGCTCCGCCCGATCACCGAGATCGCGGCGGCCGCCGGGCTCCTCGCCGACGAGGTCGAGCCCTACGGGCGCTACAAAGCGAAGATCGACCTCGGCGTCCTCGAACGGCTCGCCGGCCGGCCGGATGCGAAGCTGATCGACGTCACGGCGATCACGCCGACGAAAGCCGGCGAGGGGAAGACGACGACGGCGGTGTCGCTCACCCAGGGCCTCGGCCACATCGGCCGCATGCCGGTCCTCTGCCTGCGCGAGGCCTCGCTCGGCCCTGTCTTCGGGATCAAGGGCGGCGCGGCGGGCGGCGGCTACACACAAGTCGTCCCCATGGAGGACCTGAACCTCCACTTTACCGGCGACATCCATGCGATCGGCGCAGCGAACAACCTGCTCGCGGCGATGCTCGACGCCCACATCCTCCACGGGAACAAGCTCGGCATCGATGCGCTCTCGATCTCGTGGCGCCGCTGCATCGACATCAACGACCGGGCACTCCGCGACACGGTGATCGGTCTCGGGGGCCGCGCCAACGGCTACACGCGCCAGACCGGCTTCGACATCACAGCCGCGTCCGAGGTGATGGCGATCGTCGCCGTCGCTTCGGATCTCCAGGATCTCCGCCGCCGGCTCGGCGCAATCACCGTCGCGCGCACCTTCGAGGGCGAGCTCGTGACCGCCGAGCAGCTGCGGGCCGCCGGCGCGATGACCGTCTTGCTGAAGGACACGATCAAGCCGAATCTCGTGCAGACGCTCGAGGGGCAGCCGGCGCTGATCCACTGCGGCCCCTTCGCGAACATCGCGCACGGCAACAACTCGCTCGTCGCCGACCGCGTCGCCCTGAAGCTCGGCGACTATGTGGTGACCGAGTCGGGCTTCGGCTCCGATATGGGCATGGAGAAGTTCTTCGACATCGTCTGCCGCGCCGGCGACCTGAAGCCGAACGCCGTCGTGCTCGTCGCGACCGTCAAGGCGCTGAAGCACCATGCCGGCGATCCCGACGGCGGAACGAAGGCGATCGAGACCGGCGCCGCGAACCTCGCCCGCCATGTCGGCATCGTGCGCGAGTTCGGCGTCAACCCCGTCGTGGCGATCAACCGCTTCCCCGGCGACGCGACGGACGAGATCGAGCTCGTCCGCAAGCTCGCGGTCGAGCAGGGTGCCTACGCCGCGGAGGTCAACGACGGGTTCGAGGAGGGCGGGGCCGGCGCGGCCGCGCTCGCCGACGCCGTCGTCGCCGCCGCGGACGAGCCGTCGACCTTCGACTACATCTACCCCCTCGAAGCCCCGATCGACAAGAAGATCGAGGCGATCGCAACGCGGGTGTACGGGGCCGACGGGATCGTCCTGCTGAAGACGGCACGGGACAAGATCGAGCAGTTCAACCTGACCGGCCTCGATCGGCTGCCGATCTGCATGGCGAAGACGCACCTCTCCCTGTCCCACGACGCGACGCTCGCGAACGCGCCGACCGGATTCACGGTGACCGTTCGAGACCTCCGCGCCTACACCGGCGCGGGCTGGATCGTCGCGCTCTGCGGAGACATGCAGACGATGCCCGGCTACGGGGCGAGCCCGGCGGCCTTCAACGTCGATATCGACGACGAGGGCCGGACGGTCGGCCTCTTCTGATCGAGACATGGGCTGCGCCTTCTACTGGGCCCGCAACGACGGGATCGGCGGACACGTCTGGCTGAGCGACGGCGACCTGCGCGCGCTGACCGACGAGATGCTCGTCCAGGGGATGCCGTGGCCCGTCGAGCGCGAAGGCGCCGAAGCCTCGATCGACGCTGACGAGCTCGAGGCCGTGCTCGACCCGGCGTCGCCGGAGCCGAAGGTGCTCGCGGACGGGAAGCTGTGGCTCGACTGGCTTCGCTTCCTCGAGGGTGCCGCGGTCAATGGGGGCCTGCTCGTCCGTCCATAGCGTGGCAGCGCTTCCGCTGGAAGGGGTGGTCGCCACTGGCTGGATCGCGCCGGTGCCGGTTCCGGCGGCTTTCGTGCTGGGCGGCAGAAGACACATCGCTTATGGTTGACACCGGTGCCTTGTCGGCAATGCGGTCTCCAACGACGGAAGCGATGCCCCGGACCGGACAACCAGCATTCAGGCTCGTCGGCGCCGTGCAGCGTGCCTTCAGCGTCCTCGACGCGCTTGCTGAGGCGGACACCGAGCTCGGGACGAACGAAATTGCCAGGCGCACCGGCATCAACGCCAGCAGCGTGTCGAGGTTGCTGGCGACACTCGCCGCCGGGGGCCTCGTCGAACACGTGCCGGAGTCCGGCCGCTACCGCCTCGGGCTGCGGCTGCTCCAGCTCGGCAACGTCGTGCTCGCCCGCCTCGACCTGCGACAGATCGCGCGCCCGCACCTGCAAGCGCTTGTCGAGTCGACCGGCGAGACCGCAACGCTCTCCGCACCGGGAGAGCGTGACGCCGTCACCGTCGACTTCGTGCAGAGCCCGTCCTCGGTGCAGGGTGTCGCCCGGCTCGGCCGTCCGAGCATCGCCCATGCAACCGCGACCGGCAAGGTGCTCCTGGCCTTCGGCTACCGAACGCTGCCGCCGGGGCAGCTGAAGGCGTACACCGAGAGCACGATCACACAGCGCGCGGCGCTCAGCGCCGAGCTCGAGGCCGTGCGCGAGCGCGGCTACGCCTACAACTTCGGCGAGCGGGAAGATGACCTGCACGCGATCGCCGCGCCCATCTGGGGCGGCCGGGCCGAGCTTGCAGCGATCATCGGCGTGCAGGGCCCCGCGTCACGCTTCTCGCGGAAGGCGATGGAGGCGGCCGTGCATCCGCTGCTCGAGCACACCGCCGAGCTCTCCTGCGAGCTCGGCTGGAGCGGGTTCCTCGAGGAGGTACTGGAGAGATGAGCGTGGAGATCACCCACACGGCGTTCGACGCGTCCCAGCGTGAGCTCGGATGCGAGTTCATGGACTGGGAAGGCTGGCTTTGGCCCAACCACTTCGGCGATCCTGTCGCCGAGCACCGGACGGTTCGCGAGAGGGTCGGCGTCTGGGACGAGTCACCGCTTCGCAAGTGGGACTTCCGCGGTCGGGACGCCCTACGCGCCGCCGACCGGATCTTCACAAACGACATGCTCGGCCTCGAGCACGGCCAGATCCGCTATGCGCCGTTCTGCGACTCCGACGGGAAGATGGTCGGCGACGGGACCGTCTTCAAGTTCGACGACGAGCACGCGTGGGTGATCACCGCACTCGACTCGGATCTCCAGCACTTCGAGGAGGTCGCCTCGGGTCTCGACGTCGCGATCGAGCCGATCACCGCCGAGCTCCCGCACGTGCAGCTCCAGGGACCCCACTCCCGCGGGCTCCTCGGAGGACTGTGCGACGCAGATGTAAGCGGTCTCGGCTACTTCCGCTTCCTCCGGCAGCCGGTGCGGGTCGGCGGCGTACCGGCGTGGGTGTCCCGCACCGGCTACTCGGGCGAGCTCGGCTACGAGATCTTCTGCACGCCTGGCGAGGCGCCCGCGCTTTGGGCGGCCCTGACGGCCGCGGGCGCGTCGCCGTACGGCCTGGCGGCGGTCGAGACGCTCCGCATCGAGTCGGGGCTCATCTTCATCGGCTACGACTACTTCCAGCACGACACGAACCCGTACGACATGTCGCTGGAGAAGGTGGTCCGGCTCGACACGGGCGACTTCAACGGCAAGCACGCGCTTGCCGAGACGGCGAAGAGCCCGCCGCGGCGGCTCGTCACGCTTGCCGTGGAAGGCGGCACGGCGCCGGAGTACGGTGCGGCGGTGACGAGCGGCGGCGAGCCCGCCGGCACGCTTACGAGCCCCTGTGAGAGCCCGACGCTCGGCCGCGTCATCGGCCTCGCCGTGCTCCACGCGCGCTTCGCGTCGCCGGGCCGCCGCGTCGACGTTGCGCTCGGCGAAGGGACGACGGCCGCAACGGTCGAGCCGTTGCCGATCTACGACCCGGAGAAGCGCCGGCCGAGGGCGTGATCGTGCAGTTGAGCCCCGATCGGTGGAGTCGAGAGCAGCTTGGCGCGTTCGAGAGCCCGCTTCGCCGACTCCGTCTCGTCGTCGACCCCGTCTACTCGATGGCATCAGAAGGGCCGAGCCACACGAGGCACGGAGCCCTCTCGCGCAGCGCCGCCGCGGCTCTGCGGTACGCGCGCCGCGAGATCAGGCTCCGGTCGGGGCCGAAGACGAGCAGCCCCGGCCGGCGCTCCGCGGCGAGCTCGAGCAGCGCGGTGACCGGACGCGGGCTCAGGACCCGGAGGCGCTCGACCTGCACCGCCAGCGACCGCGCGAGCTCCGCGGGCTTGCGCAGCTCGGCCTGCAGCTCGTCGCTGCCGATGTAGCCCCACCCGGCCAGGGTGCAGGGCGTGGGCGGGACCTCGGCGACGTTGACCACGACCAGTGGCTGCCCGCTCTCGACGGCCGCGTCGACAGCGAAGGCGGCGGCTTCCTCTGCGAAGGGCACGTCGAGCGTGGCGAGGAGCACGGGCCGACCGCCGGCGGAGAGCAGCGATACGTCTTCGTGCGGACCGCTGCGCCGGAGGGTCGGCATGCTATTCCGGGTGAAGCTCCCAGCGCGGTGCATCTCGCGCCGTGCGGCGGTACCTGCGCCGCCAGAACGGCAGAACCAGGAAGAGCCAGGCCCCCATCACCATCGGAATCAGCATGATGAAGCGCGAGCTGACGACGACGATCAGCGGGATCAGCACGGCCGCGGCGATCGCCGCCGCGGCGAGCACTTCGAGCTTGTGGCGCCTCATCCGGCGAAGTAGACCCTCGTACTCCTCGGCCGGGATCTGCTGCGTGTTCCACGAGCGCCCGCAGCGCTCGCAGCGCCACCGCTCGCCGTAGGACACGTCTCTCGTGTCGCCGCACTCGCACCTGATCGTGATCGGCGGCTTGCTCATCGCACAACCGATTGTACGGGCCGAGGGTCTGGGGTCAACGAGGGATTCACGATTGATACGCGCCGTGGCAAGTGGTACGGTCGGGCCGCGCGGCCGCAGGCCACACAGAGAACGCAGCGCCAACCCACGAGGCATGGAGGTACACCGTGGCTGAGGCAGTCGTCGAGGAACGCCAGCTGCTGAAGACGCTCCGCTGGTACGACGGGTTCGTGATCTGCCTTGCGAATCCCGGCTTCCTGCTCGGATCGCTCGGCTGGTCGGTGCTCGACATGGGCGGTTGGGGCGCGATGCTGATCTGGGGAATCACGGCGGCCATCATCGTCCCTGTGATCGTCCTGTATTCGGAGCTCGCCGCCATGTTCCCGAACAAGTCGGGCGGCATATCGATCTACGCGAACGAGGGCTGGCGAAAGTACACGACGCTCGTCGGGCCTGTGGCGACATTCGGCTACTGGATCGGCTGGTCGGTCGTGCTGTCGTTCCTCGGGTTGTTCACGGGTTACATCGCCCAGGCCGCGTGGTTCCCGGGCCAGCCGTTCGGCACCTACGCGTTCGGCGGCGCAACGATCGACCACGGCTACTTCTCGACCGGCGTCGTGTACGTCGGGCTCGACCACCTGATCGCCATCGGCCTCATCATCAGCGTCTGGCTCTTCAACCTCTTCGGCACGCGGATCGCCGTGGCGTTCAACTACCTCGCCGGCGTACTGCTCATGATCCCGCTCTTCTGCTTCATGTTCCTGCCGTTCCTGAACGGCGACTTCCACTCCTCCAACCTCACCTTCAAGCTCAACGACGCCGGCCACGCCTGGGGAGGCTGGCAGCTCGCGTTGGTCTGGATCTGGATCATGATCTGGTCGACGGCTCCTGAAGCCGCGGCGACCTTCGCGCCCGAATACAAAGACACCGTCCGCGACACGAGAAAGGCCCTGATGTCGTCGGCGGTCTTCATCCTCATAGTCAACACGCTCGTGCCGCTCGGTCTCACCGGCGGAGTCGGAGAGAAGAAGGTGGAGGCGTTCGACTACGTCGGCGCCCTCAACACGCTCGTGGGTAAGGGGGCGAGCAACTTCTTCGTGGTCGTGATCTGCGCCAGCTTCATCATCTCGATGAACACGGCGACGGCCG
>JBGQKY010000118.1:0-6780 GCA_041499745.1 Gaiellaceae bacterium
GACCGGGCCGTGTGCCTCGGTGACGCCGTGCAGCGCGGCCCGGAGCCGCGCGAGGTGCTCGACCGTCTTGCCGCGCTCGGCTGGCCCGTCATCCTCGGCAATGCCGACGACTTCCTGCTCGAGGTGCCGGCCGACTCGCCGGAGCCGATCACCGAGGCGCAGCTCGAGCGCCGCGAATGGTCGCTTGGCAGGCTCGAGCCGCGCCACCTCGAGCAGATCCGCTCGTTCCTCCCCACCCTCGACGTCGAGCTCGACAACGGGCTGACGCTCCGCGCATTCCACGGCTCGCCGCACTCCTACGACGACGTGGTGCTGCCCGAGACGCCGGACGGGCGCGTCGAACGGCTGCTCGGGGGGTCCGGCGCCGACGTGCTCGCGGGCGGGCACACGCACCTCCAATGGACGCGCTACGTCGACGGAGCGCTGTACGTCAATCCCGGATCGGTTGGCTTCGCGTATGACCGGTTCAACGACGATCCGGAGCCTGTGGCCGTCGCGGAGTACGCGATCGTCACCGGCGGCTCCGTCGAGTTCAGGCGCGTGCCGTGGCAGAGCGAGTCCTGACGCTGCGGGAGCTGAACCGCGCGACACTGGCGCGGCAGCTGCTGCTCGAGCGCAAGCAGGTCGGCGTCCTTCCGGCGATCGAACGGCTCGCAGGGATACAGGCCCAGTGGCCGCCGTCGCCCTACATCGGTCTCTGGTCCCGCGTCACCGGGTTCAAGCGAGAGGCGCTCGAGCGCGCGATTCTCGAGCGCAAGGTCTTGAAGCCGACAGTGATGCGCGGCACGCTCCACCTGATAACCGCGCGTGACTACCCGCTGTTCTGGGCTGCGCTCCGCGACATGCCGACGTGGTTCAACGAGGCGCATCTCGCCCACGCGTTGCAGGCGGTGCCCGGCGCGCGGGAGCTCGCCGAAGCCGAGCCGTTGACGCTGAAGACCGCACTCGCCTACCTCGAGGAGAAACACGGCCACGTCGACATCGAGGCGCGACGGATCTTTCATGCCGTGCGAAGGCACGCCCACTTGCTTCACGGCCCGGAGAGCGCACTCTGGACGACGAGGCCCGCCGCGGTCTACCACCCGTATCCCGAGCCCGAGCCGCTGGACCTGCTCACTGCACGCTGCGAACTCGTCCGCCGGTACCTCGCCGCCTTCGGACCGGCGACCCGCGCCGACATCGCCGAGTGGTCTGGCTTGCGAGTCGCCGATTTCGCACCCGCTCTCGACGCCCTCGAACCGCTCCGCCGCTTCCGGAACGAGAACGGCAAGGAGTTGCTCGACCTTCCCCGCGCGACGCTGCCACCGGCCGACGCACGCGCCCCGGTCCGCTTTCTCCCGAAATGGGACAACACGCTGCTTGCGCACGCCGACCGGCGCCGGGTCGTCTCGGACGACCTGCGCAAGGGTGTGATCGCGAAGAACGGCGACGTCGCGGCGACGGTTCTCGTCGACGGCGTCGTCGTCGGCACCTGGACGTACGTCAGGCAGGGGAAGGTCACGATCGAGCTCGCCACGCCGATCTCCCGCACCGACCGTCGCGAGGTCGACGAGGAGGCCGTGCGCCTCGAAGCCTGGCTACGCGCGTGAAGATCGGCGCGCACGTCTCGTCCGCGGGCGGAATCCACACCGCGATCGACCGGGCCGAGGCGATCGGCGCCGAGTCGGTCCAGATCTTCACCCAGAGCCCGCGCACGTGGCGGCCGACGACCCACGATCCGGCGAACCTCGAGCGGTTCAAGGAGCGCCGGGGCGAGACGGGCATCGACGGTGTCCTCTGCCATGCCCTCTACCTCTGCAACCTCGCGGCGCCGAACGACGATGTGTACGAGAAGTCGGTCGCCGCCCTGTGCCACACGATGCAGGTCGCCTGCGCGATCGACGCGGACGGCGTCGTCTTCCACGTCGGGTCGCACCTCGGTGCCGGCCTGGAGGCCGGGCTCGAACGGGTACTGCCGGCGATGGAGCAGGTGCTCGAGCTCTCCTCGGACACGACGTGGCTGCTGATGGAGAACTCCGCGGGCGCGGGCGGCACGATCGGCCGGTCGCTCGAGGAGCTCGCGACGCTCTTCGAGCGACTCGGGCGGCATCCGCGGCTCGGTATCTGTCTCGACTCGTGCCATCTCTACGTCTCGGGGATCGACGTGACCGATGCGTCGGCGCTCGACGCCCTTCTCGACGAGCTGGACGACGGGATCGGCCTCGGCCGCCTCCGCGCGCTGCACGTGAACGACGCGGCTGCGCCCCTCGGCTCGAACCGAGACCGGCATGCCAACATCGGCGAAGGTTTGCTTGGTGAGAGGCTCGGCGTGTTCCTCGGCAATGCCCGCCTCCAGGGCCTGCCGGCCGTGCTCGAGGTGGCAGGTCCCGACAACAAGGGCCCCGACGCGAACGAGGTCCGCAAGGCCAAGGAGATACACGCTCGCGCTACCGCTGGGTGATCCTCGCAGCAGGGACGCTCGCGCAGGCGAGCTTCTGCACCGTCTCGGTCGGGCTGCCCGCGCTCGCCCCTGCTCTTCGGACGCACTACAGCCTCACGCTCGGCGAGGCCGGCGTCGTCCTCGGCGCGGTCGGGCTCGGCATGCTGCTGACGCTGCTGCCTTGGGGACTCCTCTCCGACCGGCTCGGCGAGCGAGCGATCATCGCGGTCGGTCTGATCGGGGCCGCTGGTGCGCTCGCCGCCGCGGGGCTGACGCAGACGTACGCATCACTCGTGATCTGGCTCGCGGTCGCGGGCGCGCTCGGAGCGAGCGTGAACGCCGCGAGCGGACGCGCGGTCATGGCGTGGTTCGAGGTCGACGAGCGCGGCCTCGCGCTCGGGATCCGGCAGACGGCGATCCCGATCGGCGGCGCCGTTGCTGCCGCGACGCTGCCGTGGCTCGCCACCACGGGCGGGACGCGCCGCGCCTTCTTCACGCTCGCCGCCGTCTGCGTCGTCGGCGCCGCCGTCGCGGTGACGCTGATGCGCGACGCGCCCGCGCGGCCGGTCGCCAAGATCTCAGGCGGGCGCGGGCCGTTGCGCGATGCGGGCATGTGGCTTCTCGCCGGCGGCTCGTCGCTCTATCTCCTCTCGCAGATGGCGATCGGGAGCTTCGTGGTCCTCTTCCTCCACGACTACCGCGGCCTCTCGACTCACTGGGCGGCGGCCGTCCTCGCGGGCATCAATGTGATCGGAATCGCAACGCGCATCGGCGCCGGCCGCTGGTCCGACCGCACCGGATCGCGGCTGCGCCCGATGCGCTCCATCGGCGTGGCGCTCGCGATCGCGATGGCGATCGTGACCGCACTTCTCGACGCGCCGCTCAGCGTGCTCATTCCGGCGCTCGTGGTCGCCGGCGTCCTGGGCATCTCCTGGAACGGGCTCTCGTTCACCGCCGCCGCCGAGAGTGCAGGACTCGCGCGCAGCGGCGCTGCGCTCGGCTTCCAGCAGACGCTGCTCGGCGTCGTCGCGGCGGGGTTCCCGCCGGCGTTCGCCGCGGTCGTGACGGCCGCCTCGTGGCGCACGGCATTCGCACTGTGCGTGCTCGGGCCGGTGCTCGGGCTGGCGGCGCTCTGGCGGGTGCGGGAGCCATAGGAGGGTCTGGCGAAACAGTGGCTGAGCACCGTTCCGCCAAACCCTCCTACTGCAGCTGCGCGAAGACGCGGAACGTCGGCGATGCCGCCGGCAGCTCGTTGAACTCGGGGTTCACGCAGCCGAGCTCCCCGGCGCGGTGCTCGTAGCACGGGTCGACCTCCGAGTGGCACATCGGGAGCGGCTTGCGCGTCGCCCGAACCGCGCCGAAGCCCTCGCGTGTGCGCTCCGCCGCGCGCAGCATCTCGAGATCGATCTCGGCCTCGAAGACCTTCTGCATGCAACCCATGAAGGTGTGGCCGTGTTCCTCGTACGCGTAGGCGAACGGGCACGAGCGCATGATGCACGCCGACGGGTACACGACCTTCTCGCAGTGAACCTCGCAACGGCGGCACTCGACCTCATCCTGGGGTCGCAGCGGGAGCGCCGGCGCGAGCTGTTCACTCATCGAGACCCATTGTGCGTGCGAGTTCGGGAGTGCCGCAAGACTTGACTTGTCGCCCGGTTGGTGCTTGCGCGAACGGAGTCGCCACTCACCGGGCGAGCCGGCTGACGATCGTCAGAACGTCCATCTGCGTGAACGCCCGGTAGTCCGGCTCGGGAGCCTCCTCCGGGTCGGCCACAAACCAGAGGGCCTGGCACGTCGTCATGCCGAGGGCGGAGGCGCCCGCCACGTCGGTCGCGAGCCTGTCTCCGACGAAGAGGACGTGCTCCGGCGCCACCTCCAGGGCCTCGAGCGCGCGCTCGAAGATCGCCCGGTGCGGCTTGCGCCAGCCGACCTCCGAGGAGAACACCGCGACGTCAAGGCGCTCGGCGATCCCGAGCCGCTCCAGGTCGCGGTGGAGGAGGCCGGGCGGGTCGATCGCGTTCGAGACGAGCGCGAGCTTGAGCCCACGCTCGCGCAGGGACTCCAGCAGCGCGTGGGTCGTCGAGCCGAGTTGCACGGCGGGGCCCCATGCCTCGTGCTCGGCCTCGAGGTAGCGCTCGAGGCCGGCGTCGTCGACCTCGATCCCCGATTCGGCGAGGAGCGTGCGCACGAGGCCCGGGTACTCGACCTCTTCGAGCGTCCCCGGCGCGTAGAGCAGTGGAAGGTAGGCGTCGCGGAAGCGCGCCGTCAGCGACGGGAGCGGCTCGCGACCGAGCGCGCGAAGTCCGGCTGCGTGTCCGGCTTCGACCAGCTCCGACTCCCACGTCCACTGCATCAACGTGTCGCCCCAGTCGAAGAAGACCGCCTCGATCATGGGTGGGTAGGCTACCCGCGTCGTGGCGAAGCGGATCCTCTGGGTGCTGCTCGCCCTTGCGCCCGCGACGATCCTCGTCGACCAGCTGACCGACGCGAACAAGACGGTTCTGTTCGTGCTCGCGTGCGGTTCGCTCGTGCCGCTCGCATGGCTGATCGGCGAGGCGACCGAGCACGCAGCCGAGCACACCGGCCCGGGGATCGGCGGCTTTCTCAACGCGAGCTTCGGCAACGCACCGGAGCTGATCATCGCGATGCTCGCAGTGAACAGCGGCCTGCCCGACGTCGTGCGCGGCTCCCTCGCCGGCAGCGTCATCTCGAACCTCCTGCTCGTGTTCGGCGTCGCGCAGATGGTCGGGCCGAACGGCGCCGAGATCGACACCCGCTCGCTCCGCACACAGCTCGGCCTCTGCGGCCTTGCCGTGCTGCTCTTTCTGCCGGCCGTCGTGCTCGGCTACACGGGTGCAACGGAACGCAACACGGCTGTCTACGTGTCGATACCGGTTGCGGCTGCGTTACTCGCCGTCTACATCGTGATCACCATCCGCAATCTGCAGGTGCATCGGCACGCCGATCACGGCGAGCCGGCCGCAGGTGCGTGGACGCTCACGCGCTCACTCGTCGTCCTCGCCGCCGCGACTGGCGTCACGGCCGTGATCAGCGAGATCCTCGTCCACTCGATCGACGCCTTCGCGCACGCCGTCGGGGCGAGTGACTTCTTCGTTGCAGCCGTGATCGTCGCGATCGTCGGCAACGCGGCCGAGCACGGCGGCGCGATCGTGATCGCGCATGCCGGGAAGATGAAGCTCGCGAGCGAGATCGCGATCTCGTCGAGCGCGCAGGTCGCGCTCTTCGTAACACCGGTCGTGGTGCTGCTATCGCTCTTCTTCACGCACCCGGTGCCGCTGACCTTCCGCTGGGAGGAGATGACCGCGATGGGCGTCGCGGTGCTGATCACCCTCGCGATGGTTCGCGACGGGCACTCGAGGCGCTGGGAGGGCCGCGTGCTGGTTGCCACGTACGGGCTCGTCGTTATCGGCTTCCTGCTCGCCGGGGATCGGTAGCCTAGGGCCATGGCCGTCGCCAAGGAGGGCGTACCCGCGCCCGCGCAACAAGGCACCGTCGTTCAGGCGGTGGACGTCACCCGCCGCTACGGCGAGGGCTCGACCGCCGTGGACGCGCTCGGCGGCGTCTCGCTCGGCGTGGAGGCCGGCCAGCTCGTCGCCGTCATGGGGCCGTCGGGGTCTGGGAAATCGACGCTCATGCACATCCTCGCCGGCCTCGACAAGCCGACGAGCGGCTCGGTCACGATCGCCGGCAACGAGATCACGACGCTCCCGGATGGCCGGCTGACACGACTGCGCAGGCAGCACATCGGCTTCGTCTTCCAGTTCTTCAACCTCTTGCCCATGCTGACCGCCGAGGAGAACGTCGTCCTGCCGCTTTCGATCGCAAGCGAGAAGGCGGAACCGCGCTGGCTCGAGGAGCTGCTGGAGAAGACGGGCCTTACCGACCGCCGCTCGCACCGGCCGTCGGAGCTCTCGGGCGGCCAGCAGCAGCGTGTCGCGATCGCGCGCGCGCTCGTCTCCCGCCCGACGATCCTCTTTGCGGACGAGCCGACGGGCAACCTCGACTCGAGAACGAGCGGCGAGATCCTCGAGCTGCTGCGCGACTCGGTGACCACATACGGTCAGACGACGGTGATGGTGACCCACGAGGCGCGCGCCGCCGCGATCGCCGACCGGATCCTGTTCCTGGCCGACGGGCTGATCGTCCGGGAGCTGCGCGATGCGACCGCGGCCGACGTGCTCGAGGTCATGAGCCACCTCGACTAGTGATGTGGCCGGTAACGTTGCCCGGTTCCTGGGTCGCGAGCACCAAGCGATGGAAGGACGCAGGGAGCGCCGATAGTTCAACTATCGGCGCGACTGAGGACGCCCCAGCGCGCCGCGTGATCGCGGGCCAGGAGC
>JBGQKY010000119.1:0-6468 GCA_041499745.1 Gaiellaceae bacterium
AGCCAGATCCCGGACGAGGTCGTGAAGTACGTCCTCGGCCGGTACGGCGAGCCCGCGGCCGAGATCGACCCCGATGTGCGCGCAAAGGTGCTCGCCTCGCCGCGGGCAGAGCAGTTCGGCCGGGAGGAGCATCGGCTCGATCTCGCGGAGGCACGAGCGCGCTACGGAGACGCGATGACCGACGAGGAATTGCTGCTCCGGATGATGCTGCCCTCGAAGCAGGTGGACGCGATCGAGCGGCCACGCCGCGTCGACCGAGGAGCGAGTCCGCCCGAGCAGGGCAATCCCGTGAGCGAGCTCGTCCGGAGCCTCGTTCAGCGGGGGCTGCAGGAGTTCGAGCTCGACTCCCCCGGCGTCAAGCTCCGGTTGCGGCGATGAGCGTCCTCACCGGCATCGACGCAGTCGTCTTCGACATCGACGGAACGCTGTTGCACGCTGACGATCCGGGCGGGGTCGACGGTGCGCACCCGATTCCCGGCGCGATCGAGACGGTCGAGCGCGTGCGCGCGAGCGGACGCCGGATCCTCCTCTTCACAAACGGCACCGGCAAGCCGCCCGCGGACTACGCAGCAGATCTCCGCGCACTCGGCTTTCGCCTGGAGGACGGCGAATTCATGAATCCGGCCGTCGTCGCTGCCCGGTGGATCGCGCGCAAGCATCCCGGCAAGTCCGTGCTCGTGCTGGGCGGCCACGGCGTGGTTGCACCGCTCCGCGACCTGGAGATCGCAACGATCTCGCGTGAGGATCCCGCGCCGGCCGACATCGTCCTCGTCGGCTGGGACGACACCCTGACCTACCCGGCGCTACGGGCAGCCTGCGACTCGGTGTGGGCGGGTGCTCCGCTCCTTGCCACGTCCACCGCCACCGTCTTCTCGGTCAACGGCGGTCCTGCACCCGGCTGGTCCGGGGCGATCGTCGCCGGCATCCGCCAGACGACCGGCGCTCGGGTACTGACCCTCGGCAAGCCGTCGCCGCAGGCGCTGCGGGAGATGTGCCGGGCGCTCGGCGTGCGACCGGCGGGGACGCTCGTCGTCGGCGACGACCTCGACCTCGAGATCGCGATGGCGCGGCGTGCGGGTGCCCGGAGCGCCCTCGTTCTCACCGGGACGGCCAAGTCCGGGGACGCCGAGAAGCGGCCGCCGCGCCTCCGGCCGGATCTCGTTCTCTCCGAGGTCTCGGAGCTTCCGTTCGACTAATCAGAACGCCGTCTTGACAAGCGGTACCTGATGGCCGTAGCGTCGAGGCCTGGCGGCGCGCGCAGTTCCCCGTGGACCGGATGATGACGGACAGGTGATCGAGTCCGTGCTCCGCATCGGCAGAGATGAAGGGAGAGCCAGGTGGCCACCGCAGCAGAGGCAGTTCGCGAGTACCAGCAGTTCATCGGCGGGCAGTGGACGGGCGCCGCGAGCGGCGCCACGTTCGAGGACAAGGACCCGTTCGCGGGCGACACGGTCGCCCTCGTACCGGCGGGCGGAGGCGACGACGCGCGCAACGCGATCGAGGCTGCCGCAGCGGCGTTCCCCGGCTGGTCGGTCTCGGCCCCGGCCGAGCGGCAGGCGATCTTCCTCAAGGCCGCAGACATTCTCGAGAGCCGCCGCGACGAGGTCGTGTCCCTGCTCGCGCGCGAAACGGGCTGCACGTTCGGCTTCGGCATGTTCCAGATGGGCTTCGTGCCCGGCCTGTTCCGTCAGGCTGCCGCGGCGCCGTATCAGCCGATCGGCGAGATCATCCCCTCCGATCACCCGGGGACGCTCGCGATGGGCGTCCGCAAGCCGGTCGGCGTCGTCGGTGCGATCGCCCCGTGGAACGCGGCGCTCATCCTCTCCGCGCGCTCGATCGCGGCCCCGCTCGCGCTCGGAAACACCGTCGTGCTGAAGCCCTCCGAGTGGTCGCCCGTCGCCGGCGGCCTGATCTGGGGCGAGATCTTCGCCGAGGCGGGCCTGCCCGAGGGCGTGCTCAACATCGTGACCCACGCGCCGGGCAAGGCCGGCGACATCGGCGACGAGCTCGTCGCGCACCCGGCGGTCCGGCGGATCAACTTCACCGGCTCGACGAACGTCGGCCGCAAGCTGGCCGAGGCCGCGGGCCGCCACTTGAAGCGCGTCGTGCTCGAGCTCGGCGGCCTCAACCCCCTGATCGTCCTGGCCGACGCCGACCTCGAGTACGCGGTCAACTCGACCGCGTTCGGGGCGTTCCTCCACCAGGGCCAGATCTGTATGTCGGCGCGGAAGGTGATCGTCGAGCGCTCGATCGCCGACGAGTTCACGAAGAAGCTCGCCGCAAAGGCGCAGGGGTTGAAGGCCGGCGACCCGAAGGAGCACGACACGATCATCGGCCCGCTCATCAACGAGGACGCGCTCGCGCTCGTGAAGGGGCGCGTCGACGACGCCGTGAAGAGGGGCGCCAAGGTGCTCGCGGGCGGCGAGGCGGTGGGCTCCAACGTCTACCAGGCGACGGTGCTGACCGACGTTCCGAAGGACTCCGACTTCGCCCGGTACGAGACCTTCGGCCCGGTGCTCGCCGTAGAGGTCGTCGACAGTGCCGACGAGGCGGTCGAGCGCGCGAACGCGACGACCTACGGGCTCAGTGCAGGCATCCTCACGAGCGACGCCGACCGCGGCTTTGCACTCGCAGGACGCCTCGAGTCGGGAATCGTTCACGTCAACGACCAACCGGTGGGCGACGAGCCGCAGATGCCGTTCGGCGGGGTCAAGGACTCCGGCTGGGGCCGCTTCGGCGGGAGGGCGGTGATGGACGAGTTCACCGAGCTCCGCTGGATCACGATCCAGAGCGGCACGCACCCCTACCCGTTCTAGGCGTGCTCACGTCGCTCAGAGAAGCAGTCGAGGACCTCGTGCGCGACGGCGACACCGTCGCGCTCGAGGGCTTCACCCACCTGATCCCCGGCGCCGCCGGTCACGAGCTGATCCGGCAGGAGCGGCACGGCCTGACGCTGATCCGGATGACGCCGGACATCGTGTACGACCAGCTGATCGGGATGGGCTGCGCGCGCAAGCTCGTCTTCTCGTGGGGAGGCAACCCGGGCGTCGGCTCGCTCCACCGGCTCCGCGACGCGGTCGAGCACGGCCGGCCGGCGCCGCTCGAGCTCGAGGAGCACTCCCACGCCGGGATGGCCGCGGCCTACCAGGCCGGCGCGTCGAACCTCCCATTCGGCGTCCTGCGCGGGTATCGCAGCAACGACCTCGTGGCGCGCACGCGCGTTGCCCCGATCCAGTGCCCGTTCACCGGAGAGGAGCTCGCCGCGGTGCCGGCCCTCCGGCCGGACGTCGGCATCATCCACGCGCAGCGCGCCGACCGGCGAGGCAACGTGCAGCTGTGGGGCATCCTCGGCGTGCAGAAGGAGACCGTGCTCGCGTCGGCGCGGTCGATCGTGACGGTCGAGGAGATCGTCGACGAGCTCGATCCACGTCCGGGCGCCATCGTCCTGCCCTCCTGGACCGTCGACGCGGTCGCGCTCGCGCCAGGCGGCGCGCACCCGTCGTACGCGCACGGGTACTACGAGCGCGACAACGACTTCTACGTCGCGTGGGACGAGATCAGCCGCGACCGTGACCGGTTCCAGCAGTGGATGCAACGCCACGTCCTCGACACGGCAGACGTCGAGGAGTATCGCGCGAGCGTCGCCCGGTCGACGGTGGCCGCGGTGTGATTGCGATGTACTCCTCCGACGAGATGATGGCCGTCGAGGCGGCGCGCCGGCTCGACGACGGCATGGTGTGTTTTGTCGGAATCGGGTTGCCGAGCACCGCGGCGAATCTCGCCCGCCACACGCATGCCCCCGGTTGCGTGCTCGTGTACGAGAGCGGCACGATCGGCGCCAAGCCGACCGAGCTGCCGCTGTCGATAGGTGACGGCGAGCTCGCCGAGACGGCCGACGCCGTGGTGTCGGTTCCCGAGATGTTCGCCTACTGGCTTCAGGGTGGGCGGATCGACGTCGGCTTCCTCGGCGCCGCTCAGATCGACCGTCACGGCAACCTCAACAGCACGGTCATCGGCGAATACGACAGGCCGAAGGTCCGCTTGCCCGGCGGCGGCGGCGCGCCCGAGATCGCGACCGAGGTCAAGGACGTCTTCGTGATGCTGCGCCAGACTCCGCGCGCATTCGTCGATCGGCTCGACTTCACGACGAGCCGCGGCGACAACGTCCGCGTCGTCATCACCGATCTGGGGATTCTCGAGCCGGTCGACGGTGAGCTCACGCTGGTGCAGGTTCATCCGGGTACGTCGGTCGCCGACGCACGGGAAGCGACAGGCTGGGAGCTGCGCGTCGCCGACGACGTCAAGACGACGGATCCGCCCACCGAGGAGGAGCTCGTCGCGCTCCGCAGCCTCCAGACGAAAGGAAGCTGATGCAGGCCGAGGAGACACCCGTCGTGCTGCCCGACGACCCGACCTTCGGCACGGAGGTCCAGGTCAACTATCCCGGCTACCGCTCGACGCGCCTGCGGGCCCCGGATCGGCCGCTCGTCACGATGCCGGAAGAGCTGCACGCACTTCAGGGCCCCGTCTTCGGCGAGGACGCGGTCCAGGAGGCGGACGACGACCTGACGCGGCAGCACGACGGCGAGCCGCTCGGGGAGCGGATCATCGTCACCGGTCGCGTCACGGACGAAGACGGGCACCCGATCCGTTCCGCGCTCATCGAGGTCTGGCAGGCGAATTCGGCCGGCCGCTACCGGCACAGCGTCGAGCAGCACCCGGCGCCGCTCGATCCGAACTTCTCCGGCGGCGGCCGGTGCCTGACCGACGACGAAGGGCGATACCGCTTCGTCACCGTGAAGCCGGGCTCGTACCCCTGGGGCAACCACGCGAACGCGTGGCGGCCCGCTCACATCCACTTCTCCGTCTTCGGCCGCGCGTTCACGCAGCGGCTCGTGACGCAGATGTACTTCCCCGGTGACCCGCTCTTTCGGTACGACCCGATCTTCAACGCGGTGCGGGATCCACGCTCGCGCGCGCTCCTCGTCGCAGAGCTCGACATGGCCGTCACGGAGCCCGAGTGGGCACTCGGCTTCCGGTGGGACATCGTGCTCGGCCGCGGCGGTCCGGACACGACACCGCTGGAAGACGCGTGATGCGCACGCCCTCCCAGACCGTCGGGCCGTTCTACAGCATCGGCCTCTGCCGGCGGACGGAGAACACGCTCGTCTTGCCCGGCGATCCGAATGCGGTGGAGTTGCAGGGCATGCTGCTGGACGGCGAAGGCGTCCCGATCGTCGACGGGATGATCGAGATCTGTGACGGCACGCGCTGGGGGAGAAGCGGCACGGATACCGAGGGTACGTTCACGTTCCTTCTCACGAAGCCGACGGCGGTAACGGGGGCGCCGCACTTCGACGTGTACGTCTTCGCCCGCGGTCTGCTGCGGCATCAGCTGACGCGCATCTACTTCCCCGACGAGCAACAGGCGAACGCTCTCGATCCCGTCTTCGGCGCGCTCGAAGATGCCCGTCGCGCGACCCTCGTCGCGGCCGGGCAGGACGGTGGTCTCCGATTCGACATCCGGATGCAGGGCGACAGGGCGACGGTGTTCTTCGAGCATTGACGACCTTCGGCCCCCTCTTCGTGCCGGAGCCGCTGCGAGCGGCCGTTGCCGACGCCGCGTGGCTCGAGGCCATGCTCGAGGTCGAGCGCGCGCTCGTGAATGCGGAAGCGCGGGCAGGCATCGTGGCCGCAGACGCGGCGGTTGCGATTGCCGCAGCTTGCGTTCCCGATCACTACGACATCGACTCGCTCAGCGAGGAGGGGCGCGCCGCCGGCAACCCGGTGGAGCCGCTCGTGCGCGCGCTGCGCGCACAGGTCGGCGGCGACGCCGCGCGCTGGGTGCACTTCGGCGCCACGAGCCAGGACGTCCTCGACAGCGCCGCGATGCTGGTCGCGCGAAGCGCGCTCGAGCTGATCGTGGCGGAGGTCGACGGCATCGCCGCCGGGTGTGCGCTCCTCGCGGAGGCTCATCGAGCTACGCCGATGGCCGGCCGGACGCTGCTCCAGCAGGCGGTACCGACGACGTTCGGCCTCAAAGCGGCGGGGTGGCTCGACGCGGCGATGGACGCGCGCGCGAGCCTCGCAACGGTCGTGCTGCCGGCCCAGCTCGGCGGGGCAGCCGGAACGCTCGCGCCGCTCGGGGAGCAAGGGCTCGAGGTATTGCGCCTCTTCGCGGAGGAGCTCGGGCTCGCCGAGCCGACGGTGCCGTGGCATGCACAGCGGGCGCCGGTCCGCCGGCTGGCCGGCGCGCTGGCCGGCACGGCCGCCGCGTGCGCAAAGATCGGGCTCGACGTCGTGCTCCTCGCGCAGACCGAGGTCGGCGAGGTCTGCGAGGGGCCGGGCGGCGGCTCCTCCACGATGCCGCACAAGCGGAACCCGGTGCGGGCCGTGCTCGCCCGCGCGTGCGCACGCGGCGTGCGCGCGCAGGTCGCGGTCCTCGCGGCCGGTGAGCACGAGCTCGAG
>JBGQKY010000120.1:0-6363 GCA_041499745.1 Gaiellaceae bacterium
CGAGCTCGTCGGCGAACACGCGCCGCGCTTCCTGGAACGTCTCGAGCGCGTCCGCCTGGCGGCCGCTGCGGTAGAGCGCGAGCATCAGCTGCGCCCAGAGCCGCTCGCGGAACGGATTGTCCGCGAGCGCAGCAGGGAGCGCCGACACGAGCTCCCGGTGCTCCCCGAGCCCAAGCGCGACCTCGAACCGCTCCTCGAGCGCGTCGACGCGCAGCGTCTCGAGCCGGCGGGCCTCGGCGCTGAACCACGCCGTTCCGGTCAGCCCGTGTAGCGCCGGGCCGCGCCAGAGCGCGAGCGCCGACGTCACGGTGTCAGCCGCGGCACCGACGTCGCCGTCGCGCAGTGCCCCGCGCGTCTCCGCGAGCAGCTCCTCGAACCGCAGGGCATCGACGAGCGCGCCATGCAGCGCGTACCCGTCGGCGGAGCCCCCGATCGCGTCCTCTCCGAGTGCGGCGCGCAGGCGGGCGACGTGATGATGAAGCGCGTTCCGTGGAGCGGCCGGAAGCTCGGCACCCCAGAGGCCGTCGATGAGCATGTCGACGCCGACGACACGGCCGTTCCCGAGCGCGAGCATCGCCAGCAGGGCTTGGCGCTTCGAGCCGCCGACGTCCGCGGGCCTCCCGCCCGCGAGCACCTCGAACGGGCCGAGAACGCGGATCTCCAGCCGGTTTGGCACGTGTCCTCCGGCCACGAGTCTCGCACGCCCGGCCGCCCGGGGGAAGTCCGCCTGGCAGCGCTGCGGGTGCCGCTGGCAGCCCGCTGGCAGAGGCGGAGCACAACCTCTCTGCCATGAACACTCCAGGCGACACCACACAGCGGCCCGACGGCCACACCGGCGACCCGCGGAAGCCCGGCCTCGGCTGGCGCTCGCTCGCAGTCTTCGCCGGGATCTTGATCCTGAACTTCATCCTTTCCGCACTCTTCTATGCAGCCGCGGCCAAGCCGCGCGTGACGATCCCCTACCGGCCCAACTTCATCGCGCAGGTGCAGGCCGGCAACGTCGAGACGGTCACCGCAACCAACACAGTCATCGAGGGAACGTTCAAGCACGCGATCCGTTATCGCCCGAGCGGCGCGAAAGCCGTCCGGACGACCGAGTTCGCGACGCAGATCCCCGACTTCGCGAACAACGCGAGCCTCGACAAGCTCCTGGCCGACAACGGCGTCGTCGTCACCGCCAAGTCTCCCGCCGGAACGCCCTGGTGGCAGACGCTGCTCGTCGGCATCGGTCCGACGATCCTCTTCTTCGGCCTCTGGGTCTGGCTCATGCGGCGCTCCGGCAGTCAAGCCGGCGGCATGTTCTCGTTCGGTCAGGCGAAGGCGCGGAAGTACGAACCGACGAAGGAGAAGGTCACGTTCGCCGACGTCGCCGGCATCGACGAGGCGAAGCAGGAGCTCGCAGAGGTCGTCGACTTCCTCCGCGATCCGGACAAGTACCGCAAGCTCGGCGCGCACATTCCGCGCGGCGTCCTCCTCACCGGCAACCCGGGCACCGGCAAGACGCTGCTGGCGAAAGCCGTCGCGGGCGAGGCGGGCGTCCCCTTCTTCTCGATGTCCGCATCCGAGTTCGTCGAGATGATCGTCGGGGTCGGCGCCTCCCGGGTGCGCGACCTGTTCAAGCAGGCGAAGGAGGCAGCACCCTCGATCGTCTTCATCGACGAGATCGATGCGATCGGCCGCTCCCGCAGCTCCGGTTCATTCGGCGGCGGAAACGACGAGCGCGAGCAGACGCTCAACCAGATCCTGACCGAGATGGACGGCTTCGACGTGACCACGGGCGTCATCGTGCTCGCGGCGACGAACCGCCCCGACGTGCTCGACGCGGCGCTCCTGCGGCCCGGCCGCTTCGACCGCCGCATTCCCGTGCAGGCGCCCGACAAGGACGGCCGGAAGCAGATCCTGCTGGTTCACACGCGCGACCTCCCGCTCGCGCCCGACGTCAGCCTTGACGCGCTCGCGGCGACGACCGCCGGCATGGTCGGCGCGGACCTTGCGAATCTCGCGAACGAGGCGGCGCTGCTTGCCGCACGCCGCGCGCAGGAGCAGGTGACGATGGGCGACTTCACCGATGCGCTCGAGAAGATCGAGCTCGGGGCGGCACGCAAGCTGCTGCTGACGCCGGAGGACAAGCGGCGCACCGCTTACCACGAGGCAGGCCACGCGCTCGTTGGGATGCTCACGCCGGGCGCCGACCCGGTCCGGAAGATCTCGATCATCCCGCGCACGATGAGCCTCGGTGTCACCATCTCGGCGCCGGGCAGCGACCGCTTCAACTACGACAAGAAGAGCCTGCTCGCCCACGTCAAGGTCGCGACCGGCGGCCGCGCCGCCGAAGAGGTCGTCTACAGCGACGAGACGACCGGCGCCGAGTCCGACATCCGCCAGGCGACCCAGCTCGCGCGCAACATGGTCGGCCGCTTCGGGATGAGCGACGCGATCGGCTTCCTCTCCGTCCTGCCGCAGGACGGAGACGGCTCCGCCCTGATGCCCGGCGTCTCAGAGGTCTCCGAGCGGACGAAGCAGCGGATCGACGACGAGATGCGGCGCATCGTCGGAGAAGCGCACGACGAGGCGGTGCAGCTGCTCATCGACAACCGCGAGCGGCTCGACTCCCTCGCAGAGGCGCTCCTCCAGGCGGAGACGCTCGAGGGGCCGAAGGCCTACGCCGCGGCAGGGCTCTCGACTGCCCCCGACGTGACGCCGCCGGCAGCGCCCGCGACCCTCGTAGCGCACTAAGGGAATCGCGATGCTGCCGCTCTCCGACGGACTCCACCCGCGACGGTTCCCGATCGTCAACGTCGCGCTGATCGCGGCCAACGTTGCAGTCTGGCTGCTCTACGAGCTGCCGCACTTGAACTCGGCCGTCTACCATGCCTCGTTCTATCCGTGCGCCGTCAACAACGCCTGCCACGCACCGGAGCCGTGGGGGGTCAGCTGGTTCACGGCGATGTTCATGCACGGCAGCTGGGACCACATCCTCGGCAACATGCTCTTCCTCGCCATCTTCGGCAAGAATGTCGAGGACGCGTTCGGGCACCTCCGCTACCTGGGCTTCTACATCGCCGGCGGCTTCGTCGCGACGATGACGCAGACGGCGGTCACGCTGCTCTTCGGCACAGGGGTCGCGGCACGAGTTCCGACTCTGGGCGCGAGCGGCGCGATCGCCGCCGTGCTCGGCGCCTTCATCGTCCTCTACCCCACCGCCCGGATCCGGACGCTACTGGGATTCTTCTTCGTGCAGATTCCCGCCTGGGTCTACCTCGGCGGCTGGTTCATCTACCAGCTCGTCGAGGGTAACTTCGGCCTCGCGTCCGCATCGGCGAACGGCGGCGGCGTCGCCTTCTTCGCGCACGTCGGCGGGTTCGTCTTCGGTGCCGTTGTCACGTTCCTCCTCCTCAACGCGGGCCGCGTGGTTGCGCAGAGCACCGCGCCACGTCCCGTCCCGGCGCTCTTCTGAGATGCCAGCGGACCTCACTCTGCGTGTCGCGAAGGCCACCGCGGCGGCGCTCGCCGTCGTCGCACTCGCCGCCGGGATCTGGCAGGTGCGGAGCGTCCTCACCCTCCTCCTCCTGTCCATCACCTTCGCCGCCGCGATCCGTCCCGGCGTCGAGTGGCTGGGCCGGCATCGCGTCCCCCAGTCGGTCGGGATCCTGCTCCACTTCCTCGTCGTCGGCGCCGCGGTGGCACTGCTCCTCTGGCTCGCGGTGCCGCCCGCGCTCCACCAGATCGGCCATGCGCTCGGCCACGGTGCCGGTACAGGCGGCGCGCACGCGACCGGAATCGGAGACCGCGCGCTCGGCTGGGTCCAGGCGCATCTCGATCGGCTCCCGTCGGCCACCGCACTGGTCCACCCGGTCGCGACGTACGGGCACAAGGCGGGCGAGGCGGTCGTTGCGGTCTTCTTCACGCTCGCCGCGACGTGGTACTGCGTCTCCGAGCGCGACTCGATCATAGCGCTGCTCACCGCGCTCGCACCCGAGTCGAAGCGCGAGAAGGCGCGCGAGACCTATCTCGCCCTCGACCGCCGGCTGGGCGCCTACACGCGGCTCCGGTTCGTGATGGTGTTCGCGGTCGGCGCGGTCCTGTCGGCCGGCTTCTACGTCGTCGGGCTGAACTACTGGCTGCTCGTCGGCGCGTTCGTTGGCCTGATCGAGATCGTGCCGATGATCGGCCCGCTCTTCGGCTCGATCATCGTGCTTGCCGTCGGCGTCCCGCAGTCCCTGCAACTCGCCGGGCTCTCGCTGCTCTGGTTGGTGGTCGTGCGCGAGTTCCAGAACTACGTCGTCAACCCGCGGATCGGGCAAACGGTCGGCCTCTCGCCGCTCGTGACGCTGCTCTGCGTCGCGATCGTCGGAGTGCTCTTCGGCGGATTCGCCGTCATCATGGCTGTCCCGGTTACGTCGGCAGTCGCGACGCTCATCGACGTGCTCGTGCTCGGCCACGACCCGCCGCCCACTCAAACGCACCGACCGGCCCCGCTGCGTCGCACCGGATGACGCCCGGCACATGGTCGGCCGCGGATCTGCCCGAGCGGCCGGTGCTCTTCGTCAACCCGAGGTCAGGCGGCGGCAAGGCCGGGCGCGCCGACCTCGCTGAGCGGGCGCGCGAGCGCGGAATCGACGCGATCGTTCTAGGCCCCGGCGACAGCCTCCCGACGCTCGTCGACCAAGCGATCGCGGACGGAGCGGACGCTCTCGGGGTCGCGGGCGGCGACGGCTCACTTGCGGTCGTGGCCGCAGCCGCTGTCGCGCACGGGCTTCCGTTCGTGTGCGTTCCCGCCGGGACTCGCAACCATTTCGCGCTCGACATCGGCATCGACCGCAGCGATCTCATCGGCTCGCTGGACGGCTTCACCGAGCCCGTCGAGCGGCGGATCGACGTCGCAGAGGTGAACGGCCGCCTCTTCCTCAACAACGTGTCGCTCGGGATCTACGGCGACGCCGTCAGGCAGCCGACGTACCGTGACGCGAAGGCGCGTACGCTCCTGGAGACGGCGTCGCACGTGCTCGGGCCAAGTACGCCCGCCGCCGGCCTGCAGCTCATGGACGACCGCGGCTGCCCGCATCGTGATCCGGCCGTCGTGCTCGTGTCGAACAACCCGTACGCATTCGCTCCGCCGCACGCCCCCGGAACCCGGCCGACGCTTCAGAGCGGGAAGCTGGGGGTCGTCTCGCTCGACCCGGCGCCGCCGGGGCGGGCGTGGACGGCAACGACGCTCGAGGTGACTGCACCGGCGGTCGTCCATGCCGGAATCGACGGCGAGGCGGTCGACCTCGACCCGCCGCTTCGGTTCGCTGTCATACCCGCCGCGCTCCGGGTCTGGATCGCGGCACGTCATGCGTCATGACTGCTGAACGGTCGAAGCCCGCCGACCTCGAGGTCGGCGGGCTTCAGACGGTTCGCGTCGAGTTGCGGTCAGGAGACGTGGAGCTTCTCCTTCAGCTTCCCGACGCGGGCTTCGACGTTGGCGCTCACTTCGGCCTTGCGCTTCGCCCGGATCGTGTGCCGCGCTTCGCGCGCAGCGGCCTCGGCGGCATCCTCCGCCGCCTCGAGCTCGCCCATGACCTCCGCGACCGGACGCCGCGTGACCTCGCCGTCGAGTTTCTTCATCTCGCCGTCGATCACCTCGACCGCCGGCTCCTCCACGCTCGCGATCACGGCGGTCGATCCGGTCGGGATCGCCTTGCCGAGAACGGTGAGCGCCTCGTCCGACGTGATTGCGCGATCGAGGTCGAACGCGCCACCCATCAGAGCGCCGGTGCCCCAGCCGAGCAGGACGCCCACCGGGCCGCCGAGGACGCCGATGAGCATCCCGATCAGCGACCCGCTCGCCGTGCCGACGAGGCCGACGTTGTCGGCGCTCTCCGGGGTGCGCAGCTCGCCCGATGCGGTGCGCTCGACTACGGCCGCGGACTCCAGTCCGATGCGACTGCTGCCGTCGAGCTCCTTAAGGACGCTCAGCGCCTGGTACGCCTTGCTCGGTTCCGTGAACCGAATGACGACCACGTTCTCCGTTGCCATTTGCCACTCCTTTCGGTCGAACATCGATGACGACTGCAATCTGTCGCGCCTCGATGCCAAACCGATGCCAGCCAGCGCGGTGGCGCTGCCATAGGGGTCCCGCACGCAAGGGAACACTGAGGGAACACCAGCGCGGGTACCGGCGGGCACACGCGGTCACTGACCTTCGGACGATTCCTTCTTGCACGGCTTTCGTGCCCGCGGTGACCCGCTGGTGCCCGCGCTTCCCGCCTCAGAACCTCGATGGTAAGGAATGCGATGAAGAAGGCCCTCCCCGCTGGCAGGGCTCCGGCTTGTCCAGTGGGAGTTACCGAGAGGAGGCCCGGGTTCAATGTTGCACGC
>JBGQKY010000121.1:0-6354 GCA_041499745.1 Gaiellaceae bacterium
AACGCTACTGCGGAGGTCAAGCGCCGGACAGCCGGGTTCGGGGCGTCCAGCGAGAGGACGGGCCGCGGGCTAGCCAGGCTTCAGGACGTGCCGCCGAAATCGACGTCCCTGGTCTCGACCGTCCCGGCCGTCCGCCCCGGCGCCGTCTGGTAGGTCCAATACAGGTTCGTGTGCGCGATGACCTGGTCCGGCGGCGGCGCCCCCCATGCCGTCTGGTCCTCTGTCGTGTGGGCGTCGCTGACAAGGGTCGCGTCGTAGCCCCTGGCGAACGCGCCGTGGAGCGTCGAGCGGATGCACGCATCGGTCTGCGCGCCGACGACGACGAGTCGCCCGACTCCGAGGCCCGACAGCACGGTCTCGAGGCTGGTGTCCTCGAAGGAGTCGCCGTAGCTCTTCTCGACGAGCGGCTCCGCGTCGCCCGGAGTCAGCTCGGGGACGATCCGCCAGTTGTCGCTCCCTCTCGCAAGCTGCTCGTCCGAGTGCTGGACCCAGACGACGGGGACCCGTTCCCGCCGCGCCTTCTCGACAAGGCTGCCGACGTTCGCGACGACCGCGTCGCGCTCGGGAGTCCCCTCGACGACGCCGTTCTGCACGTCGACGACGAGGAGTGCGGTGTTCGGCCGGTTCTCGAGTGTGGTCATGGTCTCCCCTTGCTCACGCTGGACTCCTGTGTCCAACGCACGGTAGACAACCGACTGACAGCGTGCCGTCAGCCCAGGTTTGACCTGTCCCGACACGTCAACTAAAGTTGACGGATGGAGGAGGCGAGGGACTTGGCGGTACAGGTCGCATCAGAGGATCCCGAGGCGGGACTTCGCGCCGTCGCCGCGCTGCGGCGGCTGCTGGAGCGTCTCGAGGGGATCCACGTCGAGAACGCGCGCAGGAGCGGGCACTCGTGGCAGGAGATCGCCGACGAGCTCGGGGTGTCGAAGCAGGCGGTGCACAAGAAGTACGCCGGGAAGGGCCGCGGCCGGTGAGGCTTCTCACCCGCCCGGCGCACGCGGCGGAAGCGATCTTCGCCCGTGCGTGCTACGAGGGCGCCGAGCTCTCACTCGCGATCGGGGTCGAGCACCTCGTGCTCGCGTGCGCGATCCTCAGCCCTGCGCTCGAGGAGTACGGGGTGACGCCGGACGACATTCGCGATCGGATTCGAGCGGACGAGCGCGACGCGCTTGCATCGCTCGGCATCTCGCTCGAGTCGGTGCGCGGCGAGCTCGAGGAGCGCTTCGGCGACGAGGTATGGTCGCGAGCCCAGTGCGTCGGCGTCTCTCCCGAGGCGAAGCGCGTGCTCGAGCTCGCGGCGCGACGCCGGCGCAAGGTGACACCGGAGCAGATGCTCGCGGCGCTCATTCGGCACAGCGCCGCCGCGCGCCGGCTGCTCTTCGAGCTCGACGTGCCCGTCGGCACGCTCGCGGACCGCCTCACACGTTGAAGCGAATGTTCAAGACGTCGCCGTCCTCGACGACGTAGGTCTTCCCTTCGAGCCGTTGCTTGCCCGCGCGCGAGGCCTCCGCGTGGGAGCCCGCGGCGACGAGATCGTCCCAACGGATGACCTCGCAGCGGATGAAGCCGCGCGCGATGTCGGAGTGGATCGTCGCGGCGGCGTCGATCGCGGTCTGGCCCCGCCGAAGCGTCCAGGCGCGCGTCTCCTTCTCCCCCGCAGTGAAGAACGTGATCAGATCGAGCGTCTCGGCCAACCGGCGCACGACCTCGCCGAGGGCGGAGTCGCCCGCGCCGCGGAACTCGGCGGCCTCCTCCTCCGAGAGGTCGGCGAGCTCGGCCTCGAGCTTCAGGTCGATGCCGTTCGGGCCGTTCTCGATCGCGATCAGCGGCTTCGCGGTGAGCGGCTCGAGCTCCGCTGGAAGCTCCTCCTGCCAGTCTTCGAGCGCGTTTCCTGCGTCGAGGTGTGCGAGGAGCCGCCCGAGTTGCTCAACCTCCTTCTTCAGCTTCGTCTCGCCGGACTTCGCCTGCTTCGCGATCCGCTCGAGCCGGCGCTCCACGTGGTCGCGGTCGGCGACGAGCAGCTCGAGCTTCAGCGTCTCGAGGTCGTCCGCCGGAGCACGCGTGCCGGAGAAGCCGTCGAGCGCGACGAGCAGTGCGTCGACCTGCCGCAGGTTTCCGAGCAGCGCCGGCCCGGTCCCGCGCACCTCGACGACGCGGATCGCCGCAGCCGTGATCTTGCGCGCCTGCACGACAACGGCGAGCTGCTGGAGGCGCGCGTCGGGAATCGCCGCCATCCCGACCTCGCCGCTCGCGCGGGCGCCGGTCAGCGCCTCGAAGAGCGCAGACTTGCCCGAGCTCGGCAGCCCCACGATCCCGACCTCGAGAGCCACTACTTCTGCGCGATCTGCTTTTGCAGCGAGGCGAGCGCCCGATGCTGCAGCGACTTGATCGCACCCTCGGTCTTCTGGAGGACCGTCGCCACGTCGGCATTCGGGAAGTTGAAGACGAATTTCAGCGTCAGCACCTGCTGCTGCTCGGGCGACAGCCCCTCGATCAGCTCCATCATCGACTGGCGCCCGATCGACTGCATCGCCTGGAGCTCGGCCGACGGCTCCTCCAACCCCGGTACCTCCGGCACGTCTTCCTCGGGCTGCCACCGTCGTCGCGCACGGAAGTGGTCCATCGCGAGGTTGTGCGCGATGCGGAAGAGCCAGGCGGAGAACGGCGCCGACTGCCAGCGGAAGCGCCCGATGGACTCGAGCATCTTGAGGAACGTCTGCGTGGTGAGGTCCTCGGCGTCATGCCGGTTCCCGACGCTCACGTGCAGGTAGCTGTAGATCCGGTCGAAATGGATCAGGTACAGCTCCTCGAGCGCGGCGCGCTCGCCCCGCTGTGCCCGCTCCACGAGCTTGCGGACGTGCTGCGTCGACTCGCGCGCGGCTCTCGTCTCGGTCGCGTCCGAGCTCACACGTTCGCTTTCCTCCACTAGCTCGCGGCGAACCCGACGCGGCCTGAACGGCTGTGGCGCCGAAAGTAGCTGACGTGTGGAACGACGACGTGATACGGGCCGTCCTCCGTGTCGAGGACGATCACCCGCGGCCCGTCCTCGTGCAGAGCGCGCTCGAGCTGGTCGGCGTGCGAGGGGTCGGCAAAGCAGCCGATCACCTGCCCGCCTTCGAATCCGATCTCAATCCGTACGCGGCCGGGTTCAGCCACCAGACACCACCTCCGAGAGGACGCCGTGAACCGATTCTGGATGAACAAACGCGACCTCGAGCCCGAACATCCCGCGGCGGGGCTCGGAGTCGATCAGCTCGGCACCCTGCTCGGTGAGAGCCTCGATCGCGGCGCGCACGTCGTCCACCTCGTAGGCGACGTGGTGCATGCCGGGGCCGCGCTTGGCGAGGAACCAGCCGACGGGCGTGTCGTCTCCGAGTGCCGCGAGCAGCTCGACGCGGCCGTCTCCGACCCGAATCGACGCGGCTTCGACGCCCTGGTCGTCGACGCGGACCCGGTGCTCGAGCCGGCCGCCGAGGAGGCGCTCGTACGTACGCACCGCCTCGTCGAGGTCCAAGACGGCGAGGCCGACATGGTGGATCCCTCGTGCCTCCACCAGGCGATGCTACCCGCCACGGCGGCCAGGGCCGTCGTCATTGATACGTTCTCGCCCTCATGGGCAGGCGCCTCCTCATCGGCCTCGTCTCGCTCGCCCTCCTGGCGGCAGGGTGCGGCAAGGGGAGCGGCTCGAAGTCGAACGGGGAGGCGGACAAGACCGCCGAGGAGATCGTTGCCGACGCAAAAGCTGCTGCGGAGAAGGCGGGTAGCGTCCACTTTCACGGCTCGATCGTCGAGAGCGGAGCGCCGCTGAAGGTCGACATCCGGATCGACGGCGCAAAGGGCGGAACCGGTGCGATGACAGTTCAGGGGGCGAAGGTCGAGATCGTCCGCATCGGGAGCGAGGCGTACCTGAAGGGCTCGCGTGCGTTCTACACGCAGATCGCCGGTGCCGAGGCCGCCAAGCTCCTGAACGGCAAGTGGCTCAAGGGCTCGGCGACGTCCGGCGATCTCGCTGCGCTCGCCGATCTGACGGACATCAACAAGCTCTTCGACGCAGCGCTGAAGCCGAACGGCACGATCACGAAGGGCAAGGAGACGACCGTCGACGGCCAGAAGGTGATCGGGATCAGCTCGTCGGAGGGGACGCTGTATGTCGCAACCACGGGCGAGCCGTTTCCGGTCGAGATCATGCAGGCCTCGGGCGATTCCTCCGGGGCTGTGCACTTCGACGAGTGGAACGAGACGGTCGACCTGAAGGCGCCGAAGGACGCCGTCGACGTCTCGAAGCTGAACGGTTAGGAGGTTAGGAGGGCTGGATCGCCGCGACGACGCGCGGCACGCCCACGGTGTCGGACGCACGCGACTCGACGTCGACGTCCGCGAGCAGCAAGTCGACCTCTTCGCGCACGAGCGTCTCCTTCTCGAGCAGCGCCGCCGCCACCCGGTCGAGCGGCACGCGGTGCTTCTGAAGCAGGCGCACTGCCTCCGTGTAGGCGCCGTCGGTAAGCCGCGCCTGCTCGGAGTCGCGCAGCCGCTTCGTCTCCTCGGAGAGCGCGTAGTTGTCTGCACGCAGCGTGCGGGACGAAACCGCATCAGCCATACCCCACTCGAAGACCATCGCGCGGGCGATTTCGGTGACCTTCTCGAGATCGTTCGCGGCGCCGTTCGTGACGCGGCCGAAGACGACCTCCTCGGCGGCGCGGCCCGCGAGCGCGACGATCATCCTGTCGACGAGCTCCTCCTTCGTGTGGAGATAGCGGTCTTCCTCGGGCAGGTAGTACGCGTAGCCGAGCGCGTCTCCGCGCGACACGATCGTCACCTTCT
This sequence comes from Gaiellaceae bacterium, assembly GCA_041499745.1. Classification (GTDB taxonomy): domain Bacteria; phylum Actinomycetota; class Thermoleophilia; order Gaiellales; family Gaiellaceae; genus Palsa-739. The sequence continues at coordinate 4,825 of JBGQKY010000121.1, forward strand.
GGAGCTCCAGCGCTGCGCCCATCAGATGCGCCATCAGCGCGTGACCGCCCTCGTGGTACGAGAGGATCCGGCGCTCCTTCTCGGTGAGCACCTTCTTCTGCTGGAGGCCGGCGACGATCCGCTCGAGCGCCGCGTCGAAGTCCGCCTGTGAGAGGTGAACGTCATCGCGGCGTCCCGCAAAGATCGCGGCCTCGTTGCAGATGTTCGCGAGCTCGGCGCCGGTGAGACCGCTGGTCTGGCGCGCAACCTGGCCGAGGTCGACACCCGCTGCAAGCGGCTTTCCGCGTGTATGCACCTCGAGGATCGCGATCCGGCCCCTGAGGTCGGGCGGCGGGACGAGCATCTGCCTGTCGAAGCGGCCGGGACGCAACAGCGCCTGGTCGAGATCCTGGATGCGGTTGGAGGCGCCCATGACGACGACCTGGTGCGCGCCCTCGAAGCCGTCGAGCTCGACGAGCAACTGGTTGAGCGTCTGATCCTGCTCGCGGTTGAAGCCGTGGCCGGTGCGCTGCGCGCCGACGGCGTCGAGCTCGTCGATGAAAACGATTGCCGGGGCATTCTTGCGCGCCTCGGCGAAGAGCTTGCGGATGCGCGCGGCTCCGAGGCCGGCGAACATCTCGACGAACGAGGCCGCGCTCGCGGAATAGAAGTTCGCGCCCGACTCGTGCGCGACTGCTTTCGCGAGCATCGTCTTGCCCGTGCCGGGCGGCCCGTACAGGAGGAGGCCCTTCGGCACCGTGGCGCCGAGCCGCTCGAACCGCTTCGGGTCGCGGAGGAAGTCGACGACCTCCATCAGCTCGGCCCGGACTTCCTCGACGCCGGCGACGTCCGCCCAGGTGACCATCGACTTGGATCTCGAGTCGAGATGGGTCGGGCGGGTGCGAGGCATCATCCCGACGGTCTTCCAGAGGAGCCACGCGGTCAGGATGAGGATGCCGAAGAACGCCAACGGCAGCCAGGTCACGGCGAAATCGGCTGCGGAATGGAACCAGTGCCCCACCATCTCGATGCTCATCGGCACGAAGGGATGGATCCCTTAGCCGAGGGAGGCGATCACCTCCTCGGCGGTCGTGAACTCCACCCCGCGCTCGCGCCAAACCGCGGTGCAGACGGCGACCCGGGCGTCGTCGAGGCCCCGGGAGGCGTCCTCGACGAAGCGGACGCGCCGGCCTCGATCGAGGAATCCGAGGATGGCGGCGTTGTTGCACACGTCCGTCGCCACGCCGAAGACGACGATCGCCTCCGGGTCGAGCGCGTCGAGGACCGGGTCGGTGTGCGGATTCGTGAAGACGTTGAAGTTCTTCTTCAGCAGCAGGATCTCCCGCCGTCCGCCGATCAGGCCGGCTACGAGCCCCGGCGGGAACGGGACGAGCGAGAGCGGCAGCGGGTCGCGCTGCTTCGTCTCGAGGACCTTCTCGGCGCCGCGGGTCCCGCGCAGGCAGTGCGGCGGATATGTGTTCCGGAAGTCGGGCGAGTCCGAGATCTCGGGATCGGTGAGCTCGTGGTCGTCGACGGAGGCGACGTGGACGA
>JBGQKY010000122.1:0-6098 GCA_041499745.1 Gaiellaceae bacterium
AGCAGCACCGGGCAGCCCCAGTGCCCGCACAGCGCGCCGTTGATCCCGGTCTCGCCGACGAGCGTGCCGTTGAACCTGAGGCTCTGCCACGCCTGGCTCGACACCGTGTGCGACATGACGCCGTCGGGCGTGCCCGCCATCGCGTGCATCCCGACGAAGAGCGCGGCGTCGCAGCCCTCCTCGAGGAACGCGGTGTACTCCGTCCACTCGCTCTGGATCACGAACTCGCAGTCGGGGTCGAGCTGGTCGGCGAGCAGCGAGTTGAACATGTAGTCACCGTCGGCGCCGTGGCAGTCCATGACGACGATTTCTGTCGCTCCCGCCGCCTTCGCTCCGCGCACGGCCGCGTTGATCTCCTCGGTATAGAGCTTGCGCCCTTCCTGGTAGAGCGGGCTGTCGCCGCCGGTCTGCCCCCACTTGACGATCCCGGCAACGCCCTCGATGTCGCCGATGACGTGTACGCGCACGGGGGAACCCTACTTCGGTAGCGTCGTATGCGTGCCTGCGACTCCGCCGCCCATCGTCGAGGTGAAGCCCACGCGCGAGGTGCGAACCGTCGCTCCGGTGAACGAGGTCGCCGTGGACGGCGGACGCGCGGCGACCCTCGTGGGGACGGCACAGGCATGGGAGTACCTGCTCGTGTGGTAGCCGCACGGCGTCGTGGTGCGGGCGAGCCTCGCCTGCGACACGCAGGAGAGCAACGTCGTCCTCGCCGGGAACAGGTTCGCGCACGTCTGCTACCAGGGCGACGACTACGTCGTGACGGGAACGCTGCGGCCGCTGAAGGCACACATCGCGCTACGCACGACCGGCAGAGGGCTCGTCGCACTCGCCGGGCGCGGCGCGCTGATCGCGGGCTCGACGGGATCGACGGTGTGGCGCTTCGACACCGCGCGCCGGGCGAAGCTGAAGACGTATGCAAGACCGGCGATCGTGCGCGACGTCGATGGCGACTCGATCCTCGTCGAGCAGACGGGCACCGTCCTCGAGGTGCTCTCGCGCACGGGTCGCCTTCGAGTGACGCTGAGGCTGCCGCACACCGGCGGCGCGCTGCTGCGCGGCGGCCGGATCGCCACCATCTCCAAGCGCCAGCTCATCCTCAGCGACTTTCGCGGCCGCAAGCTTCTCTCACGCCGGGTAGCCGCGGGCGCGCAGCTCGCCGACTTCGACGGCGATCGTGTCGTGTACGCCGTCGAGACGCGACTTCATCTGTTGCGCGTGAAGGACGGCCGCGACGTCGCGCTGCGGTTGCCCGGGCAATTCGGTTACGCCACCGCGAAGCTCTCGCGCGGCGGGCTCTTCTACACCTACAACACGAGGGCGGCCGAGGTGGGGCGTGCCGGCTTCGTGTCGGCCGCGGCGGTGCGAGCGCTCCTCCGAGGCTAGATTCCCCTGGTGGACACCGGGCTCGACGGAAAGAGCGTCGTCGTAACGGGGGCCTCGGGCGGCATCGGCTCGGCCTGCGCCAGGGCGTTTGCCGCGGAGGGCGCGCGCGTCGTCCTCCACTACAACACCGGACGGGAGAACGCGGAGGGGCTCGCAGCCGAGCTCGAGGGTGCCGTCGCGATCGGGGCTGATCTCACGGACGAAGCGCAGACGGAGCGCCTCTTCGAAGAGGCGCGGGCCGCCTTCGGCAGGGTCGACGTCTGCGCGGCCGTCGCGGGTGTCTGGCCGGCCGCGGACGAGCCGGTGTGGGAGCTGTCACTCGAGCGGTGGGAGGCGACCCTGCGCTCGAACCTCACTGCGACGTTCTTGACCGCCCGCTCCTTTCTGCGCGAGGTCGAGCGGACCGGGCACGGCAGCCTCGTCCTCGTCGGCTCGTCGGCGGGCCGCTTCGGCGAGGCCGGCCACGCCGACTACGCGGCCGCGAAGTCGGCGATCCAGGTCGGCCTTCTGCTCAGCCTGAAGAACGAGATCGTGCGCATCGGCGCCCGCGGCCGCGTGAACGCCGTCGCGCCCGGCTGGACCTACTCGCCGATGACACGCGGCGCACTCGACCCGGAGCTCGTCGAGCGCATCACCCGCACCATGTCGCTGCGGAAGGTCGCGACCACCAACGACATCGCGCGTGCAGTCGTCGTGCTCGCGTCCGACGAGCTCGCGGGCCACATCAGCGGCGAGCTGATCACGGTCGCCGGTGGCATGGAGGGCCGCACCGTCCACCTGGGATAGAGAGAACGGCGCCTCACGGCGCCGCTCTCTAAGCCCCGGCGCAGGATGATTGCCGTCAGTCCCCCGAAGAAGCTCGTTCTCCTGATCGGCAACGCCGCGTCCCGGCTTGAGCACGTGAAGCGGTGCAAGTCAACCGAGTACGAGGGATTGGTCAAGTACGGGGCCGAGGCGATACTCAAACTGCGTCCGTTGAGTGGCCCCGATGCGGCGGGGGCTGTTCCGGACGCTTAGGACACGAAGGGCAGGGCCTGCGGTGGCCCTGCCCTTCACCTTCTCACGCACTCGTACACTGGCCCGCATGTCGCGCTTCCTCGAGCGGCTTTCGTCCGGCGACCCGATCGTCGCCGACGGAGGCATGGGGGCCGTGCTCGCGAGCGCGGTCGGGCGCCTGCGGTGCCCGGAGGAGGCGAATCTCAAGGCGCCCGAGGCCGTCGTGGAGGTGCACCTCGGGTACATCCGAGCCGGAGCCGAGCTGATCGAGACGAACACGTTCGGTGCGAACCGCGCGAAGCTCGCCCAGACCTTCCTCGAGGACGAGTTCGAGCGGATCAACGAAGCCGGCGTGAAGCTCGCGCGCGAAGCGCGGGAGGTGTCGGGCAAGGAGGTCTTCATCGCCGGCTCGATCGGGCCTCTCGGAGACGTCGAGCTACGCGGTGCGGAGCCGGGACAGCTCTATGCCGAGCAGGCCCGGCTGCTCGAAGGCCGCGGCGCCGATCTCCTCATGGTCGAGACCTTCTTCGACCTCGGAGACCTCGAGACCGCGGTCGCCGCCGTGCGCGAGGTCTCGAGCCTGCCGATCGTCGCGCTCATGAGCTTCGACGCGGCCGGCGAGACGATCGGCGGCGTCTCGGCCGAGCGCGCCGGCGTGCGGCTGCGGGATCTCGGCTTGGCCGCCTTCGGCGCCAACCACGGCGGCGGGCCGACCGCCGCGCTTCGGGCACTTGCGGCGATGCGAGGCGGCGGCATGCCGCTGGCTGCGCTGCCGAACGTCGGTCTCGCGAGCATGTCCGGACAGCGCGTCGTCTTCCCGCACGCCACGCCGGAGTATTTCGGGGAGTTCGCCGCTCAGGCGCGTGCCCTCGGCGCGAAGATCATCGGCGGCTGCTGCGGCACCACGCCCGCACAGATCGCGGCGATCCGTGCCGCCGTCGACGAGAACCTCACGCCCACGATCCGGCTGCTCGTTCGTGAGCGCGAGCAGGCGACGCAGGCAGCGGCAGGCGACGACCCGACGGTGCTGGAGCAGCTGCTCGAGGACGGGACGTTCGTCGTCTCGGTGCAACTCGATCCGCCGCTCGGCGCGAACCCCGAGTTGCTGATCGCGACCGCGCGCGCAGTCCGCGACTCCGGCAAGGCGCAGTTCGTCGACGTGAACGACAATCCGCGCGCGCGCGCGCGCATGAGCGGGATCATGGCGTCCGTTGCGATCGAGCGGTTCACCGGCGTCGAGACGATTCCGCATCTGACGCCACGCGACTCGACGGTTGCCGGCCTCGAGTCGCTGCTACTCGGCTCGCAAGCTGAAGGTGTGCGCAACATCCTCGCCGTCACCGGCGACCCGCCCGAGGCCGGCGACTATCCCGGAGCCGGCGGTGTCTACGAGGTGGACTCGATCGGGCTCGTCGAGCTGATGGCGCGCCTGAACCGCGGCGAGGACTTCCACGGCCGCGCGATCGACGCACCCACGTCGTTCTTCCCCGGCGTCGCGGTGAATCCGACCGCCGACGATCTCGAGCTCGAGGTGGACCGCTTCCACCGCAAGGTCGCCGCCGGCGCGCGCTTCGCGATGACGCAGATCCTCTTCAGCCTCGATGCGCTCGAGGCGTTTCGCGAGCGAGTCGGCGGCACGTGGCCGATCCCGGTCCTCGTCGGCGTCTGGCCGATCCGGACCTACGAGCTGCTGATCCGGATGCACAACGAGGCGCCGGGGATGGTCGTGCCCGGCGACGTGCAGGAGCGCTACCGGCGGGCGGGCTCGGCGGCGCGCGAGGTGGGCGGACAACTCGGCCTCGAGCTGATCGAGGGCGCAAGGGCCGTCGCGAACGGCGTCTACGTCGTCGCGCCGTTCCGCGCGCCGATGAACGTCGTCGAGTTCCTGCCGGAGCTTCAGCCGACTGCGCAGTCGCCCGTCGAGACCGGTACCTGAGCGACGCGCGCGAGCACACGCTCCACGATCGGCGTCGGGACGCCGTAGCCGGTGGGCGCGCCGACACGCGCTGCGAAGATCGTCGCGTGCACGAATCCCCGCGCGTCGACCGCCGGCCCGCCCGAGTTGCCGTGGCGGACACGCCCGGCGACCGCGGTGATCGTTCGCCGTAGCGGGCCGTGACCGTACGCATCGCGGGTCAACACGGTCGAGGTGCTGCCGACGCGGCCCGGAGTAACACGAAGCGGACCATTCTCCGGATAGCCGAGGATCGCCACCGGCGTGCCGGCTCTCGGGCCGGCCATCCGCAGCGGCATCTGCCGGTCGGCGCTGCGGACGCGAAGCACGGCGACGTCGTTGCGCACGTCGAAGGCGACGACGTCGGCGTCGAAGAGGCCGGTGTGCCGCGGGATCTGGACCTTCGTGTCGTGCTCGCCGGCGACGACATGCGCATTCGTGACGACGAGGTCGACGCGCGCAAACCAGCCGCTGCCCTCGATCCCGACGCCGCAGGCCGTGCCGAGTACCTTCACCACTGAGGCCTCGGCGCGGACGACGCCGCTGGCGCGCGCGATCGCAGGGCTCGCGGGCTCGGCAGGCGCAGCAGGCCCGACGATCGCCGGGAACGGGTCGATGCGCGCCAGCAAATCGAGCAGCCGCCGCGGCGGAAACACGTCGTTCAGGCGGCGCAGGATCTCGGAGCGCTGCGCCTCCCGCCGCAGCGCCGTCTGCCCCGGGACGAGCAGCGCCGTCGAACCTGCCACCCACACGAGCACGAGCCCTGTGGCAAGACCGAGCACGAATCCGCCCGCGGAATCGAGGAGTCGCAGCGGCGTGAGCTTGAGACTGCTCCGGAGCATGGAGCCGACGATCGACGCGACGGTCTGGAGCAGTGCGGCGCCCGCGAGCGCGCCGATCAGTCCGGCAAGCGGCGTCCAGCGAGAGTCGTGAAGAAGGTGCGGCGCGATGCGCGACCCCGCGTACGCGCCGAAGACGAGCCCGGCGAGCGAGAGCCCGCTGAGCACGAGCCCGCGACGCAGCCCACCGAGCGCCGACACGAGGACGACCGCGAGCGCGATCCAGTCGACGGTCGCCACGCCGGCCAGTGTCGCAGCACCGTCGGCGGCAGCACGCGGCTACAATGTCCCACCCTGGGGGCGTAGTTCAGCTGGTTAGAACGCCGGCCTGTCACGCCGGAGGTCGCGGGTTCGAGTCCCGTCGCTCCCGTTTCTCCGTTTGCCCTGCAATGAAGGATGCCGCGTTGCCTGAGCGGGCTGGTACGGCGCTATTTCGGGCAGCAAGCGGGCAGCACCTGCATCGGCCGCCCCAGGCAGAAAATCGCTGCTTAACGCGCAAATTACTGGATGCTGTCTGTCCCGTAGACGCGTGCGGGGCCCATACCGTGTCTGCGCAGACAACACGACCTCCGGCGCAGTAACACGATGCCGGCGCCGGGACGCGAGCGGCGCTCGTTTCAGGCAGGTCTCCGCCTCACCCAGCGGTCGGGCCCTCGTGGTAGCAACAGCGCGGAAGCGATGTGGCTGTGCGACGATCGCGCGATGGCTCGGCCGACGCTATTGATCGTCGACGACCACGAAGACTTCCGCAGGTCTGCCGAAACGCTGCTCGAGCTCGAGGGTTTCGACGTCGTGGGCTTCGCCGAGGACGGCCCGTCAGCTCTGGCCGCGGTCGCGGCGCTCCGTCCCGATGTTGTGCTGCTGGATGTCCAGCTTCCAGGGATGGACGGATTCGAGGTAGTGCGGCAGCTCCGGGCGAGGCG
>JBGQKY010000123.1:0-6068 GCA_041499745.1 Gaiellaceae bacterium
AGTTGGCGCAGTTGCCGACGCCGATGATCGCGACGCGGACCGTGCCGTCGTCCAGGCGCGGATGCCCGTTCGAGCTGCCGTTAGTCGACATGCGTTGTGCCTCCATCAATGAGTTGCTTGCGGACGTGCAGGATGCGCTGGAGAACCGTGAGCCATGCGGTCGCGGCGAGGAGATAGATCGCCCACTGGAGCCCGCCCCACGGGGCAAACACGAGACCGCCGGTGATGACGACGACGCGCTCGGCGCGTGAGCCGAGTCCGACATCGCCGCGCAGGCCGAGCGCTTCTGCCTTCGCGCGGACGTACGGCACGAGGAAGGAGCCGCCGACGGCGACGATCGTGAAGACGACCGCGATGTCGTTCCCGGCGCGCGCGAAGACGAGCCCGATCGCGGCGAGCATGGCCCCTTCGCCGACGCGGTCGGTCGTGGAGTCGAAGAACGCGCCGAACGGCGTCGAGCGCCCGCCGGCGCGCGCGAGCGCGCCGTCGAGGATGTCGAGCACCGAGCCGACGACGAACACCGCGGCGGCGAGCCAGTAGAAGAGGAGCTTGTCCCGGCTCTCGAAGGGGACGAGCACGGCCGCGGCGAGACACAGCGTGACCCCGGCTGCGGTCAGTGCGTTCGGGGTGACCCGGGTGCGCGCCAGACCGGTCACCGAGCGCTTCGCGAGGGTGCGGGCGCCGGTGGTGTAGCCCTCCTTGACCCTGCTGAGGCCGCTCTCGCCAACGGGTGTCGGGGCCTCGTTCATCGCGTGCATGAGGCTCTCGAACTCGAGGTTGATCGCAATCCTGCTATGGGCCGACTATAGCAGGTTTGCGATGGGGGCAGCATCTGGCTGCCTCGCCCGGAGCCGCGAAACCCGCGACACGACGAAGACCGAGATGAGCGCGACGACGATGCCGGCCAACACGTCGAGCCAGAAATGGTTGGCCGTCGCGAGGACGCAGAACCACACCCAGGCCGGCCAGAGGGCCCAGATCGCCTTCGACCACCAGTGCCGGCAGACGCCGAAGAGCACGATGCCCACGATCAGGGCGTCCGCAGCGTGGAGGCTCGGCATCGCGGCGTACGGATTCGCCAGCGCGCCGACGAGGCTGTGATGGTTGACGCCGTCGACGAAGCCGAACGACGGGAACATCCACGGCGGCGCGGTCGGCACGAACACGTAGCCGACGAGCCCGATCATGTTCGCGAGCAGGATCGTGTTCCGGAAGCGCACGAAGCGCTCGTGGCGCCGGAGGTAGACCCAGAGGAGCGTCACGCAAAGGACGGTGAACTCGGAGTTCCAGTATGTCCAGGCGGCCGCCGTGAAGAGCCAGTTGGACGAATCGGCGATGCTCTGGGCCGTCTGCTCGAGGAAGTGGCTCGTGAAGCGCTGCTCGAAGTCGATCACCCGGAAGCCGTTGACGAACGCCTTCGTCGGGTCGCGGTCGGCAACGCTGCGCACCGCCTGGTAGCTGAAGTAGAACCCGATCCAGATCACGATCTGGAATCCGAAGTCAATCCAGCCGCGCGGGAGCACGCGGCGGCCTGCAGCCACGACAGCGGTCATGCCCTGATTGTAGTCCGGACCCCGGGGGGCAGTGCTACCCCCCGATGTAGGACATTTCGATCTTCGGCAGCGCGGCCGTTTCGGCGCTCCGGAGCTCGGAATACCGGTCTTCGCGGCGCCCCCAGATGCCGCGCAGCAGGTCGGCGAGCTCCTCGTCGGAGGCCCCGAGCCGGAGCGGCCCACGGAGGTCGTGGCCCGCCGTCGCGAAGAGGCAGGTGTGGAGGCGCCCCTCGGCCGAGAGGCGGGCCCGGGAGCAGCCGCCGCAGAACGGCTTCGTCACCGAGGCGATGACCCCGATCTCGCCGGCGCCGTCGCGGTAGCGCCAGGTGCGGGCGGTCTCGTCGGCGCGCGCGAGCGGCAGCGGCTCGAGCGGCCAGACCGCGTCGATCTTGGCGACGATCTCCTCAGCGGAGACGACGTCGTCGAGGCGCCAGCCGTTCGTGTGTCCGACGTCCATGTACTCGATGAAGCGCAGCACGTGGCCGGTGCCGCGGAAGTGCTCGGCGAGGGCGACGAGCCCGTCGTCGTTCGCGCCGCGCTTGACGACGGCATTCACCTTGACGCGGAGGCCCGCCGCCGCCGCGGCGTCGATCCCCTCGAGCACGCGGTCGACCGGGAAGTCGACGTCGTTGAGGGCGCGGAACGTCGCGTCGTCGACGGAGTCGAGGCTGACGGTGACCCGGTCGAGCCCTGCGCGGGCAAGCGCCTCCGCCTTCTGCGGCAGGAGCGCGCCGTTCGTCGTCAGCGCGAGCTCCAGATCGGGAATCGCGCGGAGGAGCTCGACGAGGTACTCGACGTTGCGGCGCACGAGCGGCTCGCCGCCGGTGATCCGCACGGTGCGCACGCCCAGCTGCGCGAAGACGCCGACGACGCGGGCGATCTCCTCGAGGCTGAGGAGCTCCTTGCGCTCGAGGAAGACGTGGTCCCGGCCGTAGACCTCCTTCGGCATGCAGTAGACGCAGCGGAAATTGCACCGGTCGGTGATCGAGACGCGCAGGGTCTCGAGCTGCCGGCCGAGCCTGTCGAGCAGGGGCTCCATGCGGACAGGGTATCCGGCGCCTGCGCCTGCGCCCGAACGCGGGGACGCGCGGCCGGCCGTCGCGAAGCCATCAGCCCTCCGTGACACTCTCGTAACCGGGCCTGGCCCCTGCCTGTGGAACGTTTGTGATCTGCCTGCAGTTCGCGCGAACGAAGCCAACGGCGGGGGCCAGGCCCGGTTACGGAACCGTCCGGGCTTTGTGCCGCCTTTGCTTACTCGGCCCAGATCTTCGCAAGCTCGACGATCGCCGCCGCGGCGAGGCCCATGTCCTCGACGCAGATCCATTCGCGCTCGCTGTGGGCGTCGTGGCCGCCGGTGAAGAGGTTCGGGGTCGGAAGCCCCATCTCGGTGAGGGCCGAGCCGTCGGTGCCGCCGCGGATCGCGGTGAGCTGCGGCTCGAGGCCCACGCGCCGGACGGCCTCCTCGAGGTTCGCGACGATCTCGGGGTAGCGCTGCAGCGTGTCGCGCATGTTGCGGTACTGGATGCGGCTCTCGACCTCGATCGAGCAGCGGTCGTCGGTCGACGCGACCTCGCCGGCGATCTTCTGGAGGAGATCGACGTGCCGGTCGAGCAGCTCGTTCTCGAAGTCGCGGACGATGAAGCGAAGCTCGACCTCGGTCGAGTCGCCCGAGATCACGATCGGGTGGACGTAGCCTTCGCGCTCTTCCGTCGTCTCGGGCGACAGCGTGTCCGGCGGCAGCTTCGCGACGACCGCAGCCGCGAGCTTGATCGCATTGACCAGCTCGCCTTTCGCCCAGCCCGGGTGGATCGTGCGGCCGCGGATGTGCATCCGAACCTGCGCGCCCGAGAACGTCTCCATCTGCACCTCGCCGGCGGTCGAGCCGTCGACGGTGTACGCCGCGGCGACGCCGAACGTGTCGACCGGGAAGTGGATGACGCCGCGCCCGACCTCCTCGTCGGGGTTGAACGCCACCTTGACCGGGCCGTGCGCGACCTCGGGGTGCGCGGCGAGATAGGCGACCGCCGCCATGATCTCCGCAATGCCCGACTTGTCGTCGGCGCCGAGCAGCGTCGTGCCGTCGGTCGCGATCAGCTCGTGCCCGACGTGGTTCCCGAGCTGCAACGACTCCTCCGGGCGGATGACGGCGCCCGACGACCCGAGTGGAATGTCTCCGCCCTCGTAGCGGAAGCGCTTCGGGTCGACGTTCGCGCCCGTCACCTCGCGGGCCGTGTCGACGTGCGCGAACAGCGCGATCGCCGGGACGTCGCGGTCGACGGTCGACGGCAGCGTCGCGGTCACATAGCCGTGCTCGTCGAGCGCAGCGTCTTCCAGGCCGATCTCCTTCACCTCGCCGAGGAGCAGGCGCAGCAGGTCGAGCTGCTTCTCCGTGCTCGGATACGTCTCGGAGTCCTCGTCGGACTGCGTGTCGATGCGGACGTAGCGGAGGAAGCGCTCCGCGGCGTCCTCGGCGAGCTGCGCGGCAAGCGCCGTACCGGTGTCGGTGGTCATGGCGGGAGCGTATCGGCGTGCGACAGAATCACGCCGTCGACAAGGAGGCCAGATGGCAGACGTGACGGTCAAGCGGATCGACGAGTTCGAGGACTACGGCGGGCAGTTCTTCTATGCCGCGAAAGGGCTCGGCGTGACGGCGTGGGGCATGAACGTCGAGAAGCTCCCGGCAGGGTGGGCGGAGTACCCGAACCACGACCACGCCGAACAGGGGCAGGAAGAGGTGTACGTCGTGCTCGAGGGCAGCGCGACGCTGACGGCCGGCGACGAGACATGGGAGCTCACGCCGGGAACGCTCGCCCGCGTCGGCCCCGAGCAGAAGCGGCAGATCGTCCCCGGTGACCAGGGGGCGACGATCCTCGCGATCGGCGGCATTCCCGGCGCGCCGTACGAGCCGCCGAAGCGCCAGAGCTAGGAGTCGCCGTTGTCCGCGCTCATCCGGCGGCGCCGGCCGGCGGCCGCGGAGCGCGCGCTCGCGTGACCGCGGTCGGGCTCGCGCTCGTCTCCGCACTCCTCTTCGGCGCGATGACGGTCGGGCTGCGCATCGGGCTGAACACGTATCCCGATGCCGAGCTGGCGACGCTTGCAACCGTCGCCGGCGCGCTCGGCATCACGCTCGTGATCGCCGCGCTCGAGGCTCCGGCCCGCGGCGTGCACGCCGGTCTCGCGTGGCCGTTCGCGCTCGCCGGCTTGCTCCAGCCCGGCGCCGGTCAACTGCTCGTCACGCTCGCGGTGCAGGAGGCCGGTGCGTCGCGCACATCGGTGATTCTGGGGTCGGCGCCGCTCGTGTCGGTGACGATCGCCCTCGTCCTCCTCGGAGAGCCGGCGCATGCTGCGCTCATCGTCGGCGCCGTCCTGATCGTCGCCGGCGGCGTGGAGCTCGCGCGCGAGAGCGACCGGCCGGATCACGTCCGCGTGCGAGGGCTCGTCTTCGCCTTCGTCGTGGCCGTCCTCTTCTCCGCCCGCGACAACCTCGTGCGCTGGCTCGCGGTCGGGGGGACGGCGCCGCCCGCCGTCGCGGCGGCCGCCACGCTGGTCGGCGGCCTCGGGCTTCTGCTCGTCGTCCTCGGCCCCCGTGTCCGCGGCCGCGTCTCGCCGCGCGGTGCATTGCCGTTCCTCGGCGTCGGCGTCCTCTTCGGCCTCTCGTATTGCTGCCTCTTCGAGGCGTACTACCGGGGACGGGTCAGCGTCGTCTCGCCGCTCGTCGCGACCGAGTCGCTCTGGGGCGTCGCGCTGTCGCTGCTCTTCATCCGCCGCTCCGAGCGCATCGGGCGCTCCGTCGTGCTCGGGGCACTCGTGATCGTCGCCGGCAGCGCACTCATCGGCGTCTTCCGCTAGAATCTGCTATAAAGACGCTTAGATTTTCTCACAGGAGGCACAAAACCACGATGGCAAAGACAATCGGTATCGACCTGGGCACGACGAACTCGTGCATGGCCGTCCTCGAGGGCGGCGAGCCGACCGTGATCCCGAACGCCGAAGGCGGCCGCACCACGCCGTCCGTCGTCGCGTTCACAAAGGACGGCCAGCGGCTCGTCGGCGCTCCGGCGCGGCGCCAGCAGGTCACGAACCCCCAGAACACGATCTTCTCGATCAAGCGCTTCATGGGACGCAAGTTCAACGAGGTGTCCGAGGAGATGACGATCGTCCCCTACGAGGTCTACGAGGGCCAGAACGGCGACGTGCGGGTCAAGGCGGCGGGCAAGGACTACGCCCCGCCGGAGATCAGCGCGATGATCCTCCAGAAGCTGAAGGCGGATGCCGAGGCGTACCTCGGCGAGTCCGTGACCGAGGCGGTCATCACGGTCCCCGCGTACTTCAACAACGCGCAGCGCGAGGCCACGAAGGACGCCGGCAAGATCGCCGGGCTCAACGTCCTGCGCATCATCAACGAGCCCACGGCCGCCTCGCTCGCGTACGGGCTCGACAAGGAGTCCGACCAGACGATCCTCGTCTTCGACCTCGGCGGCGGAACGTTCGACGTGTCGGTGCTCGAGCTCGGCG
>JBGQKY010000124.1:0-5446 GCA_041499745.1 Gaiellaceae bacterium
AACGCACCGCCTGCTCTCGCGCCGCCGCGAGCGGGATGATCCAGCCGGCCTGGCTGTCGCCGAACAAGCCCAGGCGCCGTGCGTCGATCTGCGGCAGCTTGGCGAGGAAGCGCACCTCCGCCTGCGCGTCTCGAGCGAGGATGTCGACGGTCGAATCGGTGGCGCGCTCGCCCGGGTAGGCGCCGCCTGACTGACCGACGCCGCGCTTGTCGTCCGCGAGCACGGCGACGCCGATCGATTCGAGGTAGGCGGCGAATGCCTGAAACTCCTCACGCGTCTGCGGCCCGGAGCCGTGGACCATCACCGCCGCCGGGAAGGGGCCTCGGCCAGGCGGAATCGTCAGCGTCGCGGCGTCGGCGCCGACACGGACCTCCTGCTGCCGCAGCGCGAGACGTGTGTAGTGCACGCCCTGCCACGAGATGCCGGTTGCGTCCTGGGTGATCGAGCCGTTGCCCGACGTGTCGCCGAGCCGGTCGCCGACGGTCAGCGCCGGTCCGATCCCGTGCGTCTCGCCGCCGGGCAGCTCGACGAGCCACGCGGGGAAGCCGGTTGCCTGTACGACGCTGACGGAGCTGCCGTCGCCGGCGCGGTAGAGGCCGAAGAGCTCGAGGACGCGTGCGCGGCCACGCGCGAGCCGGAAGGTGCCGCGAAGCCGCCCTTGACGAACGGTTCCCGAGAGCACGCCCTTCTTCACGGCGCCGTCGAAGACGACGCTCGTCGGCAGGCCGGGGAACGCGAAGCGGACGTGCGCGCCTTGCAGCTTCACGACCACGGACGTGCGCGACGCATGCCCGCGCCCGAGCGCGACCGTCGCGTTCCCACCGTGCAGGCGCACCGAGATCGCGACGGGCTGCGCCAACGCGGGGAGGGTGTACGCGCCGTTCCAGTCCGCCGCGATCATCGCGGGCCGCGGCGCAGGGCGCGCGCGACGCCGTGGGCCCACGCGAGCTCCTGCTCGGCGCGCTCGAGCGCGTGCCGCAACAGGTGCCGGTGGAACCAGTCGTGCCCGCGGTTCGAGTTGGTCGGCTCGATCGCGCGGTACTCGGCGAGTTTCGCCTCGGTGTCTGCCACGAACTGCTCGACGTGGCGAAGCAGCACGTCCGAAGTCGTCAGGCCACCGACGAAGAGCTTGAGGAAGAACGTGTCGCGTGCGCCCGGCTCGACCGTCTCGAGCCACGCGTCGAGCGCCGCCCGCCCATCCCGCGAGATCCGATAGACCTGCTTGTCGGGGCGTGACGATTGCGTCACCACCCTGCCCTGCGCAAGCCCGAGCTTCACGAGCCGGGGCAGCGCGGCGTAGAGGCCGCTTCGCGCCGGCGCCCAGACGTGCCCGATCGCCTGCGTGACGGCCCTCGTCAGCTCGTAGCCGGAGCGCTCGCCCTCGATCGTGAGCAATGCGAGCACGGCCGCCTCGGTCGTCGTCAGCCGCTGCACCCGTGTCTGTTGCGCTACCGGCACCGGTGCAGAGCCTAGCAGTCCAAATTGGATTAGTCCAACTTGGAGTAAGTCTAGACGAGCACCGCCACAGCGCCGCGCTCGGCCTGGAAGACGGCGCGCTCGACGTCGCCGAGATCCTCGCCGTCGGCCTGGAGCGGCGTCGGCCGGTCGCAGGCGATCTCGATCCGGTCCAGGTCGTGCGCGTAGAGCACGCGGCTGTCGCGCGCGCGCCCGCGGAGCACCGCGTTGGCGGTGCGCACGAGCGAGCGGCGGCGCACCCGGACAGGCGCAACGAGGTCGAGCCCGAGCTCGAAGGCCGCCTCGGGCGCGATCGGCAACGCCAGCTTCAGCGCGTAGGTGTACGGCGCGGTATTGGCGACGAACGCGCACGCCGCGCGGCCGAGACCCTGGACGTCGAGCGTGGGCTCGAGGCGGCCTCCATGTGCGGCCAGCGTGCGGAGGACGGCGAGCGCGAACGCGAGATCGCCGGGCCGGCGTCCGTCTGGTCCCCGCCCCATCTCGTCGACGCGGCGCACTGCCGCCGCGTCGAGCCCGAGACCGGCACTGAAGGCGAACCGACGGCCGTTCACGCGGCCGACGGTGATCCGCCGCGTGCGTCCCTGCTCGATCGCGTCGGCGACCTTGCGCGCCGCCACGACCGGATCGGCAGGCAGTCCGAGCGCGCGCGGAAGCACGCTCGCACCGCCGCCGGGCACGAAGCCGATCGGCACGTCACGGTCGAGCCCGTTGAGCGCCTCGTTGAAGCCGCCGTCGCCCGAGAACACGACGATTGCATCCGCCGCGCCGGCCGCCGCGACGAGCTCGGTCGCGTGGCCCCGGCGTTCTGTCAGCAGCACCGAGACGTCGGCGGTGCGCGATAGCTCACGCTCGACCTCGGCGATCTTCTTCGGCGTGACCCGGGACGCGAAGGGATTGACGACGAGGACGGTCTGCACATGAGCGAGGATGCCCATGCAGACGGCTGTGACGCAACTGCTACCGGCTCGAGTACCCGCGCATGCCGTCGAGCAGCAGCGCCGTGAACCGGTCGGCGAGCTCGTCGGTCGGCGAGCCCGGGCGCAGCCACGTGTAGGCCCAGTTCGCCGATGAAAGGGCGAGGAGAGCCGCGGCCCCGTCGTCGACGTCGGTCCGGAGCTCACCACGCTCGCGGCCTTCGCGGAAGAGGGCCCGGAAGCGCTCCTCGTAGCGGCGGCGCTCGGCGACGAATGTGTCGCGGCGCTCCCCCTCGAGGTAGCGCCACTCGCGGATGAAGACTGTTGCAACGTCGAGCTGCTCGGCCACGACGCGGAGGTGCGCGCGGAGCGCCGCCCGGATCCGCTCGACGACGGGCCCGTCCTCGGCAACCCCGTCGAGACCGGCATGGAACGCCGCCGCGCCCTCCCGCGCGACCTCCCAGAGGAGGTCGGCCTTCGCGTCGATGTGCGAGTAGAGCGAGCCTTTCTGCACGCCGAGGGCCTCGGCCAGGTCGCCGACCGAGGTGCCGTGGTAGCCCTTCTCCGCGAAGAGCCGGGCCGCGGCCCGGGTCAGCTCAGTTCGCCTCGTCGACATCTAGACTCCTGAGGCTAACGATCGTTCGGAAGGGGTGCGACGTGGCAGCGGTCGAGGTGCCAACCGACGAGCAGGGCCTGCTCGAGTACGTCCAGGGCGGCGGCCAGGTCGAGGCGACCGATCGGCTCCCGGACGACTACCGGGCGAAGCTCGTGAAGTTCATCGAGATGCACGGCAACTCCGAGCTGATGGGCGTCCTACCCGAGCGCGAGTGGATCCTCCGGGCCCCCACCCTCCAGCGCAAGCTCGCGCTCACCGCGAAGATCCAGGATGAGGTCGGACACGCGCAGTTGATCTACCGCGTCGTCGAGGACCTCGGCAAGCCGCGCGAGCAGTGCCTCGCCGACCTCATCGCCGGCAAGTCGAAGTTCCACAACGTCTTTCACTACCCGACGAAGACATGGGGCGACGTCGGCGTGATCGCATGGCTCGTCGATGCAGCCGCCATCATCAGCCAGAAGGCGCTCCTCAAGTGCTCGTACGCGCCGTACGCGCGGATCATGAAGAAGATCTGCTGGGAGGAGTCGTTCCACATCCTCCACGGCCGCGACGTCATCCTCGCGCTCGTCACCGGCACGCCCGAGCAGTTCGAGCTCGTGCAGGAGGCGCTCGACCGCTGGTGGGGCCCGCTGATGCAGTTCCACGGCAACCCGATCCCGGCCGCGGACGATCCGATGTTCCACTGGCGGATCAAGTCGCAGGGCAACGAGGAGGCGCGGCAGCAGTTCCTCGAGGGCTACGTGCCGCAGATCCTCGAGCTCGGGTTGACGATTCCCGACCCGAAGCTGCGCCGGGGTGACGACGGTGTCTGGGGATACACCGAGCCCGACTGGGCGGAGCTGAAGAGCGTCGTCACCGGCCACGGCCCGTGCACGGCGGAGCGGCTCGAGTTCCGGCGCCGCTTCCTCGAGCAGGAGCAATGGGTGCGCGACGCGTTCCTTGCGGCATGAGTGTCGTGTGGGAGGTGTTCCGGCAGGACCGCAAGGGCCAGCCGTTCGAGCATGCAGGCTCCATCGTCGCACCGGATGCCGATTTCGCTGAAGCGTGGGCGCGGGAGCAGTACGGCCGGCGCGGCGAGTCGGTCGCCCTCTGGCTCGTCCCGCGCGAGCAGATCCACACCGTCGGCGACTGGGCCGACGAGTTCGACCTCAAGTACCGCCGGGTCGACGGCTACTCGATCAAGGCGAGACTGAAGGAAGCCCGTGAACGAGCTGCTGCTCGGGCTGGCTGACGACGAGCTCGTCATCGGCTGGCGCGACTCGGAGTGGACGGGCATCGCTCCGATGCTCGAGGAGGACGTCGCGTTCTCGTCGATCGCGCAGAACGAGATCGGCCACGCGCGCGCGGTGTACGAGCTGCTGGCGGAGGACGCGGACGCGCTCGCGTTCGACCGCCCGCTCGACGCGTACCGCTGCGCTCCTCTCGTCGAGTTGCGGCTGCTCGACTGGGCGCACGCGATCGCGCGCCGCTGGCTCTACGAGGTCGCGGACGAGATCCGCATCGCTGCGCTGATGGAAGACGACGACGCGCGTGTCGCAGGCCTCGCCGCGAAGATCAATCGCGAGGAGGCCTACCACCGCATGCACGCCGAGATGTGGCGCGAGCGGCTCGCCGACACGCCGCAGTTCCGCGCCGCCGTCGAGGACCTGTGGCCCTACGCCGCCGGCATGCTGCCGGCAAAGCAGCGCGAAGCGCTCGCCGCCCGAGCCCACCGTTCCCTCCCAAGTGACAAGTTGTTACTTGGCAAGGAACGCGGGGGGCACACGGAGCAGCTCGCCGAGCTGTGGGACGAGATGACGATGGTGCGCCACTCCGCCCCGGCGGGTGCGCAATGGTAACCGTCGAGCAGGTCTGGGACGCCTTCGGCGAGATCCCCGATCCGGAGATTCCCGTCGTCTCGCTCGTCGATCTCGGCGTCATCCGTTCGGTCGACGTCGAGAACGGACACGTCCGCGTGGAGTTCACGCCGACCTTTCTCGGCTGTCCCGCGCTCGAGGTGATGAAGCGCGCGCTCGAGGAGAAGGTCGCCGGCCTCGGCGCCGAGCCCAACGTGCAGGTGATCCAGGACGACTCGTGGTCGACCGACAAGATCACGCCGGCGGGTCGGGAGAAGCTGCGCGCCGCGGGCTTCGCTCCACCCGCACCGCGCGAGGCCGGTGCCCCGACGCTCGTCCAGCTCCGGGTGAACGTCCACCGCTGCCCGTATTGCAACTCGACCGCGACGAAGCTCGAGAACATCTTCGGGCCGACGCCGTGCCGCTCGCTCCGCTACTGCGAGAGCTGCCGGCAGCCGTTCGAGCAGTTCAAGACGATCTGATGATCTGCTCGACGTGCGGCAAGGAGAACCCCGTGGGCGCGAGATTCTGCAACGAGTGCGGCGCGTCGCTGACGCGGCCACTCTCACGAGAGTCGAGGAAGACGGTCACGGTCCTCTTCGCAG
>JBGQKY010000125.1:0-5268 GCA_041499745.1 Gaiellaceae bacterium
AGAAGTAGAGGGTGACCTCTGGCACTTTGTTCAACATCTGTCGCCGCCATACGGCGGCCGAGCCCTGCTCGGGCCGGATCAGATCTCTTTCGGCGAGTCTTGCGTCCATGGACTCCGTATCGGTTCAAGACCTGAGCATCATCTGAACAGCCGCAGGCGCCTCGAGGAACCGGGCTATCGTGGCCGCATGAGCGAGGCGATCCTCGTCGTCGACGACGATGCGCCGATCCGCCGCATGCTCGAGCGGACGCTCCTGGCGGAGGGTTACCGCGTCGTGTCAGCCGCGGATGGCGGCGCCGCGTTGGCGACGATGGAGCGGTCCGTTCCGGACTTGGTCGTCCTCGATGTGGGGATGCCCGGGGTCGACGGGCTCGCAGTCTGCCGCCGCGCTCGCTCGCGCGGGCTCGCGACTCCGATCTTGCTGCTGACCGCGCGAGACTCCGTGGCGGACCGCGTCGACGGGCTCGACGCGGGTGCCGACGACTACCTCGTGAAGCCGTTCGCCACCGAGGAGCTGCTGGCGCGCGTCCGCGCCTTGCTGCGCCGCGGCCGCGAGCCGGCCGAGCTCCTGGCGTGCGGCGATCTCGTCTTCGACGTGGCCATGCGCACGGCGCGGCGTGGCGCGCGTGAGATCGCGCTCAGCGCGCGCGAGGCCGACCTGCTCGAGCTGCTGCTTCGGAACCAGCGCCAGGTCGTCACGCGTGAGACAGCGCTCGAACGGGTGTGGGGCAGCGCACACGCCGCGAGCTCGAACAGCGTCGACCGCTACGTCTCGTACCTACGTCGCAAGCTCGGTGAGCCCTCGCTGATCGAGACCGTGCGCGGCGCCGGCTTCATGCTCGGGCGCTGACGTGCGCTCATTGCTCGGCCGCTCGGTGCTCGCCGCGGTCGGCGGCATCCTGCTGGCGATCGTCGTCGCCGGCACGGGCGTTGGTGTCCTCGCCTCACGCGATCTCCATCGCTCACTCGATCGCTCGCTTCGACAGCGCGCCGTCGAGATCTCCCAGCTCAGCGCCTCCGCTCCGGCGCTGCTGACAAGACCCGGCGCCCTCGACACGACCCTCGGCGGCACCCAGCTCCGCGTCGAGGTGCTCGACCGTCGCAACCGTCTCGTTGCGAGGTCGCTGGCACTCGGCGGCCGCGTGCTTCCCGCGGCGAAGCTGGCTGCCCACGCGATCGCGACGGGCCGCGGCGCGTACGCCACGACCTCGGCCGGCGGCGAACGCCTGCGGCTCTACGCGGCGCCGCTGGCCGACTTCGGCGGTTCCGCCGCCGGCGGTGCGGTGATCGTCGCCGCATCGGAGCGAGACATGGACCGCACGCTCGGGAACCTCCACCTGTTCCTCGTTCTCGCCGGTCTCGCCGCCGCTGCGCTCGGTGCAGCCGGCGTCTTCTTGCTACTCCGCCGTGCCCTCCGCCCGGTCGCTCGTCTCGCCGAGGCGGCGGCAGACGTCGAGCGCACAGGCGATCCGCGGCGACGCCTGCCGCTGCCGCCGACCCACGACGAAGTCGGGCGCCTTGCGCAGACGCTGAACGCAATGCTCGCGAGCCTCCAGCGGTCACGCGACCTCGAGCGTCGGTTTCTCGCCGACGCGTCGCACGAGCTGCGCACGCCGCTGACTGCGCTTCGAGGCAACGTCGCCTACCTGTCACGGCATGGAGCGACCGCCGAAGTCCTCGCCGATCTCGAGCACGACGCTGAGCGTCTCGCCCGTCTCGCCGACGACCTGCTCGCGCTCTCACGCGAAGAGGCGGCCGTGACACCGACCGATACCGTGCGCCTCGACAGCCTCGCGATGGAAGCCGCGCGGCGCGACGGACACATCGATGTCGTTGCGCCGGAGCCGATCAGCGTGAAGGGCGATGCCGCAGCGCTCGAGCGCGCCCTCGCCAACCTCGTGCAGAACGCGCTCGTTCACGGGCCCGCGGACGGACGGGTCGTCGTCGCCGTCGAGCAGGGCGATGGGGTCGTCCGGCTCAGCGTCACCGACGAGGGGCGGGGGCTCCGGCCCGAGGAGGCGAAGCTCGCATTCCAGCGCTTCTGGCGTCGCAGCCCCGACCGGCCGGGCTCCGGCCTCGGGCTGGCGATCGTCCGGGCCACGGCTGAACGGCACGGCGGCCGCGCCTATGCCGAGGGCGCCCGCTTCACCATCGAGTTGCCCCTTCTCAGGAACCTCTCAAGCTCGGCCGCTACAACGGGAGAGGAGGAACGAGAGAAAGGATCGCCGTGAAGCTGTTTCGGACACTTTCAACTGCCCGCCTCATCGGTGTCGTCGTTGTCGTGGCCGCCGTCGTGGCGGGCAGCGCCGCGCTGGCGGTCGCGGCCGCCGGAGGCGGCGGTCCGACTCCGCCCGCGAAGCCACTCGCGAGCGCGATCCACGACGCCCTGGCAGGTACCGCGCCCGACGGCATCACGGCCGAGATCAGGTTCACCAACAAGCTCTTCCCGTCCGGAGCGCTCACCGGCGCTGCGGGCTCGGCGCTGCTTTCCGGCGCGACCGGCCGGCTGTGGGCGACAAACGACGGTCGCGGCCGGCTCGAGCTGCAGTCGGGCGCAGGCGACGTGCAGATCCTGTGGAACGGCGACACAGTCAAAGCCTTCGACGCGTCGTCGAACACCGTCTACACGTTCAACCTCCCGAAACAGGCAACGTCCGCCAAGGACGGTGCCGACGCGGGCGCGCCGCCCGCACTCTCAAAGATCACATCGTTCCTCACCGACCTCTCGAAGCAGGCAACCGTCTCGGACGCCCAACCGGACAACGTCGGTAGCCAGCCCGCGTACACCGTGACGGTGTCGCCGAAGCACGACGGCGGCCTCCTCGGCTCGGCACAGCTCGCCTTCGACGCGGCGCGCGGCATTCCGCTCCGGATCGCGATCTACGCGCAGGGAAGCTCGACGCCTGCGCTCGCCCTCGAGGCGACCCACATCTCCTACGGTGCGGTGGCGTCGTCGGCGGTCGACGTCACGCCGCCGGCCGGCGCCAAGGTGGTCGATCTGAGCTCGGCCGCGTCCGGCAATGACCAGGGCGGTGCCGACCACGCAAAGCAGGTGAGCGGTCTCGACGCCTTGCAGGCCGCGGTCGACTTCCCGGTCGCCGCACCTGACACGCTCGTGGGACTGCCGCGGCAGCACGTCGGGCTGGTCGGCAAGAACGCGGCCCTCGTGATCTACGGCCACGGTCTCGGCGCGATTCTCATCGTCGAGCACAAGGCCGACGGGGCAAAGCCAAGCGGAATGACGGACGCCCTCCCGACGGTCGCGCTGAACGGCGTGACCGCACACGAGCTTGCGACGCAGCTCGGCACCGTGCTCGAGTGGCAGCAGGGAGGGCGGTCGTTCGTTCTCGCCGGGTCGCTGCCGCCCGCGGCCGCGGAGTCGGCAGCGCGCGAGTTGAAGTGACCGACGCAGCGCCCGTCGTCGCGCAGGGTCTCGTCAAGCGCTACGGAGACATCGTCGCCGTCGGCGGCGTCGACCTCACGGTGGAGGCCGGCGACGTCTTCGGCTACCTCGGGCCGAACGGCGCCGGGAAGACGACCTCGCTGCGGATGATGCTCGGCCTGATCCGCCCGACCGGAGGCAACGTGAAGCTCTTCGGCCGCGACCCGATGGACGACGGCGCCAAGGCACTCGAAGGAGTCGCCGGCTTCGTCGAAGGGCCGCGCTTCTATCCGTACCTCTCCGGCCGCCGTAACCTGCGGCTGCTCGCCGACTACGACGAGCCGAACTCACGCTCCCGGATCGAGGAGGTGCTCGAGACGGTGGAGCTGCGCGACCGCGCCAAGGACCGCGTCGGCGGCTATTCGCACGGCATGCGGCAGCGGCTCGGGATCGCGGCGTCGCTCCTCCGACAGCCGCGGCTCCTGCTGCTCGACGAGCCCGCCACCGGGCTCGATCCGGCAGGCATGCGCGACATGCGCGACCTCGTCCGGCGGCTCGCCGGCGACGGGATCACGATCGTGCTCTCGAGCCACCTGCTCTACGAGGTCGAGGAGCTCTGCAACCGTGTCGCGATCATTCGCAGCGGCTCGATCGTGTACGAGGGAATGCTGGACGAGCTACTCGCAACCGCGACAACAGGTTACCGGTTGAGGACGCGCGATCCGGAGCGCGCGCGAACGGTCTGCCTGAACCACGCGGGGATCGGGAACGTCTCCCTCGACGGCGACGAGCTCCGCTTCTCGGCAGACGAGGACGCGGTCGCCTCGCTGTCGGTCGCGCTCGGGCAGGCGCGCGTGCCGATCACGCAGCTCGTCGCCGAGACTGCGAGCCTCGAAGAGCTCTTCCTCGGCCTGACCGGCGGCGATTCGAGCGACCACGACCGCGAGGCGGTAGCGTCGTGACGGCCGTCGCCCGGGTGTACCGGTGGGAGCTCGCGAAGCTGCTCGCACAGAAGCGGACCTACCTCGGTCTCGGCGCGGCGATGATCGTCCCGGTCATCTTCGTCGTCGTTCTGCAGCTCCAGCCGGGCGGGCCGAACGACGTCCCGCTCGGACGGTACATCCGCGACTCCGGGATCGTCACGCCGCTCGTCGTGCTCCTCTTCATGTCGATCTGGGGCTTTCCGCTGATCACGGCGCTCGTCGCCGGCGACATCGTCGCGTCGGAGACGCAAAACGGCACCCTGAAGACGATCCTCACCCGCTCACGCGAGCGCGGTCAGGTGTTCGCGGGCAAGGCGCTGGCAGCGTTCACATACACCCTGGGCGTGGTCGTCGCGATGGGTCTTGTCGGAGTGGTCGCCGGCTCGGTCGCGTGGGGATTCCATTCCTTCACGTCGCTCTCCGGCACGCCGGTGTCGGCGAGCCGTGGACTCGGCCTGATGTTCGCCAGCCTCGGCGTCTACGTGCTGCCGCTCGCGGGCATCGCCGCGTTCGGTCTCCTCCTGTCGACGATCACACGCAACTCAGCGGCCTCCGTGGTCGGCACGCTGATGTTCGCGCTCTTCATGCAGCTCATCGGCGTGCTCCCCGGTACGGAGAGCATCCGTCCGTATCTGCTCGGCACGCAATTCGAGGCCTGGCACGGGTTCCTGCGAACACCGGCGGACTGGACGCCGGTCGTGCGCGCAATGTGGGTCTCCGCGATCTACATCCTCGTGCCACTCTTCGGCGCCTACCTCGTCTTCCTACGCCGAGACGTCGCAGGCGACTAGTGATGTGGCCGGTAACGTTGCCCGGTTCCTGGGTCGCGAGCACCAAGCGATGGAAGGACGCAGGGAGCGCCGATAGTTCAACTATCGGCGCGACTGAGGACGCCCCAGCGCG
>JBGQKY010000126.1:0-5225 GCA_041499745.1 Gaiellaceae bacterium
GCGGCCGGTTGATCGGCCGCGCCGGCTTGCGTTCCGGCGGACTCCCGTCCCGCCACCAAACCACACGGCCGCGGAGCGGCCGCTAGTGCGGCCTCCAGTTGCCGCTGTTTCGGGTCGAACGTTACGAGAGGCCGCACTAGATGCCGGCGCGACAGGACTTGTCGTTCCAGGAGAGCAGCAACGACGACTGCTCGGTCTGGAACGCGACGTCTTCCGGGTTCGACCCGTCGTACGGATGGAGGCCGTCAACAATCAATTCGACGTTCGGCGTCACGCCCGGGCCGCTCGCGGTGAGGCGGTACTTCTCACCCGTGCCGGGGCCGCGCTTGGCGTCGGCGTTCGCCGGATGCTTGTAGCCGCCCTTTGTCGGGTCGAACGGAAAGAAGCCGTAGCAGAACACACCGGTCGGGTTGTGCGGCACGAACGAGTTCTCGCGCTTCCAGCCCGGCCCGTACATCGAGTTGTAGGTGTCGAGATAGATCAGGCGGCCGAAGCCGTCGGTCGGCGCGCCGAAGCGCGTCGTGCCGAAACCGTAGACAGGCCCGCCCTGGTAGGTGAGCCGGCCGAAGACCTGCTGGAACCGGCCGCTGTACACCCAACCCGAGCCGGTCTCGAACGTTGCGATGTCGCCGCTCCAGTGCGAGATCTCGAGCCACTTCCCACGGAGCTCGGCCGTCCACGGCGTGAAGCCGAGGTTCGGCAGGGGGCGGCCCCAGCTCTGCGCCGCCCAGTACGTCCCGTCGGGCGCCTTGCAGGCGGCGACGACGTTCGACAGCGCCGGGCCGTCGTAGGATCCGCACGAGCCCGAGAACTTCGTCGTCTTGTGAGTCTTCCAGCCGCCGGAGTAGTCGACCTGGAACTTGACCTGGCGGGTGCCGGCCGCGGGCGTGCGCGCGTTGATCGCGCCCCAGAGCAGCACGTGGCGCGGGCGGCTGCCGACGTGGTACGTGATGAGTGCCTCGCCCTTGGCGTTCACGACGATCTTGACGCCGGTGGCGTTGCGATCGATCAGCTGGGACGCGGAGGCGGTGCCGGCCGCGGCGAGCGCGGCGGCGACCACGGCCACAGTTGCAAGGAGCCGGTGCACAAGTCATAGGTCGGCCGATTGCCCCGATCGCCCATCCCCCGAAGGCGGTATGAAGGCCGGTTTTTCAGCGGCGTTTACCTCAGAACCGGGCTGCGGCGCCCGAATGGCGGGCGTAGGCGCCGCTTTCCACGATGTCGGTCAGCTGCTCGACCGTGTGGCGCAGCTCGTCCTCGCTGTTGAAGAAGTGAGGGCCGAGGCGTACGCCGGCGTCGGGACGGAAGTCGCAGATGATCCCGCGCTCGCCGAGCTCGCGGTGCACGGCGGGGTTGTCGGGTGTCCGCACGAGGACGGTGCCACCCCTGCGCTTCGGCTCGCGTGGGCTGCCGATCTCGAAGCCGGCCGCGTCGAGCAGATCGATCAGGAGCTGCGTGAGCGCCAGCGAGCGCGCGCGGATGCGCTCGACGCCGACCTCCTCGATCACGTCGTAGCCGGCGGTCGCCGCGTACAGCGCGGGCACGTTCGGCGTGCCGGTGAGAAAGCGTCGTGCGCCCTCCGCATACTCGAGCTCGGGCTCGAACGCGAACGGCCGCGCATGTCCCTGCCAGCCGACGAACGTCGGCTCCAGCCTCTCCGCGAGGTCGGGGCGGACATAGAGCCAACCTGCGCCCGGTCCGCCGCACAACCACTTCACACTGCCGCCGACCGCAAAGTCGACGTCGAGCTCGGTCACGTCGAACGGCACGACACCCGCCGACTGGTAGCAGTCGAGCACGACATACGCACCGGCCTCGTGCGCGCGGCGGACGATCGGCGCCACGTCCTGGATCTCCGCGTTCTTGAACAGGACGTGCGAGATCGGAACGAGCAGCGTCCGTTCGTCGATCGCGTCGACGATCGCGGCATCGTCCTCGACGACTGCGACTTCGAGGTCTGCCTTCGCCTGGTAGAGGTAGCGCACCGACGGGAAGTTCGCCTCTTCGTACACGACCCGGTTGCGGACGCCGGGCCGAGGGAAGCACGACAGCACGACCTCCTCGGCGACGGTGACGTTCTGGTGCATCACGGTGCTGCCGGGCGGCGCGCCGACAATGCGCCCAACCTGGTCGCCCACGGTCACGGGCATGTCCCACCAGCCTTCGCCCCACGAGCGGATGCCGCGCTCGCGCCACATGCGTGCGTACTCGAGCAGGCGGTCCTCCACGGCGGCGGGCATTGCCGCAAGCGAATGGTTGATCAGATACGTGCAGTCGCGCAGGATCGGAAAGCGGTCGCGGTAGGCGAGCAGGGAATCCATCGCGCACCGACAGCGTATAAGCGAATGTGGATCAGCTCGACCTCCTCGACTGGAAGCGACGGATCTTTGCGCTCTACGCCGAGATCAGGGCGGCCGACGATCCCGCGTCCGCATGGGAAGCCTGGTGCGCGGTTCGGGCGGAGCTCTACGCGTCGCATCCGCAGTCACCCCGCGTCGGCGCACGGCCGTCGTACTTCCCATACGACCCCGCACTCCGGTTCGTAGCGTCGGTCCACCCGGCCGAGCCCGCGACGCTCGAGCTACCCGGAAGCGCGGAGAGCGTCACGTGCTTCACGCGATTCGCCGTCGCGCGCTTCGAGGAGCACGAGTTGGAGCTCTACTGGCTCGCCACGTACGGCGGTGGCATCTTCCTTCCCTTCCGCGACGGCACGAGCGGCCGCGAGACCTACGGCCCCGGGCGCTACCTGCTTGACACCGTGAAGGGCGCGGACCTCGGCGGTACCGGCCACGAGCTCGTGCTCGACTTCAACTTCGCGTTCAATCCGTCCTGCGCCTGGGACGACGGGTGGGCGTGCCCGCTCTCGCCGCCCGCGAACAGCCTTTCGTTCGCGGTTCAGGCCGGTGAGCTGGTTCCAGCCTGAGACGTTCTTGGTGACGTGGCGCCGGCGCGCGGAGGCCAGACCGCGCTCTGGCCGGAGCGCAAGAGCGAAACCGCCACGCGCGCCCCTCCCGGCCGAAAGTGCGAAGCACTTTCGGCCGTTTCTAGACTTCTTGCAGCGACCTGGCGCCGGGGCCGACGTACTTCGCCGACGGGCGCACGAGCACGCCGAGGCGCTTCTGCTCGAGGATGTGCGCCGACCAGCCGGCGGTGCGCGAGCACGCGAACATCGCCGGCGCGAGCTGCGGAGGGATCTCGGCGACGTCGAGCACAATCGCCGACCAGAACTCGACGTTCGTGTACGAGTGATCCGGGTTCTTCTTCGCGATCGCCTCGTGCGCCGCCCGCTCGAGCGCCTCCGCGACCTCGACGCGCGGGGAGCCGAGCTCCTTCGCCGTCTGCTTGAGGATGCGCGAGCGGGGGTCCTCGGCGCGGTAGATGCGGTGGCCGAAGCCCATGATCCGCTGCTTGCGAGCAAGGGCCTCCGCGACCCACTTCTCCGCATCGCCCATCTCCGCAACCGAGTCGAGCATCGGCAGCACGCGTGCCGGAGCACCGCCGTGCAGCGGACCGGAGAGAGCGCCGACGGCCGACGAGAGCGCCGCGCCCGAATCGGCTCCCGTCGAGGCGACGACGCGTGCGGTGAACGTCGACGCGTTCAAGCCGTGCTCGGCCGTGCAGATCCAGTACGTGTCGATCGCCTTGGCGTGCGCCTCGTTCACCTCGCCGCGCCATGTGAGCAGGAAGCGGTCGGCCGCCGTCACGCCCTCCAGCACCGCCTCCTTCGGGACGGTCGGCACATCCGCGCCTCGCGCCGACTGGGCGACGATCGACAGCGCCGCCGCGGAAAGGCGCCGGAGATCCTCCTTCGCCTGGTCTTCGTCGATGTCGATCAGCTGGCCGAGCCGCCACTTGCTGCTCAGCTCGGCGAGCGCGGCCTGGAGATCGGCCATGTAGCCGCCGGTCCGGTGCTCGAGCTCGCTGTACGCGGCGGGGAGCCCCGGCTCGAGGGACCCGTCGACCAGCAGCCCCCACACCTTCTCGAAGGGAACCGTCCCCACGAGCTCCTCGATGTTGACGCCGCGGTACCGGAGCTCGCCGCCTTCCTTGTCGGGCTCCGCGATCTCCGTCTCGAACGCGACGACGCCGGCGAGGCCTGGGCTGAATTCAGTCATGCGCGGATCTCCTCCAGCTCGATCTCGAGGCCGGCACCCCGTTCCCGCGCCGCGGCCAGGACGAGCGCCGCGGCGGCGAGATCCTGCACGGCTATGCCGACCGACTTGTACAGAGTAATTTCGACCGGCGTGGCTCGGCCGCGCCTGCTGCCCGCCACGAGCTCCCCGAGTTCCGCAACGGTGGCCGGATCGACTCCTGCGAGCTCCGGGGCGCCGCCTGGAGGTGGTGCGAACGACGAGTCGCGCGACTCGACGACGATCGTCGCGGCGCGAACGAGCTCCGGGTCGAGCTCCGACCCGGGCACGGCATACCCGACCGAGCTCACATGCGTTCCAGGCGCGACCCACTCCGCCCGGACGACGGGCTCGGTCGCGTGCGTGGCGGCGGCCACGACGTCGGCGCCGCGTACGGCCTCCTCGAATGAAGCTGCGACGGTGCAGTCGAGCTCGACGGCGAGCCGGCGGGCCTTCTGCGCGTCTCGCCCGGCGATCCTGATCTCCTGCCACTCGTGCACGCGCCGGAACATCTGCACGTGGGAGCGCGCCTGCGCACCTGTTCCGAGGATCGCCAGCACGCGCGCGTTCTCGCGAGCGAGCAGTCGCGCAGCGAGCGCCGCCGCGCCGGCCGTGCGCATCTCGGTGATGTAGGTCCCGTCGAGCAGCGCCGCGGGCGTCCCGGTGTCCGGGTCGAAGAGCACGATCGCCGCCTGATGCGTCGGCCGGTCGGTGTTCTTCGGGAAGAGCGTGACGAGCTTGCAGCCGAGCCCGGCGGCCGAGGGCAGGTACGCCGGCATCGCCGCGAGGAGTCCGTCCGGCTTGGTCGCCGCGATGCGGAGCGGCATCGAGACCGTGCCGGACGAGAGCTCCTGGTGCGCGAGCGCGAGCGCGCTGACGAGCTCGTCGAGATCGAGCAGCTGTTCGACGTCGGGTCGAGTGAGGACGAGCATCGGCTGCGAGCCTACAGACCGACCTAGTGATGTGGCCGGTAACGTTGCCCGGTTCCTGGGTCGCGAGCACCAAGCGATGGAAGGACGCAGGGAGCGCCGATAGTTCAACTATCGGCGCGACTGAGGACGCCCCAGCGCGCCGCGTGATCGCGGGCCAGGGGCC
>JBGQKY010000127.1:0-4883 GCA_041499745.1 Gaiellaceae bacterium
AAGTCGTTGCGCGAGGACTCACTCGCAGCGGAGCTGATGGGCATGCCGGTCAACTGGTTGAAGCTGGTCGCGTTCGCATGCGGCGCGGCGATCGCCGGGCTTGCGGGCACGATCTTCGCCGCACTCAACACGAACGTCTTCGCCGCGGACTTCGACGTGCCGACGTTGATCATCATCTACGCGATGCTCATCCTCGGCGGCGCCGGCAGTCTCGGCGGCGTGATCCTCGGGGCCCTCGTCGTCAACGTCTCGCTCGAGCTGCTGCGCACCCCGGATCACGCCACGTGGATCTTCTTCGCAACGATTCTCGCAGCGCTCGTTGCGAAGCTGCGTCCGTGGCACTGGCTCGGGATCGTCGGCGGCGGCACGATCGCTTTCGGCTTCGCTGTGCACGCGATCGCCTCGGCAGTGTGGCCGCGGGGCGTTCAGGGCGAGCAGATCATCGGCGGTTCGCTTGGCCGGGTGATGGACAGCTGGGTCCTGCACCCATCGGATCCTCGTGTGATCGGCAACTACGCGTTCGTCGCGCTCGTGTTCGCCGTGCTGCTGCTGACCATGCTGCGCGGCTGGAGGCTCTGGATCGCCCTGATCCCGACGCTCTACCTGACGGCGTTCGTCTGGGACGCGCGGCTCGTCGTCGAGCCGAGCGTCACGCGGCTGATCCTGATCGGCGTGATCCTGATCGTGCTGATGAACGCGCGACCGCAAGGACTGCTCGGAACCTCGCGCGTGGAGATCGTCTGATGGCGGTGCGCCTGCTCGAGCTGGAGGGCGTGTCGAAGAGCTTCGGCGGCCTTCTCTGCATCGACAGGCTCGATTTGCACGTCGAGGAGGGAGAGATCGTCAGTGTGATCGGCCCGAACGGCGCCGGCAAGACGACGCTGTTCAACCTCGTCACCGGCGTCTACCAGCCGGACGAGGGCGACATCCGCTTCGAGGGCGAGACGCTCGTCGGACTCGAGCCGCATGAGATCACCGCACGCGGGATCGCGCGGACGTTCCAGACGCTTCGCTTGTTCCTGAATCTGACGGTGAAGGAGAACGTGATGGCGGCCGCCTGGTCGCACACGAGCGCAGGCATCTTGCGCTCGATCCTTCGCACGCCGGGAATGCGCCGCGAGGAACGAGAGATCGAGCGGCTCGCCGAGGAGCGGCTCTCGTTCTTCGGGCAGCGGCTGATCGGCTACCGCTGGGACCAGCCGGCGTACTCGCTCTCCTACGCGAACCGGCGCCGGCTGGAGATCGCGCGCGCGACCGCGACGAAGCCGCGGCTGCTGCTACTCGACGAGCCGGCGGCAGGCATGAACCCGGTCGAGACGCACGAGATGACCGAGCTGGTCGCGCGCCTGCGCGAGGAGGCGGGGTACACGATCCTCGTGATCGAGCACGACATGCACGTCGTCGAGGGCATTTCCGACCGCGTGATCGCGCTCGATCACGGCGTAAAGATCTCCGAGGGAACCTTCGGGCAGGTGGCAACCGATCCGAAGGTGGTGGAGGCGTACCTCGGCACGAAGGCGACGTCGACGAAGTGAGCATGCTCCTCGAGCTCGACGCCGTCGACACGTTCTACGGCCCGATCCACATCCTCCAGGGGCTGAACCTTCACGTCGATGCGGGCGAGCTCGTCTGCCTGCTCGGCGGCAACGCCTCGGGGAAGTCGACGACGCTGAAGACGATTCTCGGAATCGTGAATCCGCGCAAGGGGTCGGTGCGGTTTGCCGGTGAGGACGTGACGCGGCGCTCCACGAGCTACCGGATCCGTCAGGGGATGGCGATCGTGCCGGAGAACCGGCGGCTGTTCGCGCCGATGACCGTGCTCGAGAACCTCCAGATGGGCGCGTACCTGCGCGGCGGCGGCGCCAAGGAGGATTTCGACCGCGTCTACGAGCTGTTCCCGCTCCTGCACGAGCGGCGCGCCCAGCTCGCGGGCACGCTCTCCGGCGGCGAGCAGCAGATGGTCGCGATGGGCCGCGCGCTCATGTCCAAGCCGAAGCTGCTCCTGATGGACGAGCCCTCGATGGGTCTGGCGCCGATCCTCGTCGAGCGGAGCTTCGAGATCATCCAGCAGGTGCACGAGTCGGGCGTCGCGATGCTCGTCGTCGAGCAGAACGCGAACGTCTCGCTCTCGATCGCCGATCGCGGCTACGTCCTCTCCACGGGCCGCCTCGTCCTCGAAGGCAAGGCCGACGACCTGCGCGAGGACGAGGGCTTGCGGAAGGCGTATCTCGGCCGCTGACATCTCGGGAACGTCTCGCGCCGCCTCGCTCGGCCCCTACGCTCCCCCACAGACCGGGTGATGCTGGCTAGATTGCACGCATGAAGGAACTTCTGCCGGACATCGACCGCTGGCGGGAGCGTGGAGAGAAGGTGGCGATCGCGACCGTCGTCGCGACGCGAAAGTCCTCGCCGCGTCCCGTCGGCTCGAAGCTCGCGGTGAGCGAGAGCGGCGAACTCGCCGGCTCCGTGTCGGGCGGCTGCGTCGAGAACGACGTCGTCCTCGCGGCGCAGGAGGTCCTTGCGGGGGGCATCCCGCGCCTGCTCACGTACGGGATCACCGACGACATGGCGTTCGAGGTCGGGCTGCCGTGCGGCGGCGAGATCGACGTCTTCGTCGAGCCGCTCCAGTGATCTTCGAGGAGCTCCGCCGGGTCGTCGAAGCCGGCGACCGCGCGGTCGTGCTCACGGTCGTCGGCGGCGAGCACATCGGCCGCAAGCTGCTCGTCCGCGAGGACGGCTCGACCGCCGGCGAGGGCCCGCCGGAGCTGGCCGGTCTCGCACCCGACGCCCTGCGTCGTGGGCGGAGCCACGTGATCCAGCGCGACGACGGCACCGTGTTCGCCGACGTCTTCGGCCCGCCGCCGCGTCTGTTCGTCTACGGCGCGGTCGATACCGCCGAGGCGCTCTGCCGCGCCGCGAAGCTGGTCGGCTGGACGACGATCGTCGCCGACGCCCGCGCCCGCTTCGCGACGCGCGAACGCGTGCCGAGTGCGGACGAGCTGCTCGTCGCGTGGCCGGACGAGGCGATCGAGCAGGTGCAACCGGACTCCGGCACCGCGATCGTCGTGCTCACCCACGACGACAAGTTCGACCTGCCGATGCTGACCGCCGCGCTGGCGGGCGAGGCGTTCTACATCGGCGCGCTCGGCTCGAGGAAGAATCAGGAGCGGCGGCGAGAGCTGCTGCGCGAGGCGGGCCTGCCGGAAGCCGACCTCGACCGGATCTCCGGGCCCTGCGGGCTCGACATCGGCGCGGAGTCGCCGGCCGAGACGGCGCTCTCGATGCTCGCCGAGATCCTCGCCGTGCGCGCGGGCCGCACGGGCGGCTCGCTGACGCACTCGGCACACCGGATTCACGCCGACATCGGCACGTAGCGCCGGCTCGCGTTCCACTTGCAGCACCAATCGTGGGTAGGATCGATCACGTGCTGCTGCGGGAAGTCGAATACGCGAAGCCGGCGTCTGTTGCCGAGGCCCTCACGATCCTCGCCGGCAGCGACGGTGCCCGGGCGCTGGCCGGCGGCCAGACGCTGATCAGCGTCATGAAGGCTCGCGTCGCGTCGCCGGACCTGCTCGTCGACCTGAACGGGCTCGACGAACTGAAGGGCATCGAGCTCGCCGCTGACGGAACGCTCACGATCGGGGCGATGGCGACCTACACCGACATCCTCGGCTCGGCGGAAGCGCGCGCGCGGCCGATCCTCGGCGAGGTCTGCTCCCAGATCGCGGACGTCCAGGTTCGGAACCGCGGCACGATCGGCGGCAATGTCTGCTCGAACGACCCGACGAATCACCTGCCCCCGCTCATGTGCGCGGTGGGTGCGCGGATGACGATCGTCGGCGCGGCCGGCGAACGCACGGTCACGGCGGACGACTTCTTCCTCGGCGTCTACATGACCGCGGTCGGTCCCGGCGAGCTGCTGACGAAGATCTCGGTTCCCGCGGGAAAGCACGACGGCTTCGCCGCCGTAACGCTCGGCGCCGACGGGACGTGCATCGCGAATGCGGCGGCGAGCCTCGACGGCGGTCTCCGCGTCGCCCTCGGCTGCGTCGACGCGGTGCCGATCGTCGTCGAGCCCTTGTCGGCCGACGAGGACGCTGTGCGCGAGGCGGTGCGAGGTGCCGGCCTCGACCCGCCCGCGGACTTCCACGCGTCCAGCGAATACCGGCTACATCTGGCGGAGGTGCTCGCGGTACGGGCCGCCCGCCAGGCGGCGGACGGGCACTAGATGACAGTGGTCGCGTCTTCGAAGGCGATCACGGTGACGATCAACGGCGTCGAGTACGAACGTGAGGTCGAGGCGCGGAAGCTGCTCATCCACTTCGTGCGGGACGACCTCGACCTGACCGGGAGCCACATCGGCTGCGACACGGGCAACTGCGGCGCCTGCTCGATGATCGTGGACGGGCAGCTTCTGAAGAGCTGCATGCTGCTCGCGATCCAGGCGGACGGCGCGACGATCGAGACGGTCGAGGGCCTCGCCGAGGACGGCGAGCTGACGGCGCTCCAGCAGTCGTTCAGCGACCACCACGCGCTCCAGTGCGGCTACTGCACGCCGGGGATGCTGATGAGCGCCACCGCGCTTCTGCGCGCGAACCCGAGCCCGAGCGAAGCCGAGATCAAGAAGGCGCTGCAGGGCAACCTCTGCCGCTGCACCGGCTACTGGAACATCTTCGAGGCCGTGAAGGCGGTAGGTGCGTAGGCTTGACGGAGCACCACGGGAGCGGAGGCGCCGGCTCGGCCGGCGCTTCGACCTCGACCTGCTCTGGAGCAATTGTGGTCGTGCTCGCGGTCGTGGCTGTCATCCTCCACTCGCCTCTTTCACGGCCTCGAAGATGTTCCAGTAGCCGGTGCAGCGGCAGATGTTGCCCTGCAGGCCCTTC
>JBGQKY010000128.1:0-4772 GCA_041499745.1 Gaiellaceae bacterium
ACACATGCGACTGTTGCCGTACGGCTCATGCCGTCACCTCCTGGAAGAGCTCTTCGAGCGTGAGGTCGCCGCCCGCGTCGGCACGCTCCTTGAAGCGGCGGAAGGCCCCTTCGAGCTTTTCGCCCGCGAGGGTCACGCCGCGTTCCGCGCACGCGCGCGCAAACGCGTGGCGGCCCGAGTGCTTGCCGAGCGGCAGCGTCATGTGCACGCCCACGTCGCTCGGATTCATGATCTGGTACGTCCGCTCGTCCTTCAGCATCCCGTCCTGGTGGATGCCCGCCTCGTGCGCGAAGGCATTCGCCCCGACGACCGCCTTGTTCCGCTGCACGACGTAACCCGTCCGCTCCGCGACGAGCCTCGACGTCTCGGTGATCTCGGCCGTGTTGACGCCGGTCTCGATCTTGAAATGCTCGGCCCGCACGCTCAACGCCATCACGATCTCCTCGAGCGACGCATTGCCGGCACGCTCGCCGATGCCGTTCACCGTGCACTCCACCTGCTGCGCGCCCACCTCGATGCCGGCGAGCGAGTTCGCGACGGCGAGGCCGAGATCGTTGTGGCAGTGCACCGAGAGCGTAACCGTTCGCAGCTCGGGGCAGCGGCGCCGCACGTCGTCGATGAAAGCCGCGTACTGCGCCGGCAACGCGTAGCCGACGGTGTCCGGAAGGTTCACGACGGCCGCACCGGCGCGGATCACGGCGCGGCAGACCCGCGCGACGAACGCGGAGTCCGACCGTGTCGCGTCCTCGCACGAGAACTCGACCTCGTCGACGCGGGCGGCCGCGTACGCGACGGCCCGGCGGGAGAGCTCCAGGATCTCCTTCGGCTCGAGACCGAGCTTCGCCTCCATGTGCACCGGGCTCGTGCCGAGCGCGATGTGAATCCGCGAGCGCCGCGCACCCGCGAGCGCCTCGGCGGCTGCATCGATGTCCTCTTCGCGTGTCCGCGCAAACGAGGCGACGACGGGAGCGTCCACGGCGGCTGCGACGGCGCGAACACCCTCGAAGTCTCCGGGCGACGCCGCCGCGAAGCCGGCCTCGATCACGTCGACGCCTAGGCGCACGAGCTGCTCGGCGATCTCAGCCTTCTCGTGCGGGCTCAGGGCGATGCCCGGCGACTGCTCGCCGTCTCGCAATGTCGTATCGAAGACCTGGATTCTGCGGCGGGACACGAACACGTTCCTCTCTGGTCGATGAGGTGAGAGCGAAGACGCACCTCTCCCGGGGAAAGGTCGGCGTCTGCGTCGGCAAAGGACGCGTGTTCGTGTATCTCCCCTAGGAGGGGAGAATCGCGATAACGACGAGAATGAGGGCGGACACGCCTCCGGCCCGGACGGGCCTGAGCGGAGAGATGCGTGTCTGCGCGGTCGTCATCGCGGTCTCAGAGTGCAGGAAGGGGCGCGGCCTGTCAAGTGCTGGCCGTTTCTTGCTCCTATTCGGAGCCGAGAACCGAAGAACATCATTGACGCCGGGGCACCGGCGCCTCTAGTCTGGAAGCTCGATGTCGCGCACACCGAACGCCGAGAAGTCCATTTTTGCGTTCGTCGCGCGCATCAGCCTGCGCTAGTCGGCACCCCCTCCGCCAAGCCGACTAGCCCCATAAGGCGGAAAGCCGCATCGTCCGCTGACGCTGCGATAACTCAGTCTTGACCGACCGATCACCCACATACCCCGCTCCATCAGGCCTTTACGACCCGGCCTACGAGCACGATGCCTGCGGGGTGGCGTTCGTCGCGCGGCTCGGCGGTGAGGCCTCTCACGAGACCGTGCGGCGGGCTCTCCACGCGCTCTCGAACCTCGAGCATCGCGGTGCCTCGGGCGCCGATGCCGATACGGGCGACGGAGCGGGGATCCTGCTCCAGATCCCCGACCGGCTCCTCCGCGCCGAGGCCGAAGGCCTGCCGGAGCCCGGCCGCTACGGGGTCGGCGCCTTCTTCCTGCCCGTCGAGGACGTGCGCCGGGCCCAGCTCGAGGCGCTCGTCGAGCGAACGGTTGCAGACGAAGGACAGCGATTCCTTTTCTGGCGGGACGTGCCGGTCGACCTCTCCCAGGCCGGCAACGTCTCCGCCGGAGTCGCGCCGCGCATCCGCCAGGCGGTGATCGGCGCCGCCGACGGCCTCGAGGGCGACGCATTCGAACGGAAGCTCTACGTGATCCGGCGCGTGGCCGAGCTCGCGGCCGGGCCGGACCTCGTCGTGCCGAGCCTCTCCTGCCGGACGCTCGTCTACAAAGGGATGCTGACAGCGCCCCAGCTCGAGCGCTTCTACCTCGACCTGGCCGACGAGCGCGTCGAGACGGCACTCGCCCTCGTCCACTCCCGCTATTCGACCAACACCTTTCCGAGCTGGGAGCTGGCCCACCCCTACCGCGTGATCGCCCACAACGGCGAGATCAACACGCTCCGCGGGAACATCAACTGGATGCGGGCACGCGAATCGCAGCTCGCGTCGGAGCTCTTCGGCGACGACCTGGAGAAAGTGCTGCCCGTCATCCGCCCCGGCGGCTCGGACACGGCGACGTTCGACAACGTGCTCGAGCTGCTCGTGCTGGCCGGCCGGTCGCTGCCGCACGCGCTGATGATGATGATCCCGGAGTCGTACGAGGGCCGGGACGACATGTCGCCCGAGCTCCGCGGCTTCTACGCGTTCCACCAGTGCCTGATGGAGGCGTGGGACGGCCCGGCGGCGATCGCGTTCACCGACGGGCGGGTGATCGGTGCGACGCTTGACCGCAACGGGCTGCGCCCGGGCCGGTGGTACGAGACCGCCGACGGCTGGGTCGTGCTCGCGTCGGAGACCGGCGTCCTGGACGAAGCGCCCGCGAACGTCGTGCGGAAGGGTCGCCTCCAGCCGGGCAAGCTCTTCCTCGTCGACCTCGCCGCCGGCCGGATCGTCCCCGACGAGGAGACCAAGTTGCAAGTTGCAACTAGGCGGCCGTACGCGGAGTGGGCCGAGCGCGAGCAGCTGCGCCTTTCGGAGCTGCCGCCCGCCCCGGACGTCGAGCCGCCGGCAGAGCCGTTGCGCAGCCGGCAGTTGCTGTTCGGCTACGCGCAGGAGGACATGAAGGCGATCCTCGCGCCGCTCGCGCGGAACGCCGAGGAGCCCGTCGGGTCGATGGGCAACGACACGCCGCTCGCGGTGCTCACCGGGCGCAAGCCGCTCCTCTACTCGTACTTCAAGCAGCTCTTCGCGCAGGTGACGAACCCGCCGATCGATTCGATCCGCGAGGCGATCGTGATGAGCGTGCGCGCGAGCGTCGGCTCCGAGCGCAACCTCCTCGAGGAGACGCCCGAGCACGCCCGGCAGCTCGTGATCGACAACCCGATCCTGCTCGACGGCGAGCTCGAGCAGCTTCGCCGCGTCGAGTCCGAGGTGTTCAAGTCGTGGACGATCGACACGACGTGGCCGACGTCGGAAGGCGCGGACGGGCTCGAGCCCGCGGTCGAGCGAATCTGCGCCGAGGCAAACGTCGCACTCGCCGCCGGTGCGAACATCCTGATTCTCTCCGACAGACGTGCAGGCCCCGGTCGTGTGCCGATTCCCTCCCTGCTTGCGACCGGGGCCGTGCACCATCACCTCGTGCGGGAGGGAACACGCCTCCAGGCCGGCATCGTCGTCGAGTCGGGCGAGCCGCGAAGCGTGCACAGCATCGCCGCGCTCATCGGCTACGGCGCCGCCGCCGTCAACCCTTACCTGATGCTCGAGACGCTCGGCGAGCTCGTCGAGCTCGGCTGGCTCCCGCCCGGGATGACATCGGCCGATGCGCAGAAGCGCGCGGCGAAGGGGGTCGCGAAGGGGCTGCTCAAGACGATGTCGAAGATGGGCATCTCGACGATGCCGTCGTACTGCGGAGCGCAGATCTTCGAGGCAGTGGGCATCGGGCCGGAGCTGATCGACCGGCACTTCACCGGCACCGCCTCTCGGATCGGCGGGATCGGCATCCGCGAGCTCGGCGAGGAGTCGATCGCTCGGCATGCACGCGCGTACCCGTCGACGCCCGACGCGCTGCTGCCGGTGATCGGCCTCTACGCGTGGCGCCGCGACGGCGAGCACCACCACTGGAACCCCGACACGATCACCCAGCTCCAGCAAGCGGTCCGCTCCGGATCGGCGGACTCGTACGAGCAGTACTCGCAGTCGGTGAACGCCGAGAACGCGCGACGCCGAACGCTGCGCGGGGCGCTTCGCTTCCGCGAGACCGAGGGCATCCCGCTCGAGGACGTCGAGTCCGCGGCGGAGATCGTGAAGCGGTTCTCGACCGGCGCGATGTCTCTCGGCTCGATCTCGCGCGAGGCCCACGAGACGCTCGCCCAGGCGATGAACAGCATCGGCGGCCGCTCGAACACCGGCGAGGGCGGCGAGGATCCGGTGCGCTACGGGACCGACCGGCGCTCGGCGATCAAGCAGGTCGCCTCGGGGCGCTTCGGCGTCAACGCGAACTACCTCGCGAACGCGGACGAGCTCCAGATCAAGATGGCGCAGGGTGCAAAGCCCGGCGAGGGCGGACAGCTGCCGGGCCACAAGGTCGACGGGTACATCGCGAGCGTGCGCATGACGACGCCCGGCGTCGGGCTGATCTCGCCGCCGCCGCACCACGACATCTACTCGATCGAGGACCTGAAGCAGCTGATCTACGACCTCCGCTGCGCGAATCCCGAGGCGCGCATCTCGGTGAAGCTCGTCGCCGAGGTCGGCGTCGGCACCGTCGCCGCCGGCGTCGCGAAGGCGGGCGCCGACCACGTCCTCATCTCGGGCCACGAGGGCGGCACCGGCG
>JBGQKY010000129.1:0-4410 GCA_041499745.1 Gaiellaceae bacterium
ACCGGCGGGGCGCCGATAGTCGCCGAGCTCGCGCGGGAGCTCCAGGCGCTGACGGTCGGAGTCGTCACGAAGCCGTTCGTCTTCGAGGGCCGCAAGCGCACCCAGCAGGCCGACCAGGGCATCGAGAGCCTCCGCGACCGCGTCGACACGCTGATCGTGATCGAGAACGACCGCTTGCTTCAGGTGGTCGAGAAGAAGACGTCGGTCGTCGATGCGTTCCGGATGGCGGACGACATCCTCCGCCAGGGCGTCCAGGGGATCACCGATCTGATCACCGTGCCCGGCCTCGTCAACCTCGACTTCGCCGACGTGCGCACGATCATGCGCGACGCCGGCTCGGCCCTGATGGGCATCGGCACGGCCTCCGGCGAGAATCGCGCCGCGGAGGCTGCGCGCACCGCGGTCTCCTCGCCGCTGCTCGAGACCTCGATCGAGGGCGCGACGGGAATCCTCCTGAACATCACGGGCGGCCCGGACATCGGCCTCTTCGAGGTGAACGAGGCGGCGGAAGTCGTGACGAGCGCCGCCGACCAGAACGCGAACGTCATCTTCGGCGCCGTGATCGACGACGCGGTTGGCGACGAGGTGCGCGTGACCGTGATCGCGACGGGCTTCGGCGGCGTGCGCCGCCGTCGCCGGACCGGTTCGGCGCTCGAGGCGCCGATCCCGGCCGCGCCGCTCACCGGCGGCAACTTCGGGGGCTCCGACGAGACGCTTGACGTGCCCTCGTTCCTGCGCGACGAGTAGGCGCGGCTCTGGGTCGAGATCCAGAGGTTTGACCCGCCGCCCCTGCGGTAAAGAACGCTGTGCCCTCAAAGGGTTGGCCCTCATGAGCCGGCCCCACGACCCGGTCCGCCGCCCCGGCCCATTCTCGGATGAAGCCGGGGCGGCCCCGTTCTAGGGCAGCCGCCGCCTGACGGGCACGCACTAGGATCGTCTGCGCATGTCTCAGACCTTGCTGCAGACGCCGCTCCACGACCGGCACGTCGCACTCGGGGCGCGCCTCGTTCCCTTCGCCGGCTGGGAGATGCCCGTCCAGTACGAGGGCGTGATCCAGGAGCACCGGGCCGTCCGCGCCGACGCCGGCGTCTTCGACGTCTCCCACATGGGCGAGATCGAGGTCGAGGGCCCGCGCGCCCACGACCTCCTTCAGGGCCTGCTCTCGAACGATCTCGACAAGATCGCCCCCGGCGAGGCCCAGTACACGTTGCTGCCGAACGAGCGGGCCGGGATCATCGACGACCTGATCGCGTACCGGCTCGACCGCTGCCGGTATCTGCTCATCGTCAACGCGTCGAACCGTGAGACCGACTATGCCTGGCTCAAGGAGCACGAGGTCAGCGGCTCGGACGTGTGCGACGTCTCCGACGAGTACGGTCTGCTCGCGGTACAGGGGCCGAACGCGATCGCGAAGCTCGGCCTCGGGCCCGCACCCAAGAACACGTTCGCGGAGGTCGAGATCGACGGCGTTCAGGCGATGGCGAACCGCACCGGGTACACGGGGGAGGACGGCTGCGAGCTTCTCTGCATGGCTGAGGACGCCGTCGCGCTCTGGGAGGCCGTGCTCGCCCGCGGCGTGACGGCGTGCGGCCTCGGTGCGCGCGACACGCTGCGGCTCGAGGCGTGCCTGCCGCTGCACGGCAACGACATCTCGGCCGACACGGATCCGATCTCCGCCGGCCTCGGCTTCGCGTGCGCGCTCGGGAAAGAGTTCATCGGCGTCGCCGAGCTTCGCCGCATCAAGGACCAGGGCCCGGAGCGGAAGCTCGCCGCATTCGTGATGGAGGAGAAGGCGATACCACGCCAGGGCATGGCGATCGACGGCGGCGGCGAGGTCACCTCGGGCTCGCATTCGCCGACGCTCGACGTCGGTATCGGCATGGGTTACGTGGGGGCCGCCCGGGCGGTGCCGGACAGGAAGTTGACGATCGACGTCCGCGGGAAGCCACGCACAGCGAAGGTCGTGAAGAAGCCGATCTACAGAAGGGAGGACTGAATTGGCCGCTGCGGAGTCGTATCCCGAAGACCTCGCCTACCACGCGGAGCACGACTGGGCACGCATCGACGGCGACGAGGCCGTACTCGGCATCACCTGGTTCGCGCAGGACGCGCTCGGCGAGCTCGTCCATTTCGAGGCTCCGGCGCCGGGGTCGCAGACGAAGAAGGACGCCTCGTACGGCGAGGTCGAGTCGGTAAAGGCCGTCTCCGACGTGATCGCCCCGCTCTCGGGCGAAGTGCTCGAGGTGAACCAGGCAGCCGTCGACGCCCCCGAAGTCGTCAACGAGGACCCCTACGGCTCCGGCTGGTTGATCCGCATTCGCCTGGCGGATCCGTCGGAGGTCGACACGCTGCTCGACGTCGACGCGTACAAGCAGGTTCTGGCCGAGCAGTGAGCGTAGGCTCGACGGAGCTCACCTGGGAGCGGAGG
The DNA here is from genome assembly GCA_041499745.1 of Gaiellaceae bacterium. GTDB lineage: Bacteria > Actinomycetota > Thermoleophilia > Gaiellales > Gaiellaceae > Palsa-739. The sequence continues at coordinate 2,429 of JBGQKY010000129.1, forward strand.
CGCCGGCTCTGCCGGCGCCGGGAGCGGGTCGCGTGAGCCACCCGTATCTCGCCCTCACCGACGGCGACCGAGAGGAGATGTTGCGGACGATCGGCGTCTCCTCCGTCGACGAGCTCTTTCGCGACATCCCCGCCGGCGTCCGTTTCGACGGCTTGCTCGACCTCGAGCCGGCGCTCTCCGAGCTCGAGCTCTCGGCGCATCTGACCGAGCTCGCGGCGCGCAACCTCGACACGACGCGCGAGCTGTCGTTCCTCGGGGCGGGGATCTACGACCACTACGTTCCCGCGGTCGTCGACGCGGTGCTCCAGCGCGGCGAGTTCCTGACCGCGTACACGCCCTACCAGCCGGAGATGAGCCAGGGTGTGCTCCAGTCGATCTTCGAGTACCAGACGGCGATCTGCGAGCTCACCGGCATGGATGTCTCGAACGCGTCCGGCTACGACGGCACGACCGTCACCGCCGACGCGTGCTACATCGCGAAGCACTCGACGGGCAGGACGAAGGTCGTCATCACCGAGGCCACGAATCCGCAGGTCCGGCAGGTCGTCAAGACCTACGCGCCCGGCTTCGGGCTCGAAGTCGTCGAGGTTGCGCACCATGGCGGGACGACCGACCCGGACGAGCTCCGAGCCGCGGCGGAGGACGCCGCCTGCGTGATCTTCCAGCAGCCGAACGTCTTCGGCTGCCTCGAGCCGGCGCCGGACCTCGCCGCCGCTGCGAACGATGCGGAGGCGCTCTCGGTCGCCCACGTCGATCCGCTGTCGCTCGGCGTGCTCGAGGCCCCCGCCCGCTACGGCTGCGCGATCGCGCTCGGGGAAGGGCAGGCGGCAGGAAACTTCCCCGCCTACGGCGGGCCTCATTACGGCTTTCTGGCGGCCCGGCAACAATTCATCCGGCGGATGCCGGGGCGAATCGTCGGCGAGACGGTGGACGCGGCGGGTGAGCGCGGCTATGTCCTCACCCTCCAGACCCGCGAGCAACACATCAGGCGCGAAAAGGCGACGTCGAACATCACGACGAACCAGACCCTCCTGGCGCTCGGCGGGCTCGTCTACCTGACGTGGCTCGGGCCGCAGGGGCTGCGCGAGGTGGGGGAGACCTGCCTCGCGCTCTCCGCGTACGCGAAGCAGCAGCTCCAGGAGCGAGCAGGGCTCGAGTTGGTGTTTTCAGATCGGGCAACGTTCAAGGAGTTTGCGGTGCGTGTCGGACGGAACGCGCGCGACGTGATCTCCGCGGCGCGCGAGCGCGGCGTGCATCCCGGCTACGCGCTCGGTCGCGACTACGAGGGGATGGACGACGTGCTCCTCGTCGCAGTCACCGAGAAGCGCACACCGGCGGAGATCGACCGGCTGGCCGATGTGCTCGCGGAGGTCGGGGTGTGAAGCTGATCTACGAGAAGTCGCAGCCCGGCCGGCGTGCGTCGCACATTCCGACCCACGAGAGCCTGCCGCGCGTGGAGGTGCCCGAGGAGCTGCGGCGCAGCGAGCCGCCGCGCCTGCCGGAGGTCCCGGAGTTCGAGCTGATCCGGCACTTCACCGAGCTCTCGACGCGAAACTTCGGCGTCGACACGGGCTTCTACCCGCTCGGCTCCTGCACGATGAAGTACAACCCGCGGATCAACGAGCGGCTCGTGACGCTGCCCGGCTTCGCGAATCTGCACCCGCTCCAGGACGCGGCGGGTGCGCAGGGCGCGCTCGAGCTCGAGTGGCGTTTGCAGGAGATTCTCGCCGAGGTGACCGGGCTGCACGCTGTCTCGCTTCAGCCGGCGGCCGGCTCACAGGGCGAGCTGACGGGCCTGATGCTCGTCCGCGCGTACTTCGCAGACAGGGGCGAGTCGGAGCAGCGGCGCAAGGTCGTGATCCCGGACACGGCGCACGGCACCAACCCTGCGTCCGTAACGTTGGCCGGGTACGAGCTTACGAACGTGAAGACGGACCCGCGCGGCAACATCGACATCGAGGATCTCCGCGGCAAGGTCGACG
>JBGQKY010000130.1:0-4274 GCA_041499745.1 Gaiellaceae bacterium
CGCCATCATCCTCGGGATCGCGCAGGGCCTCTCGGAGTTCCTGCCTGTCTCCTCGAGCGGCCACCTCCTCGTCCTGCCCCAGTTGCTGGGCTGGAACGACTTCGGGGGGAGCGCGTCGCTGGAGAAGTCGTTCGACGTCGCGCTCCACCTCGGCACGCTCGTCGCGGTCGTCGCCTACTTCTGGACGGAAGTCGTCAACCTGACGGTAGCGGCGTTCCGCTCGCTCGCGAAGCGGCGGATCGAGACCGAGGACGAGCGCATCGTCTGGTACGTCCTTGTAGCAAGTGTCCCCGCGGCGATTGCGGGCGCGCTCGGCGAGCACGTCTTCGAAAGCCACTTCGGCGCGCCCTGGCAGATCGCGATCTTCCTCGCCGTGTTCGGCGTGATCCTCTGGATCGCCGACCGCAGGCCGGAGCGTTCCGAGATTCGCGATCTCACGTTCCGCCAGACGGTCGCGATCGGCGCCTCGGAGATCCTGGCCCTGATGCCGGGCGTGTCGCGCTCCGGAGTCACGATCTCGACGAGCCGGTTCCTCGGGCTGACTCGCGACGCAGCCGCGCGCTTCTCGTTCCTGATGCTGATCCCGATCGTGCTCGGCGCCGTCCTCTACACGGGCATGAAGCACATCGTGCTCAATCCGCTGCCCGCCGGCTCGAAGGGGCCGTTCGTCATCGGCACGATCGCGGCGGCGGGGGCCGGCCTGATCGCGATCGACGCGCTGCTCGGCTACGTGAGGCGGCGCGACTATTCGCCGTTCGCCGTCTACCGGGTCGCCGTCGCAATCGCGATCATCGCGATCATCGCGAGCGGCGTGCGCGGCAAGAACTTCTGAGCTCCCTCACACCGCGCCCGTTACACCCCTACACTCAGTGCGTGCTCGAACGGACGCAGCTACGCGCACTGCCGGTGCTGAACCGGACGGTCGATCTCGCGCCCGCCGCTCAGGCGTGTTGCGGGCTTTGCCGAAGCTGCATCACCACGAACATCTTCACGCTGTCCGCTGCCGGGATCGTCACGGCGGCCGGATTCATCGCGAGGCTGGCGAAGCGAGCGACGCGGGGCGTTGCCTCTCGCTCCTTCTAGCCCGCGTCGAGCTCGGCGAGCAGCCGATCCACGCGCGACTCGATGTCGTCGCGGATCGCGCGCACCCGTCCAGCGGACGCTCCCTGGGGTCGGGTAGCTGCCAGTTGACGTAGCGCTTGCCGGGGACGACGGGGCACGCGTCGTCGCAGGTGGCGACCCCGCGGACCGTGACGCATGGTGGTCGCCCGCCGCCCGGCGGAACAGTCGCTCCGCCATCACCGACCGGCCGCTCCGCGTATCGGTGGCGACGCTCATGATCACGAACATCAGGAAGAACGTGAGGATCGCCTCCCAGAGGAACGCCTGCCCCTAGCAACGGACTAGCAGCGCGACACCGAGCTCCTCAACGAGATCGCAGATGCACATGACGATTTGAGCTTACGCGGGGAAGCGGCAGACGATCTCGAGCCCTCGGCCCGGGGCACCCAACGCCTCCACCGAGCCCCCGGCAGAGGTGACGATGTGCTTGACGATCGCGAGCCCGAGCCCGGTTCCGCGCGACGAGCGCGCGGTGTCCGCGCGGTAGAACCGCTCGAACAGACGCCCGAGCTCGAGCGCATCGACCCCTGCCCCGTCGTCCGCGACCGCGAGCACGGGGCCGCGACCGGCGTCCGAGACCGAGATCCGGCAGGTGCTTCCCGGGCCCGCATAGCGGATCGCATTCGCGACGAGGTTCTCGACGACGACGCGGAGCATGCGCGGGCGCAGCGGCAGCTCGACCTCCTCGCCGCCGGTCACGTGGAGGGTCACCTCCGAATGCGTGGCGCGATCGGCGAGCGCGGCGGCGACCTCACGGAGCATGGGCAAGGCACGCGTGTGGCCGAGCGACACGACCTCCCGGCCGGTCTCGAGCTCGCCGAGGAAGAGGACGTCGTCGATCAGCTCACTGGCCTGCTCCACCTCGCCGCGGGCCTGCTCGAGCAGGTCGTTCACGTCCGCTCCCGGAAGCGAGGCGCTCTCCAGCAGGACGAGGAGGCGCGCGAGCGGCGTGCGCAGCTCGTGGGAGACCGCGGCGGTGAACCCGGCACGAAGCTCCTGGTAGGCCGACAGCTCCGGCAGGGCCCCGACGAAGAGGACGAGCGCGGCGCCGACGTCCTCGCCGACCCGGCGCCCGGCGCCGGCGACGCCGAGCGCCGCTGCCGCCGGGCTCGCGGCGACGAGCCGCCGCTCCTCGTCGAGCACCACGACCGGCTCCTCCAGGGACGCGACGAGCGCCTGGAGCCGGGCCTCTTCGTTCACCATCCCTTCACCAAGCGTTCACCGTGTCGGAACCCGTCGGACGCGCCCCGAACTCGATAATGACACCGATGCCGAAGGTCTTGATCGTCGAGGACGACGATGTGATCGCGCAGGGCATGGCGCGCCACCTCAGCGCCGCCGGGTTCGACCCGGTCGCGGTCGGCAGCGGCGACCAGGGGCTCGCGAAGCTGCGCTACGAGCAGCCGGACGTGTGCGTGCTCGACCTCATGCTGCCGGGCCTCGACGGCTGGAAGCTGATCGAGACGGTGCGCTCGGAGGGAATCGGCACGCCGATCGTCGTCGTCTCGGCTCGGGGTACCGAGCACGACCGCGTCCACGCGCTCGAGATCGGCGCCGACGACTACCTCGTCAAGCCGTTCTCGATGAAGGAGCTCGTGGCGCGCGTACGCGCCGCGGCGCGGCGCGGCATCCGCCGGGACGAGTCGCCGCGGGGCGAGCCGATCGAGATCGAGGAGCTGACGATCGACCCGCGAGAGGTGCAGGCGTACGTCGACGGCGAAAGCGCGGCGCTGACGCCCACGGAGTTCCGGCTGCTCTACCAGCTCGCGCTCGAGCGCGGCCGCGTCTCGACGCGCGACGAGCTGCTCCAGAAGCTGTGGGGTCGCCGCGAGTCGCATCGCGACCGCACCGTAGACGTCTTCGTGCGGCGCCTGCGCGAGAAGATCGACCGGCCGGCGTCGCGGCACACGTTCATCCAGACGCGCTACGGCGTCGGCTACAAGCTCGAAGCGGTGCCGAAAGATCGCGCCGCCGCCTAGCGAATCCGTCACCCGAGCTTCACCACATCGACGCCCACAGGGTGGATGCCAGGTCCCACCATTCGCCGCGTGAAGTTCGTCGTCGTGGCTCACCGCAGGAGCGAGACGAACCATGCGCTTGCCGGCGCCGCAGCCTCACTCGGCCTGCCGGCATCCGTGCTGTCCCCGCGCGATGCCCTCCGCACCCTCGAGCCCGGAGACATCGCACTCGGACGGCTCGACGTCCGCGACGAGATCGACGGAGTCGAAAGCGGAACGGCGGAGCTCGAGCGGCTTGCGGCGGGGGGCGCCGCGCTGCTCAATCCGCCGTCCGCACTCGTCGCGGCACACGACAAGCTCCTGACCGCACGCATCCTGCGCCGCGCGGGAGTGCCGCACCCGCGCACGTGGCTGATTGCCGAGGGGGTTCTCTCCCCTGCCCCGGAGCTGCCTGTGGTGCTGAAGCCGCGGTTCGGAAGCTGGGGCCGCGACGTCGTCCTCTGCTCGACCGCCGAGGAGCTCGACGGCGAGCTCGCGCGGCTCGCGACCCGCCCCTGGTTCGCCGAGCACGGCGTGCTCGCCCAGGAGCTCGTCCCGCCGGTCGGCTGGGACCTGCGGCTCATCGTCGCCGGCGGACGTATCGTCGGTGCCGCCCGGCGCACGGCCGCGCCCGGCGAGTGGCGGACGAACGTTGCGCTCGGAGGCTCCAGCGAGCCCTCACCGGCGCCGTCGCTCGCGCAGCGGCTCGCCCTCGAGGCGGCCGCCGCCGTCAACGGAGACCTCGTCGGGGTCGACCTGCTGCCCCGCGCCGGCGGGTTCGTCGTCGCTGAGCTCAACGGCGCCGTCGACTTCACGCCGCACTACGCGGTCGGCCCGGGAAACGTGTACCGCAACGCCGTGCACGAGCTGATGCGGGTCGCGCTGATCCGCCGCGCCGCCGCGCCTGCCGCGTAGAGGGTCTAGTCCTCGAGCGCCTGCGGCACGAGCCCGGTCTCGACCTGCCGCCGCCCGCCGGACACGTAGACGACGTCGACGGTCTCGTGCTTGCGGTACGTGCCGGCGATGCCGAGCCACATCGACAGCCAGCGCCAGAAGCCGAGCCTTCCCTCCTGCGCGATCGGCCGGGGGAACACGAGCGTGCGGCCGACCACCTCGTAGTCGGAGCCACGATTCTGGCGCACCCCGCTGATGAAG
>JBGQKY010000131.1:0-4016 GCA_041499745.1 Gaiellaceae bacterium
GGCCGACCTCGAGCCGGAGAAGCTGATCGCCACTGCCGTCTACGGCGCGAAGATCTTCGCCGTCAAGGGCAGCTACGACGACTGCTCTCGGCTCACCGTTGAGCTGTCGTTCGAGCTCGACTGGGCTTTCGTGAACGTCGAGCTCCGCGCGTACTACGCCGAGGGCTCGAAGACGCTCGGCTTCGAGATCGCCGAGCAGCTCGGCTGGGAGCTGCCGGATGCGGTCGTCGCCCCGATCGCGTCGGGCGCGATGTTCTCGAAGGTGCACCAGGGCTTCGGCGAGCTGCTCGAGCTCGGGCTCGTCGAGGGAACGACGCCGCGCCTCTACGGCGGCCAGGCCGAGGGCTGCTCGCCGGTCGCGACGGCGTTTGCGAGCGGCGAGAAGGTGAAGCCGGTGCGGCCGAACACGATCGCCCGGTCGCTCGCGATCGGCAGTCCGGCCGACGGCGAGATCGCTGTCGCCGCGGCACGTGCGTCGGGCGGCACGATCCACGCGGTGCCCGAGGACGAGATCGCGGAGAACATCGTTTTGCTCGCCGAGACGACCGGTGTGTTCGGCGAGACGGCGCCGGCGGTCACGCTCGGCGCGCTGCGCGAGGCGGTGCGGAGGGGTGAGCTCGGCCAGAGCGACCGCGTCGTCCTGATCGTGACGGGCGACGGGCTCAAGACGCCCGCCCTCGTCGCCGAACGGCTTGACCCGATCGTGGTCGAGCCGGATGCAGACCTGATCCTGGAGGCGCTCGGTGTCTCCGTCTAGCCGCCATCTACGAGGAGGTGTCTCATGAGAACCGGTCCACGGACCGGGTTCCGCTGGACGCGAGAGACGATTGTCTATGCGATCACTCTCTGGCACCGCAAGCACAGTCGGACTCCGTTGACAAGCGAGTGGGACCAGGCCGGCGAGAACCATCCGTCCAGACAGACGGTTGCGCGCGTGTTCGGTAGCTGGAACGCCGCCATGCAGGCGGCGGGCTTCACGCCGCGTCCGCGCGGACGGCAGCCGCGCTCGCTCGCAGAGGGCGTGCTTGCCGACGGGTAGCGAGGTCGTCGTCCTCCTCCCGGGGGACGGGATCGGTCCAGAGGTGGCGGCGGAGGCGCGGCTCGCGCTCGAGCTGCTCGCGCCCACGGTCGAGATCGTGGAGCATCTGATCGGGGGCGCCGCGATCCGGGTGGCGGGCAAGCCGTTGCCCGACGAGACGCTCGACGCGTGCCTGAGGGCGACCGCCGTTCTCAAGGGCCCGGTCGGCGACCCCGAGTTCGACGCGGCGGACGTTCGACCCGAGCAGGGGCTGCTCGCGCTTCGCGCCGCGCTCGACACGTACGCCAACATCCGTCCGGCGGTGCTCGACCCCGTCGACGTGCTGATCGTCCGGGAGCTCGTCGGCGGTCTCTACTTCGGCGCGCACGGCGTGCGCGAGGACGGCACCGTCTACGACACGTGCGAGTACCACCCGCGGCAGGTCGAGCGCATCGCACGCCGCGCGTTCCGGATTGCGCAGGGACGCGACCGGCGGCTGACCTCGGTCGACAAGGCGAACGTCCTCGAGACGTCGCGGCTGTGGCGTCGCATCGTCGACGAGCTCGCGCCCGCGTATCCGGACGTTCAGGTCGAGCACATGCTCGTCGACAACGCTGCGATGCAGCTGGCGACGAGCGCCGGGCAGTTCGACGTGATCGTCACCGAGAACATGTTCGGCGACATCCTCTCCGACCTCGCGGCGGCGGTGACCGGCGGCATCGGGCTCGCGCCTTCGGCGTCGCTCTCCGACGGCGGGCCGGGGATCTTCGAGCCGGTGCACGGCTCGGCGCCCGACATCGCGGGTCGCGGTGCGGCGAACCCCACGGCGATGCTCCGCTCGACTGCGCTCCTGCTCGAGCACGGCCTCCGGCGGCTCGAGGAGGCGGCAGCGCTCGTGAGCGCGATCGAGGCGGCGATCGTCAGCGCGCCGACCGCCGATCTGGGCGGCAGCGCGACCACCGCCGAGTTCGGCGCCGCCGTAAGAGAACAACTTTCCATTGACGATCGAGCCGGCGCCGCGTACCGTGGCTGAGATGCGTCTCACGCGTGAAGCCGTTTCGAGCACCTTTGCGGGCTTCTTCGCGTACGCCTTTATGCGCTAGCCGGCGCCTTCGTTCCCCCGCAGCGGCCGGCTAGGACATCTCTCGCGGGATACCCGTCTCGTCACGCATGGAGGCACGCACATGACACCGCCAGTTGCATATCCCGGGCCGCCCGGCTCCCACACGGCCAGTGCCGCGGCGGCGCTCTTCCCGTTTGATGAGCTCGTGCCGCTGGCCGGCTTCCGCGCGGTCGCCGATGCGGTGGTCGCCGCCGAGGTGGGCCACGGCGTGCTGCCGATCGAGAGCTCGCTTGCGGGCCCGGTCGCCGAGACCCACGACCTGCTCTACGAGCGGGCGCTGTCGATCGTCGGGGAGACCGTCCTGCCCATCCGTCACTGCCTGGCTTCGATCGGCTCCGTGCCGCTCGAGGAGATCCGGATCGTGCGCTCGCACCCGATGGCGCTCGATCAGTGCCGTGACCTGCTCGCGCGGATGCCGCAGGCGAAGGTGATCGTGTCGGCGACGACGGCGGAGGCGGGCCAGCACGTCGCCGAGGACGGAGATCCGACCGCGGCCGCAATCGTCGGCGCTGAGGCGGTCTCGCTCTACGGTCTCACCGTGCTCGCCGACGACGTGAGCGACACTCCGGCGTTCACGCGCTTCGTCTCGATCGCGGCGTACACGCGGATCGACCGGGTCCCCGCCGCGCGGACGGCGTTCACGTTCGCGACGCATCACAAGCCGGGCGCGCTGCACTCGGCGATCGAGCCGTTCGCGCGCGCGGGGCTCGATCTCGTGCGTCTGGTGTCGCGGCCGCTGCCGGCGACGCCGTGGAAGTATCGATTCGACGCCGTCGTCGCCGGGCATCCGCTCGATCCGTCGGTGCGCGTCGCGCTACGGGAACTGGAAGCGGCGACGCGCGAGCTGCGTGTCGTCGGCGTCTACGAAGGCCATGAGGAGCAAGCATCATGAGCGTTCCTACCGTCTCTGATGACCCGTACGTCCTGAAGGTGCGGCGCGAGATCTCGGATCTCGACTCGTCGCTCGTCGCGCTCGTCAACAAGCGGCTGAAGCTCGTCGCGCAGCTGAAGCGCTACAAGGAGGAGCACGGGATCGGCTTCGTCGACCTTGCTCGCGAGGAGTGGATGCTCCAGTACCTCCAGCGCGGAAACGGCGGCCCGCTCACCCAGGAGGGCCTTTCGCAGCTCTACCACTACGTCCTCGACCTGACCAAGCAGGAAGTCGGGAAGCAGGAAACCGCCTAGATCGCGAGCGTCGAGACCGGCGCCGGATGCCCGGCTTCGTACGCCGAGATCTTCTCGTCCTCGCGCAGGGTGAGGGCGATGTCGTCGAGACCTTCGAGCAGGCACTCGCGTGCGTGGTCATCGAGCTCGAACGGATAGCCGCCGGCCGTCCGCGCCTCGAGGTCGACCGTGATCTCCTCGCCGGCGCGGGCGCGCTCTGCGAGGTCCTTCACCTGCGCCGCCGGGAGCGTCACCGGCAGCAGCCCGATCTTCAGCGAGTTCTGGCGGAAGATGTCGCCGTAGGACGGCGCGACGATCGCCTCGAACCCGTAGTCCTCGAGCGCCCACGGCGCGTGCTCGCGCGACGAGCCGCAGCCGAAGTTCCGGCCGGTGATCAGGATCTTCCCCTCCTGGTGGTTGAGCTCGAAGTCCGGATCCTTGCGCCAGTCGAAGAAGAGGAACTCGCCGAAGCCCGTCCGCTCGATGCGCTTCAGGAACTGCTTCGGGACGATCTGGTCGGTGTCGACATCGGGCCGGTCGAGCACGACCGCCCGCGAGGTAACGGAGCGAAAGACCTTCACGAGCTCACGCCGACACCAGGTCGCGCACGTCGGTGAAGCGGCCCGCGATCGCCGTCGCCGCGGCCACCGTCGGGCTCACGAGATGCGTGCGTCCACCGGGGCCCTGCCGGCCCTCGAAGTTGCGGTTCGA
>JBGQKY010000132.1:0-3957 GCA_041499745.1 Gaiellaceae bacterium
GACGGCGTCGTGATCGGCGTCGACCTGGACGAGGTCAAGCTCGCCCTCGGCCGGGCGACCGCCGTGGAACGCGGAGTCGCGAACGTCGAGTTTCGGCCTGCCGACGTCAACGCCTGGAACGAGCCCGACTCCTACGACCTTGTCTTCTCTCGATTTCTTCTCCAGCACCTGCCCGACCCCGTTGATCTTCTGGGGAGGATGTGGGCCGCGGTGAAGCCGGGCGGTGCGTTGGCCGTCGAGGACACGGACTTCGACGGTCTGTTCTGCGACCCGGCCAATGACGGATTCGAATTCTTCGCGCGCACCTATCCGCGCGTGCTCGCGCTGCGCGGCGGCGACGCTTCGATCGGCCGGAAGCTGTACCGATACTTCGGCGAGGCCGGTATCCCCGAGCCACAAGTGACTCTGGTTCAAACCGTCCACACATCCGGCGAGGGCAAGGACCCTCATGTTGTCCACGCTCGAGGCGACCGCGGACGCTATCCGCACCGAAGGGATCGCCTCCGACGACGAGCTACGCGCGGCGATCGCGAGTCTCGCCGCGCACACCGCCGAGGCCGGCACGCTCGTGGCGGAACCGAGGGTGTTCCAGCTCTGGTCCCGGCGACAACCTGCCCCGAGCGAGCCGCTATCAACGTTCCGCTAGGCCCAGGGGAGGCGGTCCCAGTACGAGGGCCGCCCCCGCCGTGACGGCTCGAACCGCACGTACGCCTGCTTCGGATCGGTTGTCTCCTCGTCCGCGCTCGCGCCGTAGCGCGCCGCGAGCTCCGACACCGGGTAGTGCAGATGCTCCTCCTCCGAGCGCGCACCGGTCATCAGGATCACGCACGGCCCGTCGCCGGCGCCCACGAAGATATGCTCGGTCCCGGCGGGACTGTGGACGAAGTCCCACGGCCGGAGGAGCCGCTCCACACCCTCGACGAGGAGGCGGCACTCGCCGGACAGCACGAGGAACGCCTCCTGCTGCGCCTCGGAGTGGTAGAGGCCGTTCGGCTCGCCCGGCTCCAGGACGTGGAGTCTGATGCCGAACTGCCGGAACCAGAACTCCCGGCTCTCGAAGGCGCACTCCGAGCCGGACGGCTGTTTTCCGCCGTTCTCCGACGTCCACCACTCGGCGTCCCGCACGTTCACGACGAACCAGCCGTCGCCAGCGGGTGCGAGGCCTGAGCCGGAGTCGTCGAGCCGCGCCTCGGACACGGCGCGACTCTAACCTCTTCGGGGCCGATGCCGCCGCCGACGGCTATGCGGCCGCGATGACCGCCTCGCGAGGCCGCAGCTCGAGCGTTCCCTCGAGCACCTCGTCGTCGCGCGCGCGGTCGCTGCCGATGACGATGGCGCCCTCGACCTCGAGCCGCACCGTCTCCGGGCCGAGGTTCAGCGCGACGAACGCGCCGCCCTCGCGGCGGAACGCCCACACCTCCTTCGGCGCGTCGACCGGCTCGTACGCCCCGTGCAGGAGCCGCCGGTGCTTGCGAAGCGCGATCAGGTCGCGCGTGAGCGCAAGGATCGAGCTCGGGTCGTCACGCTGGTTGGCGACGTTCCGGCGCCGCGACCCGAGCGGCAGCCACGGCTCGACGCCGGGCTCCGTGAAGCCCGCGCCTTCCTCGTCGCGCCACACCATGGGCGTCCGGCACGGATCGCGTCCGGCCATGTCGCGCACGCGCTCCGCCGGCACGCGCACCGCCTCCATCCCGATCTCGTCGCCCTGGTAGAGGATGCACGCTCCGCGAAGCGACAGGAGGCCGATAAGCGCGCACCGGATCGCATCCTCGTCCCCGTCACACCAACGGCTTGCGAAGCGCGGGTCGTCATGGCTCGAGGCGTGCCACACCGGCGTCGCTCCCGGCGGCAGCAGTTTCTCCGTGCAGCCGACAACGTCGGCGAGTTGCTTTGCGACGAACGGCGCGTGGAGGAAGACGAGATTCATGCACAGCTGGAGGCCGTCCGGCACGGCGTACTGCATCAGCTTCTCGAGCTCCCTCACGTAGGTCTCGCCGAGCAGCAGCCGCTCCGGATCGAACCCCTGCGCGACGGTCCGAAAGCGCCGGTGCACGTCGACCGCCTCGGGCCTTCCTTCGCTGTACTTCGGCCACTGGCCGATCCGCTTCCAGGTCGGCGACTCGTCCGCCCGCGCAGGTGGGTTGTCGCGGAGCAGCTTGTCCTTCACGAGCGCGTGCGCGACGTCGATGCGGAAGCCGGCGACGTCCCGCTCGAACCAGAACCGCAAGATGTCGTCGAAGGCGGCGCGAACGTCCTCGCTCCACCAGTCGAGGTCAGGCTGCTCTGGGAGGAAGTTGTGCAGGTAGTACTGCCCGCTCTCGGGATCGAGCGTCCACGCCGAACCGCCGAAAGCGGACTTCCAGTTGTTCGGCGGCGAGCCGTCTGGCTTCGGGTCGCGCCAGACGTACCAGTCGCGCTTCGCGGCGTCGGTGAACCAGGCGTGCTCGTTACTCGTGTGGTTCGGGACGAGGTCGAGCATCACCCTGATGTCGCGCCGGCCCGCCTCGACGATCAGGTGCTCGAGATCGGAGAGCGTCCCGAAGTCCGGGTGGACGTCGTAGAAGTCGGCGACGTCGTACCCCCAATCCTTGTTCGGCGACGGGAACGTCGGGCTCAGCCAAACCGCGTCGACGCCGAGCCATTCGAGGTGGTCGAGCTTGCCGACCATGCCGGGCAGGTCGCCGATGCCGTCGGCGTTCGAGTCCGCATACGAGCGCGGATACACCTGGTAGATCGCGGCGTTCTCCCACCACATCAGACGCGCTTCGGAGCCTCGGCCGCGACCGAACGCCGTTCGGCGCTGCGGTCCGGATGCTGCTCGAAGTTGTACTTCACGACCGGCTGCTTCGCGGCCCGCACCTCGTCGAGGCGCTTGACCGGCCGGTGGTGCGGCGCTTCCTTCAGGATCTCCGGGCTCTCCGCCGCCTCGCGGGCGATCGCGAGCATGGCGTCGCAGAACGCGTCGAGCGTCTCCTTCGTCTCGGACTCGGTCGGCTCGATCATCAGCGCCTCGGAGACGATGAGCGGGAAGTAGATCGTCGGCGGGTGGAAGTCGTGGTCCATCAGCCGCTTCGCGACGTCGAGGGCCGTGATGCCGTACTCCCGCTTCAGCGTGCGCGCCGAGAGCACGAACTCGTGCATGCAGAGGCGGTCGAAGGGAAGGTCGTACGCATCCTTGAGCCGTGCGAGGACGTAGTTCGCGTTTAGCACGGCCGTTTCCGACATCTCGCGGAGCCGCGGCCCGAACATGCGGATGAACGCGTACGAGCGGACGAAGACGCCGAACGGGCCCGTGTAGCCGCGCACCTTGCCGATCGACTTCGGCCGGTCGAAGTCGAGGTCGAACGTGCCGTCGTCCGAGCGGACGAGCGCCGGCACCGGCAGGTACGGCTCGAGAATGTCGCGCACCGCGATCGGCCCCCCACCGGGGCCGCCGCCGCCGTGCGGCTGGGAGAACGTCTTGTGCAGGTTGATGTGGACGATGTCGAAGCCCATGTCCCCGGGACGCGAGATGCCGCACACGGCGTTCAGGTTCGCGCCGTCGTAGTACATGAGCGCCCCGACTCCGTGGAAGATCTCCGTGATCTCCTCGATGTTCTCGTCGAAGAGGCCGAGCGTCGACGGATTCGTCAGCATCAGCGCAGCGGTGTGCTCGTCGACCTTGCCGCGGAGATCCTCGATGTCGATGTTGCCGCGCGGGTCCGTCTTCACGTTCGTAAGCTCGTACCCGGCCAACGTTACGGACGCAGGGTTCGTGCCGTGCGCCGTGTCTGGGATCACGACCTTGCGCCGCTGCTCGGACTCGCCCCTGTCTGCGAAGTACGCGCGGACGAGCATCAGGCCCGTCAGCTCGCCCTGTGAGCCGGCCGCCGGCTGCAGCGAGACAGCGTGCAGCCCGGTCACCTCGGCGAGAATCTCCTGCAAACGCCACTCGAGCTCGAGCGCGCCCTGCGCACC
>JBGQKY010000133.1:0-3921 GCA_041499745.1 Gaiellaceae bacterium
CGTCGATCCGGGCCGCGAGGACTGGACGACGAAGACGACGCCGAAGGTTCTCGGCGGGATCACGCCGGAGTGCACGAGACGCGCCGCGGACGTGTATCGGCGAGCGATCGACACGATCGTCGAGGTCTCGACACCCGAGGCGGCCGAGCTGACAAAGCTGCTCGAGAACATCTTCCGCTCGGTGAACATCGCGCTCGTGAACGAGCTCGCGCAACTGTGCGAGCGGATGTCGATCGACGTGTGGGAGGTCGTCAACGCGGCGGCGACGAAGCCGTTCGGGTACATGCGCTTCAGCCCAGGCCCCGGCCTCGGCGGGCATTGCATTCCGATCGATCCGTTCTACCTCACGTGGAAGGCACGCGAGTTCGGCTTCTACACCGAGTTCATCGAGCTCGCCGGCAAGGTGAACGAGGAGATGCCGTACTGGTGCCGCTCGCTCGTGTCGCAGGCGCTGAACCACCACTCGCAGAAAGCGATGAAGGGCGCGAGGGTCCTCGTGCTCGGGGTCGCATACAAGCCGGACATCGCAGACATGCGCGAGTCGCCTGCGGTGAAGCTCATCTCGCTGCTGAACAAGGCCGGTGCAAACGTCTCGTACCACGACCCGCACGTGCCGTCGTTCCTCGAGCACGGCTTCGAGATGAAGTCGGTTGCCTACGAGCCTGCCCCGTATGACTGCGTCGTGATCGCGACCGACCACCATTCGATCGACTACGACAGGCTCGTCGACGACGCGCAGCTCATCGTCGACCTACGGAACGCGACCGGCGCCAAGGGCACCGAGTCGCCCAACGTCTTCAAGCTTTGATCGGCGTCGCAGGGCTCGGCTACTGGGGGCCGAACCTCGCGCGGAACTTCGCTGAGCTCGGCCGGCTCTCGTGGCTTTGCGACCTCGACGACGGCGTCCGGGGCGAGTTCGCGGCGCGGTACCCAGGCGCACGAGCCACATCCTCCTACGAAGAGATGCTCGCCGACGACGAGCTCCAGGGGGTCGTGATCGCGACGCCGGTTCCGACGCACTACGCCCTCGCGAAGCAGGCGCTCGAGGCCGGCAAGCACGTGCTCGTCGAGAAACCGCCGGCCATGCACGGAGCGGAGATCGACGAGCTCGTGGCGCTCGCGTCCGCGCGCGATCTCGTGCTGATGCCCGGCCATCTGCTGCTCTATCACCCCGCCGTCCGCAAGCTCAAGGAGCTGATCGACGCCGGCGAGCTCGGGGGCGTGCTCTGCGTGTACGGCAACCGCCAGAACCTCGGCATCGTCCGCACGAACGAGAACGCGCTCTGGTCGCTCGGTGTCCACGATCTCTCGGTCATCCTCTACCTGCTCGACGAGGAGCCGGCCGAGGCGGTCGCGTACGGCCGCGACTTCCTCACCGAGGGCGTCGAGGACGTCGTCTTCTGCTATCTCCGCTTCCCGAGCGGAAAGATCGCGCACATGCACCTCTCGTGGCTCGACCCTCACAAGATGAGGAAGATGACGGTCGTCGGGCGCGAGAAGATGGTCGTGTTCGACGACATGGAGCTCGAGCGCAAGGTCACCGTGTACGAGAAGGGGCCGTGGAAGCGCGCCGAGAGCTACGGCGAGTGGCAGACGCGCTCGGGCGACATCTACATCCCGAAGATCCCGACCGACGAGCCGCTGAAGCTCGAGTGCCAGGAGTTCCTGAACCTGATCGCCGGCGGCGGCGACCGGTTGAAGGTGGCCGAGGACGGGGCACGCGTCGTCCGCGCGCTCGAACGGCTCACCGAGTCGCTCCATGGCTGAGGTTCATCCCACCGCGACGGTCTATCCGGGCACGGTGCTCGGCGAGGGCGTCCGCGTGCTCGAGAATGCGGTCGTCGGCAAGCAACCTGCTCTCGGGGCGAAGTCGACGGCGAAGCGCGATCCGCTGCCGCCGGCTGAGATCGGAGACGGCACGATCGTGTCGACGGGCGCGATCGTCTTCGCCGGGGCGAAGGTGGGCGCAGGCTGCATCCTCGGTGACCAGTCGTGCGTCCGGGAGCGCGTCACGATCGCAGACGACGTCGTGGTCGGTCGCGGCTCGCTCGTCGAGAACGACACGACGATCGGCCGCGGCACGCGAATCCAGGCGGAGGCGTACGTCACGGCCTACTCGACGCTCGAGGAGGAGGTCTTCATCGCGCCCTGCGTCGTGACGACGAACGACAACTTCATGGGTCGCACCGAGCGCCGCAAAGAGCTGATGAGAGGCCCGACGATCCGCCGGGGCGCCCGCGTCGGCGGCGGCGCGATCCTCTGCCCCGGCATCGAGGTCGGCGAGGAGGCCTTCGTCGGTGCGGGCGCCGTCGTGACGAAGGACGTCCCACCGCGCATGGTGGTCGTCGGCAACCCGGCGCGCGTATTGCGAGCAGTTGCAGAAGACGAACGGCTCGAAAACCAGTAACCAAGGTTGCTCCGATACCGCTCGTTGCAACAGCGCAGTCAAGTCCTACGTCGCTCTTGGGACACCGCCATTCCGACGGCGGAGGCGAGACCGCGCTCTCGCCGGAGCCACTCCACGGCCGCGTCTCGCGTGCCAGATCCCGCTGAAGAAGCGGAGCTTCTTCAGCGGCTGGGCTGCTTCTTCGAGAGCGTCAGCGTGTACGGCCCGAAGCCGGGTGAGGCGACCTTCACCTCGACGTAGTACCAGCCGCGCCCGGGTGCGGTGAAGGCCACCTTCTGCTTGATGCCCGGCGTCGCGGACTGCGCGACGCGCAGCGTCTTCGCCTTCGTCTCGTCGATGCGCTGCGTCCCGGGCTTCCAGAGCATCAGGCTCACCTGCGCGCCCGGCCAGCCCGCCACGACGTTGGCCGTGATCCGCTCGCGGCCGGACAGGGCGACGCGGTAGACGTCGATCTGGTCGTCGTAGTAGTCGACGGTGGCGGTGACTTTCACCTGCTTGCCCCAGATCGTGTGCGCCTGGGTGCCGGCGTCGTCGTTCGTCTCGAATCGGTCGGGCGCCGGCAGCGGGCCGGCGAGCGCGGCGACCGCCTGTGCGACGTCCAGCCGGCCCCAGCCGCTGCGCGAGTCGCGCAGCAGCGAGCAGTTCGGGCAGCCCGTGGCGGCGCTGACGTCGTCGGCGTTGTGCTCGAGGATCGCGGCGACCTGGTTGTTCGTCAGCGAAGGCGCGATCGCGAGGAGCACCGCGGCCGCCGCGGAGACCTGCGGCGCCGCGAACGAGGTTCCTTCCGGAACCCGGTAGTCGTCCGGCCCGCAGTCGGAGAAGCCCTGGTCGACGCAGAGCGGCCTCTGGGCGGTGATCGCGGCCGGGAAGGTCGAGAAGATGTCCGAGCCGGGCGCGGTCATGTCGTTGAAGATCGGGTCGCGGTTCGAGAAGTCGGGGACGTTCCCCGTGCGCGTGAGCGCGCCGACGCCGATCACGTGCGGCAGCGCGGCCGGATAGCTCGCGTACGGCCACGGCTGCGAGAACGCGTCGTCACCGTTGCCGACGGCCGCGACGAGGACCGCGCCTTTTGCGTAGGCATAGGCCACGGCGTCCGCCTCGAGCGAGGAGTACGTGTCGCGGTTCGGGTGCACCGGGTCGCGGACGCCGCCGAGACTGAGGTTGATCACGCTCGCGCCCGAGTCGGCCGCCCAGCGGATCGCCGACGCTTCGGCGTCGAGCGGAATCGTCCCGTCGGGCTTCACGACCTTCGCGACGAGCAACTGCGAGGAGTATGCGATCCCGACGATCCCCTGGCCGTCGAGATTCGCGGCGATGATCCCGGCCACGAACGTGCCGTGGCCCTCAGTGTCGACGCACGGGTCGCCGCCGACGAAGCTCCGCTTGTCGGCGATGCGGCCGACGAAGTCCGGCAGCGCGCAGTCGACGCCCGAGTCGACGACCGCGACCTTCACCGGTGCGAGCGTCGTCGGCGGCTCCGCCCCCCAATGGAGCGAAGCCCTCGTGCACCTGCC
>JBGQKY010000134.1:0-3705 GCA_041499745.1 Gaiellaceae bacterium
CCCTGCACGTTGTTCTGGCCGCGCAACGGCTGGATGCCCGAGCCGTAACGTCCAACGTGCCCGCCGAGCAGGCCGAGGTTGATGAGCGACAGGACGTTGTCGACCGCGTTGTGGTGCTCGGTGATGCCGAGCGTCCAGCAGATCTGGGCGCGATCGACCCGGCCGAACATATGAGCGGCTTCGCGAATCGCTTCCGCCGGGATTCCCGTCACCCGCTCGGCCTCCTCGAGCGTCCAGCTCTGAACCGAGTCGCGATATGCCTCGAAGCCCGACGTCGCGCGCTCGATGAACTCGGTATTCACGAGGCCGGCTTCGATCAGCTCCCGCGCAATTGCGTTCGCGAGCGGAATGTCCGTCCCGACGTCGAGCCCGAGCCAGAGATCGGCCCACTGCGCGGAGGGTGTGCGGCGCGGATCGACGACGATCAGCTTCGCGCCCGCGTGGATGCCCTTCAGCACGTGGTGGAAGAAGATCGGGTGCGCATCGCGGGCGTTCGAGCCCCAGAGGATGATCAGGTCCGTGTTTCGGACCTCCTCGTAGGAGCTCGTCCCGCCGCCTGCACCGAACACCGTCGCCAGACCGACGACGCTGGGCGCGTGTCAGGTTCGGTTACAGCTGTCGATGTTGTTGGAGCGGAGCGCAACCCTCGAGAACTTCTGCGCGGCGAAGTTCAGCTCGTTCGTCGTCTTCGAGCAGCTGAAGAGGCCGGTCATGTGACCGCCGTCGATCGCTGCGCGAAAGCCGGCCGCGGCGTGGTCGAGCGCCTCGTCCCAGCTTGCGACCCTGAGCTCTCCACCGTCGCGCACGAGGGGGTGCGTCAGCCTGGTGCTGTAGCGCGGTGCCATACCGAGCACTCTAGATCAACCCTGGACGGGGATTCCGGAGGGAGCCAACCACCCCGTGGTCCGCCGCCGGAGGACGTCTTCGTCGGTCCGGGCCCACTCGTGCGCGCGGGCGTACACCTCCTGCGCCCGGAGGTCCGGCCGGCCGGGGACGAGCGGCTCCAGAAGCGACGGATCCGCCTTGGCGGGCGCGAGCACCTCGAGCGCAAGGGAGCCGTAGAGGTGGAGCAGGTGGTTCTTCGTCGCCGCGTCGAGTTCGAAGGGCCAGGAGATCTGGTCGAGGCCGGTTGCGCCCGGCAAGGCGCGCGGCCGTCGCGAACGTCCGCGCACGCCGAGGTGGTCGACGGCGTCGAGCGCGATCCGGCGGTAGGTCGTGAGCTTGCCGCCGGCGACGCTGAGCATCCCTGAAGGGCCGGTCGAGAAGACCGTCTCGCGCTTCGCGCTCGCCGTCGTCCCGTCACCACCGGGAAGGACGCGCAATCCGTGGAAGGTCGCGCGCGGCGGCCCGAGACCGTCGACCGCGAGCGCCGCCTCATCGAGGACCTGCTGCACGTCGACGTCCGTCACGCGCGCCGTCTCGGGCTCCCCGTCGTGCTCGGTGTCCGTCGTCCCGAGGAGCAGCATCCCCTCCCACGGCACCGCGAAGCTCACGCGCACCTTGTCGTGCGGGATCGTCAGCGCGGCGTTCCAGTCCCTGCCGCCGTCGAGGACGACGTGGACACCTTTGCTCAGGCGCACTGACCGGTTCGCCTTCGGATCCTCGAGCCGGCGGACGCGATCGACCCAGGGCCCGGCCGCATTCACGACGGCCTTGGCTCGCACCGGGATCGTGCGGCCGTCGGCGGCGACCTCGATCGGCCGGAGCCCGACGACCTCGGCATAGTTGAGCACCGTCGCTCCACGGTCCGCGGCGGCGCGGATGTTCGCCAGCGTCAGCCTGCCGTCGTTCGTCCAGGCGTCTTCGTAGAGCGCGCACGACCGGAGGCCCGCGTCGCGAAGCTGCGGCACCAGCTTGCGCGCGCGATCGAGGTCGACGAGCCCGTTCAGCTTCGCGCGAGCGAGGGTCGAGTAGACGACGATCCCGCTCTGCACAAACCACGGCCGGTACGGGCCGTCCTCGTAGAGCGGGAAGAGGAACGGCAGCCGGCGGACGAGGTGCGGCGCGACGACGTTCATCAGCAGTCGCCGCTCGCGATGCGCTTCGCGCACGAGCCCCACGTCGCCGAGCCGCAGGTAGCTAAGCCCGCCGTGGATCAGTTTGGACGACGCGCTCGACGTCGCCCCCGCGAAGTCGTCTTTGTCGACGAGCGCCACGTCGAGCCCGTGCGCGGTAGCAGCCTCCGCGATGCCGGCGCCGACGATGCCGCCGCCGATCACGAGCAGGTCGAACTCACATGATGCGAGGCGCTCGAGCGCGTCTGCGCGGTCCACGTGCGCACCCTACTCGCCGCCGTGGCGTAGGCTCGACAGGCGATGAGAGCTGCGGTCTGCCACGCGTTCGGCGAGCCGCTGAGCGTCGAGGACGTCGAGCTTAGAGGGCCCGGACCGGGCGAGGTCTCGGTGCGGCTGGCCGCGTGTGCGATCTGTCACAGCGACGTCGCCTTCATGCGGGGCGCGTGGGGTGGCGACCTGCCCGCCGTGTACGGGCACGAGGCAGCAGGCGTGGTTGCCGAGATCGGACCTGAGGTACGCGGCGTTGCGCCGGGCGATCACGTGGTTGTCACGCTCGTCCGTGCGTGCGGCAGTTGCCCGCAATGCCTGCGCGGCCAGCCGGCCCTGTGCGAGCGGCTCGCCGACTTCCCGCTCTCGCAGCATTCACCGCTGAGAGGGGCCGACGGCAGGCCCATTCAACAGGGAGTGCGCACCGGGGCTTTCGCCGAGCGTGTCACCGTCGACGCGTCGCAGGTCGTCCCGATCCCCACCGACGTCTCGCTGGAGGCTGCATCGCTGCTCGCCTGCGGCGTGATAACGGGAGTCGGAGCGGTCCGGCGCACCGCCGGCGTCGAGCCCGGCAGCAGCGTCGTCGTGCTCGGCGCCGGCGGCGTCGGTCTCAACGTCGTCCAGGGCGCCGTGCTCGCCGGCGCCGGCACGATCGTCGCGGTCGACCTGCTCGACTCGAAGCTCGAGGCCGCGCGACTCTTCGGTGCGACCCACACGCTGAACGCCGCCCGTGACGACATCGTCGCCGAGGTCCGCAGCCTGACCGGGGGTGTGGGAGCCGACTACGCCTTCGACGCGTCGGGTGCCGTGCCGGCGATCGAGCAGGGTGCGCAGCTCATCCGCCGGGCCGGCACGCTCGTCCTCGTCGGCCTGCCGCCGACCGGTACGCGGATCGCCTTCGACGGGGTGGCGATCGCGGACGGCGCGTTGCGGATCCTCGGCAGCAAGGTCGGGTCCGCCCGCCCGCAGATCGACATCCCCGAGCTCGTCGGCCTCTACCGGCAGGGGCGGCTGAAGCTCGACGAGCTCATCTCGGGCCGCTGGCCGCTCGAGGAGATCAACGGCGCCGTCTCATCGGCCGAGGGTGGCGAGGCGCTGCGGGCTGTCGTCTTGCTCTAGCAGGCGTGGCTCGATCGCGCCGAGCGGCGGGTCAGCTCAGCGAAATAGCCGCAACGCGGCTTCGAGACGGTCGGTGAAGATTCCCTCGACGCCGGCCGCCTCGAGCTCGATCATTCGCCGCTCGTCGTTCACCGTGTAGACGAGCGGGACCAGGCCGAGGGCGCGCGCGGCGTCGACGCCGCGACGGGTCACGCGCGCATCCGCGAAGCCAGCGGCCCAGGCGTCGCCCGCGCGGCGGATCGAGACTCCGTAGCCGACGTGCTGCACCGTCCGCAGCGCGGGGCGGAGGGCACGCACCTCCTCG
>JBGQKY010000135.1:0-3554 GCA_041499745.1 Gaiellaceae bacterium
AGAAGCATCGCGTCGAGGACGCGCTCCAGGCAGCCCGCGCGGCTCTCGAGGAGGGCCAGGTTCCCGGCGGCGGTGTCGCGCTCATCAACGCGGCGGACGCCATCAAGGAGGCCGTCCTGGGCTCGCTCGAGGGCGACGAGCGCACGGGTGCGCAGATCATCATCCGCTCGCTCGAGGAGCCGCTCCGGCAGCTCGCGGCGAATGCGGGCCTCGAGGGCTCGATCGCGGTCGAGCACGTGCGGCAGGCGAAGCCGGGCTTCGGCCTGAACGTCGAAACGGGCGAGGTCGAGGACCTGCTCAAGTCGGGGATCGGCGATCCGACGATGGTCACGCGCTCCGCGCTTCAGAACGCGGCGTCGATCGCGAAGAACATCCTCACCACGGAGGCAATCGTTGCCGAGGCGCCTGAGAAGGCCGGCGCTGGAATGGGCGGCGGCATGCCGGACATGGGCGGGATGATGTAGGGAGCCTTCGGGCTCGGAGGTACGCGAAGGGCCGGCTCGCGCCGGCCCTTCGCCGTTCTACCTCAGAACGGGAAACGGCGCCGGGGAGGGCGCCGTTTCGAGTACATGGGGTGGGGAGGTGGGTACTACCAATATCGGCGCGACGGCGGCGCCGTCTTCATCCCTCGATCGAGTCAAAAGCCGTAGCGCTGCTCCTGCCAGAAGTCGGCTTCGTTGTGGTAGCCGTAGCGCTCCCAGAACCCGGGCTTGTCGACGGCCGAGAGCTCGATTCCGGTCAGCCACTTCGCGCTCTTCCAGAAGTACTTCGTCGGGATGAAGAGCCGCACCGGCCAGCCGTGGTCGGGCGTCAGCGGCTCGCCGTCGGCCTCGTAGACGACGAGCGCCTGCTCGTCTTCGAGCGCGGCGAGCGGCACGTTCGCCGTGAACCCGTGCTCGGCGTGGGCGATCGCGAAGCGGGCGCTCGGCTTCGGCCTGCAGAGCTTCGCGATCTCGTGCCAGTGGACGCCTTTGAAGCGCGCGTCGAAGCGGCTCCAGCGTGTGACGCAGTGGATGTCGCTCGTCACGTCTGTGGCCGGCAGCGCCGTGAGCTCCTCGAAGCTCAGCGTCACGGACTCTTCGACCTCGCCGGTGATCGCGAGCGTCCAGGTGGCGATATCGACGTCGGGAACGTCGCCGGCATGGAGCACCGGCCACTTCTCCGTGAGGTACTGGCCGGGCGGGAGCCGCGCCGGGTCGTACCCCGCCTCGCGCACCTTGTTCTCAGCCTTGGATCGGAAGAGTGGCACCGGTTCCTACACTAATCGGCATGGATGTGGCTACACGAGGGCGGGCGTATCTCCGTGTCGCGGGGTCTGACGCCGCCGACTACCTCCAGCGAATGGTCTCGAACGACGTCGAGGCGTTACAGGTAGGCGAGTCGTGCCAGGCGCTGCTTCTCACCGCAAAGGCGCGGCTGATCGCGCCGCTCGTCGTGTGGCGTCGCGGCGACGACGACTTCCTGCTGCTCACCGAGCCGGAGCTCGGCGAGCCGGTGCGGGCTCTGCTCACCCGGATGCGGCTGCGCGCGAAGTGCGAGGTCGAGCCCGAGACGCACACGTCCGCGCTCGTGTTCGGCGGCAAGGGGATCGCAACAGACTTCCCGGGAGCGGTCGAGGTGCTCGACGCGCAGCTCGAGCCCACGCTCGACACGAAGGAGCTCGAGCGTCGCCGCATCGAGGCGCGCGTGCCGCGCTGGGGCCGCGAGCTGGACGACCGCGTGCTGCCTGCCGAGGCCGGTCTGGATGCGACGCACATCTCGTTCTCGAAGGGCTGCTATCCGGGGCAGGAGCCGGTTGCGCGCCTGCACTACCGCGGGCATCCGAACCGCGGCCTGCGGGTACTCGAGCTGCCCGACGTTCCGGAGTACGACGCCGAGCTCGTGCACGACGGCAAGGTCGTCGGGCGCGTGACGAGCGCCACGCGCCGCTCCGACGGCTCCGTCGTCGCGCTCGCGTACGTCCGCGTCGAGGTGCCGGAGGACGCGCGCCTCGAGCTCGCGCCTGTGAGCGCGTGAACTCGCGGGAGCGGGTGCAGGCATCGCTTCGGCACGAGGAGCCGGACCGCGTTCCGGTCGATTTCCTCGCGACGCCGGAGGTGTGGGCCAAGCTGATCGCGCATCTCGAGCCCGATCCGACGGGCGTGGGTCCCGCGGAGTTTGTCGATCCTGCCCGCGAGGCACTGTTACGCCACTTCGACGTCGACACGCGCGTGCTCTCGTACGACATGTTCTGCCGGCATCCCGAGGCGCTCGTGCCCGTCGGCGCCGTCCCGGATTGGTGGGGCTCCCTCGACCGGTCGACGCCGAACCGGATGTGGCGCCTGCGCAATCCGGACGGCTCGACGCTCGACATCTGGGGCTGCCACCGGCAGAAGGTGGAGCACGGCTTCGGCGCGTACGAGGAGTTCGCGACGTGGCCGCTGCGGGGCGCCGAGTCGGCCGCGGACCTGCACGGCCACCCGTGGCCGGAGCCCGACTGGTGGGACTTCAGTCCGCTGCCGGCGCTGCTCGACGAGATGGATGCGGCGGGCGTGCGTCACGTCCGGTTCCGGATCGGCTCGGTGTTCGAGATCGCCTGGCAGCTGCGCGGGATGCAGGAGTTCCTGATCGACATCGCGATCAACGTCGAGATCCCGCGCTACATCATGGGGCGCCTCACCGACGTCTATGTCGAGAACACGCGGCGCGTGCTCGAGCTCGCCGGCGACCGGATCGACATGGTCTATTTCTACGACGACGTCGCGACGCAGAACTCGCTGATGATCTCTCCGGACACCTGGCGTGCGGAGGTGCGTCCGCACCACGCGCGACTGACGGAGCTCGCGCACTCGTACGGCGTCCCCGTCATGTACCACTGCGACGGAGCCATCTATCCGCTGATCCCCGAGCTGATCGAGCTCGGCGTCGACCTGCTCAACCCGATCCAGCCGGACGCGAAGGGCATGGAGGCGGATCGCCTGAAAGAGGAGTTCGGCGACCGGCTCTCCTTCCACGGCGGCGTCGACATCCTCAAGATCCTGCCGCGCGGCACCGTCGACGAGGTGCGAGCGGAGGTCGCCCGTCTCGTCGACACGCTAGGGCGCGGCGGCGGCTTCGTCCTCTGCAGCTCGCACCATCTCCAGCCCGATACGCCGGTGGAGAACATCCTCGCGATGTACGACGTGGCGCTGCGCTACCGCAACTGACGCGCCGCTACACTGTTGCGTCCGCGAGCGCCCGTAGCTCAGGGGATAGAGCGCTGCCCTGCGGAGGCAGAGGTCGCAAGTTCGAATCTTGCCGGGCGCATGCTCCCATGGCCGCACCGTTAGCGAGCCGGTCAACGATCACGCGGCTAGTGTCCTGCGGGTGAAGGTCGCCGCTAAGGCGGCGCAGCGCTTTCTCGTTGCGCGGCAGTTGCTCGCGCCTGCGAGGTCTCTCGCGGGAGGCCTCGACGGGGTGCTCGAGGTCTTCCGGAAGTTCGGGTCGATCCAGTTCGACCCGATCGCGGTCGCCGGCCGGAACCACGACCTCGTGCTGCACGCGCGCGTCGCCGGCTACGAGCCCGCCTGGTGCGA
>JBGQKY010000136.1:0-2727 GCA_041499745.1 Gaiellaceae bacterium
AAGGTCGTAGGAGTCGGGCTCGTTCCAGGCGTTGACGTCGGCAGGCCGAAACTCGACGTTCGCGACTCCGCGTTCCACGGCGGTCGCCCGGCCGAGGGCGAGCTTGACCTCGTCCAGGTCGACGCCGATCACGACGCCGTCTGGTCCGTTCAGGCGCGCGATCTCGAAGGTGACCTCGCCGCCGCCGCAACCGAGGTCGAGGCAACGCATACCCGGCCGAACCCCAACCCGATCGAACAGAGCCGACGTGTCCGGCCAGCGCGTACGAGCGAGAAGCTTCAGCCGGTCGTAGCCCTCACGGCCTCCCCGGATCGCGTAGCGCGCCACCGGAGGATCCTAGGGCAGGGCTAGGCCGGGGCTCGAGGCGAGCCGCACCAACCTTCGGCGCCGCCGCGAGCTGCCCGCACGCCGCCTCGATGTCGCGCCCGCGCGTAAGCCGCACCGTCGCGGGTACGCGCGCGCGGTCGAGCTGTGCCTTGAAGGCGCCGATCCGCTCGCGGGGCGAGCCGTCGAAGCGCCCGGTCGGGTTGTACGGAATGAGGTTCACCTTGAAGTCGTCCGGTCCGAGCAGCTCGGCGAGTGCACGTCCCTGTGCCGGCGCGTCGTTCACGCCCGCGAGCATCACGTACTCGACGAAGACGCGCCGGTTCACCGCTTCGGCGTGGCGGCGGCACTCGTAGAGCACGTCCGCCAGGGGGTAGCGGTCGTTCACCGGCATGATCTTCGAGCGCAGCTCGTCGTCGGGCGCGTGCAGCGAGAATGCGAGCCGGATCGGGTCGTCCACCTCGTCGACGAACCGCTTCAGCCCGGGAAGCCAACCGACCGTCGAGATCGTCGTGCGCCGGTGGGTGATGCCGATGTTCGGCAGCCGCCGCACGGAGGCGAGCACCTCGTCGAGGTTGAGCATCGGCTCGCCCATGCCCATGAAGACGGCATGGTCGACCTCGGTGCGCCGCCGGAAGTGCAGCGCCTGGTCGACGATCTCCGACGCGGTGAGATTGCGACCGAACGCCATCTGTCCGGTGGCGCAGAACGTGCACGTCAGCGGGCACCCGGACTGCGACGAGAGGCAGAGCGAGCGCCGCCCGTCGCGGTAGCGCATCAGCACCGCTTCGACCGGATGTCCGTCGGCCGTGTGGAAGAGCGTCTTCACAGTCCCGTCCCTCGACTCGCGCTCCGTCTCGACTGTCAGGGTCGAGAACGGCACCGAGGCCGTGAGCTCGGCGCGCAGGGCGCGCGGCAGGTTCGTCATCGCCTCGTAGCCCTCCGCACCGCGGGCCGTCCATTCCCAGACCTGGCGGGCGCGGTAGGCCGGGGCGCCGAGGCCGGCGAGGGTCGTCTCGAGGAGCCGGAGATCCACGAAACCCAGGATATCGGCCCTCACGGGCAGCTTGACAGCGCGCGCTATCTAGATGAAACTGATGCCCATGCACGAAGGCGACGAGTTCTTCACCGCGCCGCTGCCACCGCCCCCGCGGGGCCATCGCGAGCGGGACGTCGTGTTCTTCCGCCACGAGGTTCCGGCCGAGCCCGGGCCCGAGCGCGAGGACGAAGACATCATGCTGCGCCGCGTCCCGCGCGCGATCGCGCAGCGCTTTCGGGCGTCTGCCGGCGGGCGGGGCATGACGCACGCGCAGTACCTCGCGGCGCTCGTCGAGCTCCACGAGTCGATTCGCAAGCGCGCCGACGCGGGCGACGCCGAGCTCACGGCCGAGCTCGAGCGCCTCGGTCTCACCACCGTCACCGTCTAGGCTCTTCCCCTAGATGGCCGTCCGTCAGGGTTTCCGCTCGACGAGCGGCGGGCTGCGCGACTGCTTCCCGCTGCGCCTGTACGAGAAGGCGAAGCGTCTCGGCACGTGGGATCCCGCCGCGATCGACTTCGCGCGCGACCGCGCGGACTGGGACTCCCTCGACGAGCTCGAGCGCGAGACCATCCTCTCGCTGACCTCGCTTTTCGCGGCCGGCGAGGAGGCCGTAACGCTCGACCTGCTGCCGCTCGTGCTCGCCGTTGCACGCGAGGGCCGGATCGAGGAGGAGCTGTACCTGACATCGTTCCTGTTCGAGGAGGGGAAGCACACGCAGCTCTTCGCACGCTTCCTTTCCGAGGTCGCCGGCTCGCCGCCGGATCTCGAGCGCTACCACGTCCCGTCCTACCGGACGATCTTCTACGACGAGCTCCCGGCGGCGATGAACCGCCTGCTCACCGACACGTCGGCGGAGGCGCTCGCCCGCGCGGCGGTGACGTACAACATGATCGTCGAGGGCGTGCTCGCCGAGACGGGCTACCACAGCTATCATGAGTCGCTCGCCGCGAATGGCCTCATGCCGGGTCTCTGCGAGGCGCTCGTGCAGATCAAGCGCGACGAGTCGCGGCACATCGCGTACGGCGTGTACCTGCTCAGCCGCCTCGTCGCCGCCGACGCGGCGGTCTGGGACGTGATCGAGGCGCGCATGAACGAGCTCTTCCCGTACGCACTCGGCGTCGTGACCGAGACGTTCGAGCGCTACGAGAACGGCGTGACGCCCTTCGGCCTCGAGCAAGAGGAGTTCGTCGAATACTCGACGGGCCAGTTCGCGAAGCGGTACGAGCGCATCTCTCGCGCACGATGCAAGACGCTCGCCGAGATCGACGCTCTCGCGGAAGCGGACGCATGATCGATCTCCGCTCCGACACCGTGACGAAGCCGACGCCGGCGATGCTCGCCGCGATGACGGCCGCCGGGGTGG